>DATKIY010000226.1:0-40057 GCA_035543875.1 Actinomycetes bacterium | reverse complement strand
GTTGATGCCTCCAGCTGGCGGCCCCGGCATGACGCTGCCACCTGGCTGGCGACCCGGCAAACCCGAGGAGAAGCCGGGAATCATCCCGCTCCGCCCACTCGGCGTTGACGATTTTCTCTCTGGCACCTTCGCCACCGTCCGACAACAGTGGCGACCCTTGCTCACGGTTTCGGCGGCGGTCGCAGCCATCGCCGCGATCGTCTGCCTGCCCATCCTGTTTGCCGCGCAGGAACTCGTTCGCGACCTTGCTGCCTTCGAGGCGATCGATCCGAGTGCTTCTTCTTCCGAGGTGACCACATCACTGTCGGCGGTCACAGACTCCTTCGTCAGCTTCCTTCCCTGGCTTGCACTTGGGTTGTTCGCCCAGATCGTTGCTTTCACAGTGATCGACGCAGGGAGCGCAATTGTCGTGTCTCGCGCGGTCCTTGGACGCGACACGACTTCGGCCCGAGTCATCAGTCAGCTGAAACCGCTGCTGCCTCGAGTGTTGCTGCTGGGGGTGGTCCTGGGGATCGCGATTCTTGCGGGACTGTTTGTGTGCATCGTGCCCGGATTGGTGCTGAGCTACCTGTGGTTTGCGGCCCCAGCATCGCTCACGCTGGAAAAGGGTTCGGTAACTCATTCCATGAGGCGATCCTGGACGCTCTCAAGCAAGAGCTTTTGGCGCGTAGTCGGGCTCATCTTGTTGGTTCAAGTCACTTACGCGTTCGCGCTGCAACTGGTGTCGGCACCTATTTCATTCTTGACGTCGTTTGGAGCCTTCGCCAACGCAGATCAGGTACTCAGCCAGGGCGCGGTCACGCTCGTGCTGCTCGGCTACCTCGTGAGTGTTCTGATTGGCGTACTCGCCTACCCCATCGTCTCGGTCGCTCGAGCATTGCTGTACCTAGATCTTCGAATGCGACATGAGGGTCTTGCGCCAGCACTTGTTGAAGCGGCGAAGCCGCCACAAGAGGCCTAACAGCCAGCAACCGCCGAAGTTATCCCGAAACGAGAAGTGCCACCACACCGATTGTGTTGACCACCGCGTGCGAGAGCATGGACGCACCCAACCCGGCGTAGTGGCGAACCGTTCCCAGTACGAACCCAGCCGCAATCAGCGCAACAACTCGCATCGGCTCAAAATGGAAAAGTCCGAACGCGACAGCCGATACGGACGTGGCAAGCCACGGCGACCACCCTCGTTTGACGATCGCGCCCCACATCAGTCCGCGGAAGGAAATCTCCTCTACGAATGGCGCCCCGATCGCTATGAACACCAAGAACACCGCGTAGGCCCACGTGACATCAGCCATGCCGGACACAACCTCAGCGGCAGCCGAATCGACCTGCTCCCCGATCACCACCGACGAGATAAACGTCAGTGTCGCCAACACCACGAACGTCGCGATACCGCCAAGCCCGCCTATCAGGAACGCGCGACCGTTCACGACGAAACCAAAAGACTTCCGCCAGCCGTCACCCTTCCAGTGAGCAGCCGCCAACGGCCAGCCAGCCAATCCAGCCATCACCAGTCCTTGGCTAATGACCAAGATCCAGGCAACGGTCGGATCGTCATAGCTGAGGGCTCCACCGTTGAGCGCGTCTGGGCGCAGCGCGACCAGACCGATGACGAGCACGATGCCAGCGACGAACATCCCGGCAACGACCAGCGCCGTCCAGCCAATGTCCCAAAGCCCCCACCGTCCTTGCGGTGGACCGATGACGGAGGTGCTGACGTTTCCCACTTGTTGCGCGCCACCTTCGGCGACCAAGTACTGCGGCACCACGACATGGCGGGTCCAGGACGCACCGTCCCACCAACGCTGACCAGTCGGATTGTGTGGGTCTGGGTACCAGCCAGGCGCTGGTTGAAGTGTCGGCTCGGTTGTCACCCCAATAGCCTGCCAGCATTTATGGGTACCCGCGCCACTCGACTCACCCGCTTGGCGCAGTGGAACGCACCACGTGGACGTTGAACTCGGCGCCACCGATGGTCCCCATGAGCCGCAGCCAAAGCGGCAGGTACATCTCAATTCCACGCGCTGCGTCAATGCCACCCAAGTCATGAACGTCCGCGGCATCCCAGCCAAGATCGGCGAGCAGACCGGTCACGACCCTTTTCGCCGTTGCGTCGTTCCCGGCCACGAACAGATCATGTCGTCCGTCGAGGCGCGAAGGCTCGACCATCACAGACGCTGTCACCGTGTTCAGCGATTTCACCACCCGGGCCTCAGGTAGACATCTTTGAATTGCCTCGCCCAGGCTGTCGTCGTTCACGATGGAAAGTGTCGGCGGGAAGCCTGCCGAAAAGTCGAGCGGATTCGATACGTCCAGCACAACCTTGTTGCCGAAGGCTGCAGTGTCGACGCCATTCAGCACGGACAGCGAAACTTCACCAGGAGTGCAGTTGACGACTACCTCTGCGTGTTCGACCGCGTCCGCGAAGGTGCCATTGCTGGCTGCTCGGCCCGACTCAGCAGCCCACGCCACGGCAACCTCGTTGGTTCGACTACGCGAACCAAGCATGACGTCGTGCCCGGCGGACAACCATCCCGATGCCAGCGACTGTCCAACTACCCCAGTTCCTAAGACACCGAGTCTCATCAGTACCGGTAGTGATCTGGCTTGTATGGTCCGGTCACCGGAATGCCGAGATACTCGGCTTGATCCTTGGTGAGCTCGGTAAGCCGCGCGCCCAAAGCGTCGAGGTGCAAACGCGCGACCTTCTCGTCGAGATGCTTGGGGAGTGTATAGACACCGACGGGGTACTGCGCCGACTTGGTGAACAACTCAATCTGCGCGATGGTTTGGTTCGCGAAGGAGTTGGACATGACGAAACTCGGGTGACCGGTCGCGTTCCCCAAGTTAAGCAGTCTTCCCTCGCTCAACACGATGACAGCTGTGCCACTTTCAAAGTGCCAGAGATCCACCTGCGGTTTGATGTTCTCGCGCCGGACGCCAGGTAGCGCGGCCAACCCTGCAATATCAATTTCGTTGTCGAAGTGTCCGATATTTCCAACGATCGCCTGATGCTTCATGCGGGCCATGTCGGCAGCTTTGATGACGTCTTTGTTGCCCGTTGCCGTGATAAAGATGTCGGCCGTTTCAACCACGTCTTCCAAACGCACGACCTGGTAACCGTCCATGGCCGCCTGAAGAGCACAGATGGGGTCGACCTCAGTGACGACCACACGTGCACCTTGACCGCGCAGCGACTCTGCAGAACCCTTCCCGACGTCGCCGTATCCGAAGACGACCGCGGTTTTGCCACCAATCAAAGTGTCAGTGGCGCGGTTGATCCCATCGATGAGCGAGTGACGGCAACCGTACTTATTGTCGAACTTGCTCTTGGTGACCGAGTCATTGACGTTGATGGCTGGGAAGAGAAGTTCACCCCGTTCGAGCATCTGGTACAGCCGGTGCACGCCGGTCGTGGTCTCCTCGGTGACCCCTTTGATGTCAGCAGCAATGTTGGTCCACTTGGTGGGCGACTCCGCGAGCGTCCGAGCCAGCAGGCGCAGCACGACCTCAAACTCTTCGCTCTCGGCCGTACTTGGGTCGGGGACAACTCCAGACTTCTCGCACTCCACGCCTCGGTGGACGAGCAGCGTCGCATCGCCTCCGTCGTCCAAAATCATGTTTGGACCCTCACCCGGCCAGGTCAGCGCCTGCTCCGTGCACCACCAGTACTCGTCGAGGGTTTCACCCTTCCAGGCGAACACTGGAACCCCCGTCGGGTTTTGCGGAGTTCCTTCTGGGCCAACCGCTATTGCTGCCGCAGCGTGGTCTTGGGTGGAGAAGATGTTGCAGCTAGCCCAGCGCACCTCCGCGCCGAGTGCAGTGAGGGTCTCAATCAGCACAGCAGTCTGCACCGTCATATGGAGGGACCCGGTGACGCGAGCACCTGCCAGCGGCCTCGAGCTCGAGTACTCACGCCGGATGGACATGAGTCCCGGCATTTCGTGTTCAGCCAGGCGGATCTCCTTGCGACCGAACTCAGCGAGCTCGAGGTCAGCTACGGAAAAGTCGATACCGGGGCGAAGGGGTTTGGTTGATGTGGTCACAGACATAGCCTAGCGAGCCGCTCTGGTTGTGCCTCACGGGTCGCGTTGCTGGTCGAGTTCGGATTGGGCTTGTCGGTCAGGGTCAAACAAGTCCGGCTCGAGGTAGATGACCCGGGCGACCGGAACGGCCCGCCGGATCCGCAGCTCAGCCGCGTCAATCGCAGCAGCCAGCTCATGAGTTGGAACGTCACCGGCCACAGCGACCTTGGCAGCAACCATCAACTCCTCGGGCCCAAGGTAGAGCGTCTTCATGTGAATCACCCGGTCGATCGTGTCCCCAGCAATCAAGGCTGTCCTGATGTCGTCGACATCGGCTGCGCTTGCGCCCTCCCCCACGAGCAGGCTCTTGGTCTCCACACCCAAGATGAGTGCGATGACCACCAGCAGGACACCGATACAGACACTTCCGATGCCGTCCCATACCGGGTTTTCGGTGACGACGGACGTTACGACTCCAAACATGGCAAGGACGAGTCCGATCAGGGCGGCAAAGTCCTCCAGCAGGACCACCGGGAGCTCTGGCGCCTTCGCATGCCGAATGAACTGCACCCACGACCGCTGGCCCCTGACGCGGTTCGACTCGACGATGGCCGTCCGCATCGAGAACGACTCAAGACAGATCGCGATGAGCAGAACAGCAATCGGGATGATCGCGTTCGTGATCTCCTCGGGATGCTGGATCTTGTGGAGTCCCTCGTAGATAGAGAAGACGCCACCGACGGAGAACAACACGATGGACACCACGAAGGCGTAGACATATCTTTCGCGGCCATATCCAAATGGATGCGCCTCGCTGGCTTCTCGACGCGCGCGCCGACCACCGATAAGCAGCAGCACTTGGTTGCCCGAGTCGGCCAGTGAGTGCACCGACTCGGCAAGCATCGACGACGAGCCCGAGACCAGATAGGCGGCGAACTTCGTGACTGCGATCCCGAGGTTGGCCAACAGGGCAGCGAGAATGGCTTTGACGCCACTTTCGGTGCTCACCGGCTACCGCGTCTCCTGGTCTGATGCAGCCGCCAACCGGTCCTTCAATACCTGGATAGGCATGATCGGGGTCGGATCAACACCATTCAACAGACCGAGGTAGACGCTTGCGAAGTCGCCGATTGCACACAAACTCGCCATCCGCTCGAGTGGGTGTTCCCCTACTGCGAGCAGGCGACTGACTGCCACCCCAGATTCGTCAGCCAACTGCTCGGCCGCCGCAGCGGCCACCGCTACCTTGGGGTGTTCAACACTGTCACGCAGGACGACAAGGTGTAGTCGCAGGCCAGCCATGGTTGGTTCGGAGAACGTAACCACCTGGTTGTGGAGCGCCTCCGGAAGCACGCCGTTGACCGATGGGTATTTCGCGTTCTCCGCCAGCTGGCACAGCAAGCGGTACGCCGCGATCCCGGCCAGGTCGCTGCTTCCCCAAATCATCGGAATGGTGCCCGACATCGCCGAGGCTAGCTGTTTGGCGGGGTTGTCAACGGTCGGCCGCTCGGGAGCGCAGCGCTCTGCCAGATCGTCGAGCAGATCGGCGACGACGCCGAACTCGGCAGCAGCCGCATCAATGATTCCGATGTCATGCGCAGCCACCAGCAACGGCACCGAAAGAGCCCAGAGGTTGGCACGTGGTGGACGACCGTCCGGGACGCGGACCCAAGGCACGTTTGCCGAGATGGCCAACTCGACCAAGGGTGATCCGGCAGCAGCCACGACCACCACGCGCGAGCCTCGGTCCAGTGCGGCCCGAGTGCACGCCAACGTTTCCGCCGTCCGCCCCGAACTGGAGACGGCCAGCACCAAGTCATCGGCGCCCACCCACGCCGGCAACCCCCACCCGCGGATGCGTTCGACCGGGACGGGGCACTCGGGTCCAGCCGCAGCCTGCAGTACATGACCAGCGATGCCGGACCCACCCATTCCGGAGACCACGACGGCCCGTGGTCGACCACCGCGCGCTACGCCGGCTAGCCCGGACTCCTTACACGCGATCAGCGCCTGCCTCACTTGACTTCCCGCGGTTGCAACCTCACGCAACATCGACGAAGGGTCGCCATCAGCTAGCGCAGCCGGGTCGTCGAGCACCGATACGTCGATGCCGAGGCCGGTCATGCGGTGGGGCCTGGAGATCGAGCCTCGTCAATCAGCATTACGGGGATGTCGTCTCGGACCGGATAGGCCAGCCCACAGGAAGGGTTCTCGCACACCAGCTCGTTAGCGTCCTCGTCAGCGCGAACGGCCGTGCGACATGAAGGGCAGACGAGAATCGCCAGCAGTCGTGGGTCGATGTTCATGTGCCGCTCCCCTTGATCGTTGCCAGCACCTCGTCACGAATCTCCACCATCGTGCTTGCATCCCGCGCTTCTGCGTTCAACCTCAGGAGCGGTTCGGTGTTGCTCGCCCGTACGTTGAACCACCACGAGTCACCGTCGACAGACAATCCGTCGAGGTCATCGATGCGGACGCCCGCCCGATCTTGCCACTGGTCGCGGATGCGACTGACCACTTTGTCGGCGTCGGTGACCGTCGAGTTGATCTCGCCGCTTGCCGCGTAGCGGTCGTACTGCGCCAGCAACTCAGAAAGCGGAACGTCCTGCCGGCCGAGTTCTGCCAGCGTGTGCAACGCAGCCAGCATGCCCGAGTCAGCTCGCCAGAAATCTCGGAAGTAGAAATGACCTGAGTGCTCCCCACCAAAGATGGCACCGGTCTCGGCCATCACCTGCTTGATGAATGAATGACCGACTCTCGTTCGAACTGCAGTCCCGCCAAGCTCCTGTACGACTTCGGGAACGGTCCGGCTGGTGATGAGATTGTGAATCACGGTTCCACCCGGCTCCCGAGCCAGCTCCCGGGCTGCGATTAAAGCCGTGAGGACGCTGGGTGAAACCAACCCACCTCTTTCGTCGATCACAAAACAGCGATCCGCATCGCCGTCGAACGCAAGCCCGATGTCAGCACCTGACTCGCGCACGGCCTGTTGCAAGTCACGCAGGTTGGCCGGATCGATCGGGTTCGCCTCATGGTTGGGGAAGGTGCCATCCAGCTCGAAGTACAACGGGATGATGGTGAGTGGCAGGTCCGCGAACACGGCCGGTGCGGTGTGTCCGGCCATGCCGTTCCCGGCATCGACCGCGACCGTCAACGGTCGAATTCCCGACAGGTCAACGAGCGACCTCAAGTAGTTCGCATAGTCGGTCAGCATGTCGCGCTCTATCAACGTTCCATGTTCAGCCAGCGGCACCGGCAGTCCCTGTGCTGCAAGGTCGCGAACAGCTCCCAACCCCGAGTCTTGACCGACGGGGGCAGCGTTCGCTCGACAAAGCTTGATCCCGTTGTACTGCGCTGGGTTATGGCTCGCGGTGAACATGGCACCCGGCAGACTGAGAAGTCCGGACGCGCAGTAGAGCTCGTCAGTACTCGCCAGCCCAATGAGCGTGACGTCGGCTCCTTGCCCCGACGCACCAGCTGCGAACGCGCCGGCAAGCTCCGGCGATGTGGGACGCATGTCGTACCCCACCACAACACCTGGGACTTCTCCCTGATCGCGCAGCACAGCGACAAAAGCAGCACCAATGGCAGCAGAGACGTCCGGATTCAGCTGGTCCGGCACGACACCACGGATGTCGTATGCCTTGAAAATCGCCGACAGGTCGCTGGCCACACTGCGGGAGCCTAATCGTCAGCGTCAGGTGTTCGCCGACGAATCCCGAAGCCGGGGCGGCTCTGGCTACTGCTTGCGGGTCTTGTCGAGCACCGAGTCGACGGCCAGCTCGGAACGGTCGATGCCGCTGGCGTCGCGCCAGGTCTTGTGCTCACAGCGGTGACACGAGACGAACTCGACGGGCGTGCCGTCAGTCAGCGTCATGCTGAGCGAGGTGACGCGCTCACTGGAGCAGGCAGCACAGCTGGCCTGCCCCCGAGCGCCGTGCTGGGTCAACGAACCGAGCGGAACAGACAGGGCGGGAGCAGCTGAGCGGGGCATGGCGGGCTTCTTCCGTGTGATCAGATATGAGTGCTGATGTCTCGAGCCAATGCCTGCTCATCGGCAAACAGCCCGGTTGGGGTTGAGTTCAGGGCGATTCTACGTAAATAGCATTAAAGAGACAAAAGGGATGAAACGGACAACATGGGCGTCCGACAACCGAAGAAAACGAAGGAAGTCAGGCGTCCACGGGGTCGGCGACCGCGTTAGGGGCCGGGTCAGACCCGCTGTCAGCGAGCGGAGGAAGCACCCGCAAGTGGCCCCGACGGCCATGTTCTGGCCGCAGGTGACCATCGTCTACCTCGTGCGCAACCGGCCGTGCGGCCTCACGTACCGCATCAGCCAGCGCTTCTAGGTCATCGCTGGTTGGCCCGAGGGCATCGGGGTCTGGAGCCAGCCGAACAATTTCCCAGCCGCGAGGGGCCGTGAGGCGCTCACCGTGGACCGTACACAGGTCGTAGCAGTGAGGTTCGGCGTACGTGGCCAACGGGCCTAAGACGGCCGTTGAGTCGGCATAGACGTAGGTGAGCGTGGCGATGGCTGGCCGGTTACAGGCCGTTCTTGAGCAACGCCGCATAGGACTCACGCTGCGTGACGGTACCCGCGCCACTGGTCGGAATCTCGGATTAACGAAGACGCGGCTCATCGTGTCGTTTCCGTTAACTGCCGTGTCGCAGGGACCCGCCCGCCGCTAGCCTGCGCCCATGGCCTCCCCAAGGGTGCGTCGTGATCGTCATGGCAGAGGTCTGCGGGGCCCGCTGGCGCCACCGACCGTCCCAGCGTCCAGCAGCCGAGCGGCCCATTTCGACGACGTTGTCTTGAGCGCGGTCGAACGGCTTGAGCTCCGGTGGCCAGACGAACTCGAGACCATGGAGTTCGCGATTGAGGACATCCCTCCCCACAGGCTGCTGCTGACCGCCTGGGAGCAACGCGAGGTACCGCTTGCGGCGACCAGTAAGAGAACACTTGCACCGCCCGGAACGACTCCGCCGCGGCAGTTGATCACGTTCTACCGACGACCGATCGAACTGCGATGCGCGGACCATGACGAGTTGATCGCCCTCGTCCGCGACGTCCTGGCCGAGCAGATGGGTCGCGTGCTGGATACCGACCCCGAAGACATCGACCCCGAGTACGGCGAATGAGCAGCTAGCGGTCGACTGTCCCCGCGCGCACGTCAGGGATGGTGACCGGAACGGTCGCCAGCAGCCGCGCAGTTCGCAGCGGGAACGAGGTGACGAGTGGTCCGCGCGGCCCTTCTTCATCGAGCATGCGAACGCCGTACACGACAGATGACCCGGTCTCTGGTGTCACGACGAGGCCAAAACGTTTGAGACCGCGCGGTGGACGAATATTCAGGGTCGACGAGGTTCCACCGGCGAGGTCCACCTGATCGATCGGGATCTGCTGGTCGCCAGCAAATGCCGACACGTCCACGGTTGCGTCACCCACGGGTGCGGTGAGTAGCAGTCGCGTCGCGAGGTCTTTGGTGATCCGGTTGTCAGGCACTACAGCTGGTGCGCCAAGCGGCGGGCTCGCCGCGAGAAACATCAGGTCGCCGAAAAGTCCGGGCTGATTGAGGAAGACCCTCGCCCCGGCTGTCACGGGCACGTCAGACGTCACCTCGATGGCTGCCGTATCGCCGCGAAGTGCGTCCGTAAGGTCGACGGACTTGATGCCTCCAGCAGGCACGTCGATCACATCGGCACCCTGCGGCGCGAACGTTCCCTCGGGGGTGATCAGACGAATCGATGCCACCGCGGCTTCTCCGGGGGCGACGACGTCGAGCCGGACTGAGGAATCACGACCCTGCGTTGTTGCGGGCACTCCAGGAACGACGAGTTCGGTCGAAGGCGGCTCTGCCCCAGGAATCCAGTCGGTTCCGCGCGGCTCTCGGCCAAATACATCGGTCTCGGTAACCGCTGCGGACAAGCGACCAACGCGGACCTGAACATTCAACGCCGTAACGGCTTGGCCAGGAGCCACCTGGTCGAGTCTGATGTCTACGCTCTTGCGCGCTGGCACCTCGATGCCTCGCGCTCCTGGCGCATCAACCGGTCCCCTGCGCCCAAACACGTCAACATCGACGGTCGCGATCGCATCTTCTGGGTTCGTCAGCACCAGCACCGCTCCCTGGCCGACTCCGGATGCCGCACCCACAAACCAAAAGTCGTTGCTCGTCGGCAGACACTGCGTACCGGCGAGGCCGCGGCCAGGACCGTCGACCGTCCGCTCGGTCTGCGTCACGGAGAATCCCGGCGCTAGTGATCCTTGCGCCGAGCCGGTCACCGAGTCGCGTTCGCCATTGCGTCCGGTGTATGCGCCTCGGTCGCCCGGCGCCGAGAGCTGGATCAGTGTCTTGTCGTCTGATGGGTCCTTAGTAAGCGTGCGCACGACACCCGTTCCGGCCTCGCCGGCATCGACTCCACTGACCTGCGGCGGCGTTGCAGCCGCGACGGTCGACTCGGTAAAACCTTCACGCGAACGCAGGCCG
Organism: Actinomycetes bacterium; assembly: GCA_035543875.1. Classification (GTDB taxonomy): domain Bacteria; phylum Actinomycetota; class Actinomycetes; order JAHEKZ01; family JAHEKZ01; genus DATKIY01. The sequence continues at coordinate 29,544 of DATKIY010000226.1, read as the reverse complement.
GGACACGCGACGAGCGTCTCGCTCACGGGCACCTGAGAGGTCGCTGCTGCCTCGGGCCCGCGAACCGAAGGAGCAAGGACAGTCGCTAGTGCGCCAGCGCCAACGAGAACGGCCACCACAAGCAATAGGTGAGTCATCGGTCGCCGCAGCCACGACATGTTCGACCGTGGCGGAGTCGGGCCGCCGGCAGATGTCTCTCGGTCGCTCATACGACCACCTCTTGCTTACGGCGTCGACTGGGAAGTGCCATCACCACCGCAACAACGAAGGCGAGCAGCTGCACGAGGAACATCACTGACCGCCCTCGGTTGGAGTGCTCGATCACCACTGTGTCGGGCGCCGCAGTGGCCACGAAGCCTTGCGACCAACCGGCCACACTTTGCTTGCCCAGTTCCTCGCCGTTTGCACTGGCGGTCCAGCCCGAGTCAGCCAACTCGGCCAACTCCAACAGCCGGTCGGAAGTGCCCGCCGGCAACGGCACCTGCGCGTCGACCGTTCCTGACGGGAGAACGGCGCTCGTCCGGTCGGAGTCCCGCACGCGTAGTCGACCGGTGGGTCGCTGCAGTCGCCACAGAGATGACTCACCGGGGTTTGCCACGCGCAGGAGACCGGGAGCTGAGTCCAATGCGACTTCAAGGGCGGGATCCACCGGAGGGACCGCAAGGATGTACTGAACTGCGTACTGCGCGAGCTGGTCCACGGGCGCGCTCCCACGACCACTGGCCAGGTCAGCGACCACGGCGTCCAAATCACTGAGTTTCGCAGCTGGCGGCGAAATCTCGACGTCGCCGAACTGGGAGTCCTGCCGCCTGAGCAACGTGTAGGTCAACCGACCGCTGCTCGGCTCAAGGACCAGCGTGCGGATCTGGGTTGGCAGCTCTGACTGCGCACGCACGAATGCCGGCATCGGGTTTGCAACCCCCCGGTACAAGACACCAGACGAACCTGACTCGATCCACCAAACCGCCGTGAAGATCGGCAGGATCACTGCAACGCCAGTGACTAACGCTAGAGCCGGTTGCCGCCACGACAGCGCGCGAGATTCCAAGCGACGCCGGCTAGACCGCGCGGCGATAGCGGCAGCTGCGATCAACCCCGCAGCCGCTAACACGAGCGGCGGGCCCGCCCACGGCGCCACCGGCACGGCACTAAAACCTGGGGTGATGCTGATGGATGTGATGACCAACGCCCAGGCCAAGCCCACCATGGCGAAACCAATGGAGTAACGGATGGCCCGCACGTCGCTGGCACGGACAGTTGCTGCAACGCCAGCGACAACGATCCCAACACCAAGCACCAGCGGAAGAGCGGCTAGTCCGCCGGGGTTCAACAACAGCACATGCCATGGCGGCGCAGGGTTATCCGACAACGGAACACCGGGCTCGAGCAAGAGCAATGCTGGGTCGCTCAACACCTGCGGAACCCACGGCAGAAGCAACACAACAGGAGCAAGCAATGCAGCGGTCAACCGCAGCCGTGCGCGGTGCGCCGACGCCAAACGTAGAACCGCGATGACACCGATCAGCTCCAGCGGGAGCAACATCACAGGCGCCACTGCCACCGCGATCGACAGCAGCAATGCGGAAGCTGCCGCTGCCCTTCCCGAAGGTTCGCGTCCATGAACACCGCAAGCGCGGACGGTGGCAAAGGCCAACAGCGGAAGGACAACTGCCACCACAACGGTGGACCATCGCCCCTGCATGATGGCCGCAAGCAGCGCGGGGTTCAGTGCATAGGCAACCGCCGCCCAAAGGCGAAGTCGGGTCGACACAGCAAGAGTTGTCAGCAGCCAGTAAGCAACCAACCCCGCCAACGCAGGACCAACCACCATGATTATTGGGACTACCCACGTGGCCTTGCCAAACACGAGCGTGGCGAAGCCGCCAAACACAGCCAACGAAGGTGGCGCTACCACCGGGCTCCCAGCTGATATCGGATGCCACGATGCCAAGTAGGTCGACCAGAGGTCCGACGCGCCGTTCGGCACTGGGAGTAGCGCGCCGCCGTGAAGGACGCCGCCTCGGTACAACCCTCGCCAAGCGACGAGACCGAGCGTGACCAAGGTGATGAAGAGCAGTGAGCCCGGACGACGGACCAACCGACGAATGCGACCCGAGCCCGTGGTGGCGAAAACGTCCAGGTCTTCGTCGGTCGAGCCGCTTTCGAGGGCCGACGACGGCTCGACTTCCTCGGTGACGGTCAGCGAACTTGCGAACGTTTCTGCGGTTTGCCGAAGCTGTTGCCCCGGCGGGGGGAACAGTCGGCGCAGCGAGCGCTGCGGCACTTCACGGCGACGACGACGTGAACGACGTCCGCGTCGAATAGGTCGGGGGCGGAACAGGGCCTGGCCGATGGCACTCATCTCACCGGCTGCTTCCTGCGGTGACTTGCCGACCAGGAAGCCCAGCGCCCGAACCAGCGACACGAAGACCAACCAGAGCCATCGCATCCATAACGTCCACACGGTGCTGTTGACCAGTAGAACGTAGAGCGCACTGGTTCGGTCGTCTCGGTGGATTCGACGAAGTCCGCGCCGCCTACCGTGCGCCGCGGCCTCGGCATGATGAATCACGGCGTCGGTGGCAACGACCACGCGATAGCCGGCCAGGTTGGCTCGCCAGCCGAAATCGACGTCGTCGCGGAAGAGCCGAATACTTTTGTCGAAACCGCCTAGTCGATCCCAGACCTCGCGCCGAATCAGCGCGCCAGCGCTTCCGACAGCAAGTACATCCCGCTGCCCGTCGTGCTGCCCCTGGTCCTGCTCACCGTCTTCAAGACCGGTGTGTCGACGACCTGACCGACTGATGGAGATGCCGACCTCAAGCAACCGTCGTGGCTCGTCCCAGCCCAACACCTTGGGACCAACGACGCCGACCGAAGCCTGTCCATCGGCTGCGCTGAGCAACTCCCCAAGCGCGCGTGGCTCGGGTGCACTGTCATCGTGCAGAACCCACACCCAGTCGCTTGCTCCAGAGGCATCGATCCCGGCGTGCACAGCCAGCGAGAATCCGGTCCCTTCCGGCACCCGAAGAATCTCGTTGACCGGGCTCCCCGCGACCTGGAGAAGGGCGAGCGTGTCGTCTTCAGAACCGACATCGACGGCGACGAGCCAGTCCGGCTTGGTGTCTAGGGCAGCGAGTGCGCGCAAGGCACGGGGGACGAACTGCTCACCGTTGTGACACACCAGCACGGCGAGGACCCGGCCAGGCGCAGGCTCATCAGCCGAAGGGTTGGCAAAAGGGTGCGCGACGTCGTCGTCGGGCACCGCGCGGCGATCCGCGTCGAGTTCGTCGTTTGGAAGGTTCATGGCGGGCGGCGCCCCACCCTACGCGGCGCGACACGCTCACCTCATACGCCCCGAACCGGGGACTGGCCACGGGCTTAGCACCGGGACAGAACCCTGCGCTAGACCGCTTCTTTCTTCAGTCGACGGCGCTCACGCTCTGACAGACCGCCCCAGATGCCGAAGCGCTCGTCGTGGCCCAGTGCGTACTCCAGGCAGTCACCACGTACATCGCACGAGAGACAGACTTTCTTGGCTTCTCGGGTGGATCCGCCCTTTTCAGGGAAAAATGCCTCCGGATCGGTCTGGGCACACAGCGCCCTTTCCTGCCAGCCGAGCTCTTCCTCGTCGGTCGGCACGACCTCGCACGTCTCGCTCATTACCTCGTTCACCGCGCTCCTCCTCGACCCTTGCGCGTCCCCTGTCCTTCCCCGGGGTGCGGCTGTTGCCGCGTCCAGGCTGAACGACATGCGTGGAATTACACGCGCGTCGCTCACTGAAAGTCAAGCCCTCGTCTGGTAACCGTTTGGCCGATTTCCGGTCACGAACCTGTGGATGACGAAGCGAGAGGGCCATTTCCGCAGGTCAAGCGGGTCTATGTCGGATACCTGCTCGACTGACCTAGCCGCCCTCCTGATCGCACCAGCTGAAAAGACCTACTGCGCCTTAGCCGCTAGCACCCCGTCCTCGGCTTGCGCGACGCGGAACCGCTCAGGGTCGACCACGCCATAGGTCGTGGTGCGCATTCGAGCCGGGCGACCCAGCGACTCGGCTATCCCAGCCAAGTCGGTGACCGACATCGACGACCCATGCTGACTGCCTGCCATGCGGCTGATCGTCTCTTCCATCAAGGTCCCGCCCAGGTCATTGGCGCCTTCGACCAGCAGTTGCCGACAGCCGTCGGCTCCAAGCTTGACCCACGACGCTTGGATGTGGTCAATCCTGGTGTGCAACAGCAACCTCGCAGCCGCAGGCACGATCCGGTTTTCCCTCGTCGTGGGGCCAGGGCGAGAAGCGCCGGCCAAGTACAGCGGCGCCGAATGGTGGACGAAGGGAAGCGGAACGAACTCGGTAAAGCCACCGGTTTCATCTTGAATCGCGGCCAGCACCCGAAAGTGTTGAAGCCAGTGCCGAGGCTGATCGACATGCCCGAACATCATCGTGCTGCTCGTTCGGATTCCACGCTGATGCGCGGCGGTCACAACCTCAACCCAGGACGACGTCGGCAACTTGCCTTTCGTCAAGATCCATCGAATGTCGTCATCGAGGATTTCGGCAGCGGTACCCGGCAGCGTGTCGAGCCCCACTGCTTGCAGTGACGCTAGGAAGTCGTCGATGGACACTCCACTGCGTGATGCTCCGTTGACGATTTCCATCGGGCTAAACGCGTGGACATGCATGTCAGGAACTGCCGCTTTGACGGCTAGTACCAGGTCTGCGTACGCCGTGCCGGGAAGAGCTGGGTCAATCCCGCCTTGCATGCAGACCTCGGTCGCACCGACAGCCCAGGCTTCCGTCGCTCGCCTGGCCACTTCGTCGACAGACAAGGTGTAGGCATCGGGATCTGATTTGCGCTGAGCAAAAGCGCAGAATCGGCAGCCGGTGTAACAAACGTTGGTGAAATTGATATTGCGATTGACGACAAACGTCACCTCGTCGCCCACCGTGTCCCGGCGGATTTCATCAGCCAGACGAGTCACGGCGTCCAGCCCTTCGCCGTCGGCATGGAGCAACGCGAGAGCCAGCGACTCGTACTCTGGCTCCAACAATGCAGCCGGATCGGTGCTCGCCACGCGCATCGCGGCTGCGAGGTCACTTTCGAGTCGTGACGGACGGACGTCTCGAGCGTTGCGCCGAACGTCATCCCAGTTCCCGAACGCCTCATGCGTGTCCGACCTCTGGGGGAGTAAGCGGCCAGCCCGGTCGACAGCTTCGTGAAGGTCGGTGCGGCCACTACTCGCCCACGACGCATCGGGTTCTTGCCAAGGCTGCCCGTGCGGGCGTGTCCCTTCTCGTGCCAAGCCCCGCGCAGTCACGAGTGAAGCAACGTGTGGTTGCACCCGAGGGTCTACCCAGGTCTGGGTGCGTCGCAGGTACCTCGGATGCGCGGTCAAGCGTTCAGCCAACGAGAAGCCTGAATCGGTCGTGACCTTGGCCAACGTTTCCAGCTGGGGCCACGGGCGCTCCGGGTTAACGTGATCTGGTGTCAGTGGGCTCACGCCGCCCCAGTCGTCGATACCCGCGTGAACCAGTCCGCCAAGCAACGAACTGTCGGACAGGTTGGGCGGCACCTGGATCCGCATCCCTGGTCCGAGGAGTAACCGAGCGACCGCGACGGTCGCGCGAAACTCATCGAAGGATGGCTCGTTCGCTCCGCGCATAACGGTGTCGGGTTTGGCCCGGAAGTTCTGCACGATGACTTCTTGGATGTGACCAAACTCGTTGGCGATCTTGCGGATCGCCAGAAGCGCCTCAACTCGCTCGACCCGAGTCTCACCAATGCCGACGAGAATCCCAGTGGTGAAAGGGATCGACAGTCTGCCCGCGTCCTGCAGCACCCGCAGCCGGACAGCCGGCTCCTTGTCGACTGAACCGAAGTGCGGTTGGCCGAGCGTGCGCCACAGCCGATCGCTGGCCGTTTCCAACATCAGGCCGGCAGACGGTGCGACCGGTCGGAGCCGCTGCATTTCGGACCAGCTCATCACCCCAGGGTTGAGGTGTGGCAGCAGTCCCGTCTCCTCCAAAACCAGGACAGCCATTGCGCGTAGGTAGTCCAAGGTTGACTCGTATCCACGCTCGGCCAACCACTGCCTAGCCTGCGGCCAGCGAGACTCCGGCCGGTCGCCCAAGGTGAAGAGGGCTTCCTTGCATTCGAGTTCCGCGCCCCGGGCTGCTATCTCCAGCACCTGGCTGGGCAACAGAAAAGGTTCGGGAACTTCGGCCGGTGCCTTGACAAAGGTGCAGTAGTGACAACGATCCCGGCACAGTTGTGTCAGAGGGACAAACACCTTGCGTGAATACGTGATGAGACCAGACAGACCGGCATCGAACAAACCGCGATCACGGACAGCGCTGGCCACATCCAGCAGCTCGTCAAACTCCTCATCACGTGCGTGGAGCAACGTTGTCGCCTCGCGGAGATCCAATGACTTTCCGGCTTTCGCGCGCCGCAACGCCCGTCTGATCTGTGCCAGCGTCGGAGCTTGCCGCTCGTCTTGGTTCATCACCTGCACGTCATTGGTCACACCGGCTTCGTTGGCCACGAGCCCGACACTACGCGTCAGCATTCGGTAAGACCTTCGTCATCGAATGTGTCTAGGATCGGCCGCCGGCCACTACTAGCGTGAACGCATCATGTCTGCGCTAAGCCCGTCGGCCTACTCTGAGGTCATGCCTAGTGTGCTCGTTGTCGACGACGACCCCACCGTTGCGGAGGTTGTCGTCAGCTACCTCGAACGGGCTGGTTTCGCGGCCACACGCGTTGCGACAGGGGAAGCTGCGCTTACCAGCGCGCACGAGCATCCCCCGGATTTGGTGATTCTGGACCTGATGTTGCCTGGCATCGACGGTCTCGAGGTGTGCCGGAGGTTGCGGCAAACGAGCAACGTACCGGTGGTCATGCTGACCGCGCTGGGAGAAGAGGTCGATCGGGTCCTTGGTCTGGAGGTCGGTGCGGACGACTACGTGACCAAACCCTTCAGCCCCCGTGAGTTGGTGCTTCGCGTCCAGTCCGTGCTTCGACGGACAACCATGAACTCTGCCGACGCTAGTGACTTCGCCTCCTCGGTGGTTGCAGCCCCGCAGCTGACCGACGGCGACCTGGTTATCGATGTCACAGCACACCGGGCGAGCAGATCAGGCGAGGCGCTGAGCCTCACCTCGCGCGAGTTCGACCTACTCGCCTTCTTTCTGTCGAACCCCGGCAAGGCGTTCACGCGAACCGAACTCATGGACCGGGTATGGGGTTGGTCGTTTGGCGACCAGTCGACGGTCACCGTGCATGTCCGACGGCTCCGCGAAAAGATCGAGCCTGACCCGGCAGAGCCCGTCCGACTGGTCACTGTCTGGGGAGTGGGCTATCGCTGGGATTCTGAGGCGCAGTCCAACTCATGAGCCCATGGGCCTCGATCACGCTGACGGCCACTGCAACAGCCGCGGCAGTCGGACTGATCGGCTGGGCCACGCTAAGACTGCTTAGCCGTCGGTCACTGCGCGCGGCGACCGTCATCGCACCAATCACGGCGGTGGTCGCGATGGCCGTTGGGGTGGTCGCGGCCGCGCAACAGATGTTCTTGTCATCGCATGACCTAGGGGTGGTCCTGGTGGTCTGCGCGGTCACGAGCGTGATGGCCGTAGCCGTCGGGGTACTGCTTGCACGGCAAGTTCGACAACTTGAAATCACCAGTGCTAAGCAAACCGAAGACCAGATCCGCGCACAAGAGGCCGAACGCACGCGCCGAGAACTTGTTGCTTGGGTTTCGCACGATCTCCGAACGCCGCTCGCCGGACTACGAGCCATGGCCGAGGCGCTTGAAGATGGTGTGGTCGATGACCCGAGTCGCTACCACCATCAGATCCGAACTGAGGTCGAGCGACTGTCGTCGATGGTTGACGACCTGTTTGAGCTGTCACGTATCCAAAGTGGTTCACTCAACTTGGCGCTGCAGAGACTGTCCCTACCCGATGTGATCGGGGATGTACTGGCGGCCGCTGAGCCGGTTGCAAAGGCACGGGGAGTCAAACTCGTTGGCGTAGCAGACGCCGCTCATCCGGTGTCTGCCGACGAACGAGAGCTCCGCAGAGCACTCAGCAATCTCGTCGCGAATGCCATCCGACACACCCCGCACGACGGGTCGGTGGAAGTCAAGGCTCACGTGGACGCCATGGGCTCGGCCACGGTGTCGGTCACTGACGGGTGCGGCGGAATTCCCACAGAAGATCTCGGTCGTGTGTTTGAGGTTGGCTGGCGGGGCGTGCCGGCGCGCACACCGGAACCCGACGGTGGGGCTGGCCTTGGTCTAGCGATTGTTCAGGGCATCGTCGAAGCGCATCAGGGCGATGTCACAGTCGCCAATGTCGACGGTGGCTGCCGGTTTGTCGTCCGTCTTCCGATCACGAGCATGCCTTCGGTGCAACATAGCTAACCGCCGCTTCCGCCGGCTCCGCCCTGCCAGGAAACGGTGACGAGTTCTCGGTGATAGCCCGAATCCATCTCGCGCAGCGCTTCACCGACCTCGGGCTCGCGCTCCTGCGGTAGACACAGTCGTTGTGCGACCAGCGCCGCCCTTGCGTCCGGGTCCTCTGAGTCGGATCCATCACTCGACTCAGCGTCGGCCGACCATCGATCGACGTCCAGCTGAGTTACCCCCAGCTCCTCAAGCACCGCAACGAGATCGTCTGCAGTTGGCGAGCTGGGACGGCTTATCCCGTGGAACCTCTCCCAGAGTGGGTTCATCCAGCTGAGTGGGTGACGAGGTGGTAGCTCGACAACGACTCTGCGTTTCGCGTGGTTAGTCAAGGCCCGCAGAAAGGCCGAGATCGCCGGGACGTTATACACGACATGGTGCGTCACGACGACGTCGTGTACATCTACCTGCCCAGCGACTGCTGGCCAGGAGCCTTGAACACTTCGATGCGAGACACCGAGCCGGGTGGCCCGCTCTTCAAAAGCAGCGAGCATTTCGGCCTTGTCGTCCACAGCGGTCAGCAGGGTCGCCATCGGCGCCAGCGGCAAACAGGCGGCGCCAGCACCGGCCCCGACGTCAAGAACTGACCCTGGATCATCACTCAAAGCCGCGACGGCTCTTTCGTAGGAAGCCCCGCCCGGATGGGCAACCGCACGGTCCGCACGTCCGGCGAACCTAGCTACGGGAAAACCCCACGGATCGCGCGGAGCAGCATCCAGAATCGGCTGTGGAATCCCCCACGACGCCAACGATCTAGCCCACCGAGTCGCCATGGGATGGTCGTCGACGGGCGGTCGATCGTTATCCACCGTCGACACGCTACTGCACTCCCCCAGGTGTCCGAGAACATTCGACTGCGAGGATCGCGGCATGAATATCACCGCACTTGCAGGCGGCATCGGGGGGGCGCGGTTTCTGGTTGGCCTGCTGCACCACCTGTCCGTCAGGCGGGACAAGTACGCCGGAGCCAAAGTCACGGTCGTGGGCAACACCGCTGACGACATCACCTTGTATGGACTGCGAGTGTGTCCCGACTTGGACACCGTCATGTACACGCTCGGAGGCGGCATACATGACGAACAAGGTTGGGGGCGGGCTCATGAGACGTTTACCGTTCGGGAGGAGTTCGCCGCCTACGAGGTTGCCCCAGACTGGTTCACGCTCGGCGACCGCGATATCGCAACGCACATCGTGCGCACGCAAATGCTCCGATCGGGCTGGTCACTAACCGATGTGACGGCGGCATTGTGCGCTCGGTGGGAGCCGGGAGTGACCTTGCTCCCCATGAGCAACGAACCGGTCGAAACCCATGTGGTCATTAACGATCCAGATAGCGCCGAGAGCAGTGACGGAAAGCGCGCGATCCATTTTCAAGAATGGTGGGTGCGACTACAAGCTTCGGTGCCTGCCCAAGAGTTCGTCTTCCTTGGAGCAGACCAAGCCAAGCCTGCTCCCGGTGTCTTGGAGGCGATCAGCGACTGCGACGCGGTGCTGCTGCCACCATCAAACCCCGTGGTGAGCATCGGAGCGATTCTGCAGGTGCCCGGCGTTGCGGACGCAATTCGCACAACCGCCGCGCCAGTAGTCGGAGTCTCACCCATCATCTCGGGCGCTCCCGTTCGCGGAATGGCTGACGCGTGCCTACGCGCCATCGGCGTGCAAACCAACGCGCAGTCGGTCGCGGCTCACTACGGCGCTCGGCTCGCAGGCGGTCTGCTCGACGGGTGGCTTGTCGACGAACAGGATGCCTCACTCGCCGCTTCCCCAGGCATGGTCACGCGCGCGCGCCCGTTGCTCATGATTGACACCGAAACGTCAGCCGCTATCGCAGGCGCGGCGCTCGATCTCGCCGTCGAAATCAAGGCTTGAGTTGTTCGTGACACCACTACAGGTGCTTCCAGTTGAGGGGCTTCCGGAGATTGCGAAGGGAGCCGACCTAGCTGAGCTCATCGCCAGTCACGGACCCGACTTGGTAGACGGCGACATCGTCGTCGTCACCAGCAAGGTTGTCAGCAAGGCTGAGGGACGGATCGTCGTCGGAGGTACACGCAGCGAGCACGTGCGAATGGAGACGACTCGGGTTGTTGCCGAACGTGACGACCTTTCCATCGTCGAGACGCGTCACGGTCTTGTCATGGCGGCGGCTGGCGTCGACACAAGTAACACAAGTCCGGGCTCTTATGTTCTGCTGCCCATTGCCCCCGACGACTCCGCTCACCGACTTCGCACAGACCTGAAGCAGAAACTGAAGGTGGAGCTCGGTGTCATCATCACCGACACTGTTGGACGCCCATGGCGCGTAGGACAGACCGATATCGCGATCGGCGCCTCCGGAGTATCGGTCTCCGTGGACCTGGCCGGCACCACGGACACTCACGGCACGCAGCTACACGTCACGCAGCCTGCCGTTGCAGACGAGATCGCTGGCGCCGCCAACCTCGTTTTGGGAAAAGCCAGCGGGTGTCCTGTCGCGGTCGTACGGGGTTTGCGCCACCTCGTTCTCTCCGACCACGGCCCGGGAGCCGGCACCCTGGTTCGCCCACCTGAGGAGGACCTGTTCAGGCTCGGCACGGGCGACGTGCTGCGCTCTCGACGAACCATCCGTCGTTTCCTCAAGCAACCGGTGCCCGACAGCGTGTTAGAACGCGCAGTAGCCGACGCAATCACTGCTCCAGCGCCTCACCACACCAACCCATGGCGGTTTGTCGTTGTGCGCGAACCATCGACCAGAGTCCAGCTGCTTGATGCGATGGCGCAGCAATGGCGTGTGGACCCCCGTCGAGATGGGTTGGAAGCAGCCGAGATCGATCGACGAGTGCGCCGTGGCCACCTGCTCCGAGAAGCGCCGTGTCTTGTGGTTCCCTGCCTCGTCATGCAGGGAAGTCACACCTATCCGGACGAACGTCGAACGACGGCCGAACGATCGATGTTCTTGGTTGCTATGGGCGCAGGTGTTCAGAACTTTCTGGTGTCGCTCGCGGCGCAAGGTCTGGGGTCGGCCTGGGTGAGCAGCACGATGTTCTGTCCCGACGTCGTGCGTGCCGAGCTGAAACTCCCTGCTGCGTGGGAGCCGATGGGGGCAGTGGCCGTTGGCTACGCCGATGGAGCCGCACCCGACCGACCACACAAGGACCACATCGCTGTCATGGCTGAGCGGTAGCAGCCCTGAGCCACTTGGCCCAGGTTCAGCTCAGTTGTCGATCCGCCAGATAACTCAGTGGTTCTTGGTAACCTTGTTCCGACCTCATAGGTCACGCTGATTGATCCAACGCCGTGTGGGGGGCTTAATGAGTCTAACCAAGATGGTGGCAATCGGGTCCCTTCTCGCGGTCGTTGCTTTGCCAAGCATTGCTGAGGCAGGTGATTCCACCGACTCGGAGGCTGCGCCGGAGTACTTCGACGCGACCGCCTTCCAGATCAGTTCAAAGCACGATGGTCGCGCACCAGGCTCCGCACTACCTCGCGACCTCACCCGACTGTGGACGCTTCGGCTTAAGGGCGACGTTTCGTACCCGGTGATCGCACAGGATCTGGTTTTCGTCACTTCCACCCGAAACACCAGTGGCACAAACGTGCATGCCTTTGATGCCCAAACCGGCGGCAAGGTGTGGGGTCCTGTCGACCTTGGCGGGCCGTATGGAATCGGTCGCTTGACCTACGACGCAGGTCGGCTGTTTGCAATCAACTTCGACGGAAAGCTGCAAGCTTTTGACGCGTCAACAGGCACGCCGATTTGGTCTCGCAACCTTCCGGGCCAGTATTCATTCACGGCGCCACCTACCGCAGACAGTGGGGTCGTCTACGTCACTGGCGCCGGTTCGGGTGGAACGCTCTACGCGGTTGACGAAGCGACCGGCGCGGTCATTTGGAGCCGCGGTGTCGCGAACGGCGACGAGAGTTCACCCGCCGTCAACAGCCGCAGTGTCTTCGTCTCCTTCGCGTGTGAAGTTACCTACCGCTTCTCGTTGACTGGCAAGTCGAAGTGGGTGCACACCACGAATTGCAGCGGCGGTGGTGGTCGGACGGCCGTGCTGCACCGGGGCAAACTCTGGATCCGCGATGACGCAGGCAAGACACCCAAAGTCCTCAATACCAGCGATGGCGAACGGGCCGGTGCTTTTGACTCTGACACAACGCCAGCTTTTCGCAATGACACCGGGTTCTTGATGCAGAACGGAACCCTGACGAGCATCGACGCGGCTTCGCGAACTGTCTTGTGGTCACAGGCAGGCGACGGCACGCTCGTGAGCGCCCCAGTCATCTCCGGCCGCGTCGCGTACGTGGGTGCGGCTTCTGGCAAAGTCTACGGATTCGACGTCTTCGACGGTCAACTTCGCTGGACTGGCTCAGTGGGAGCACCAGTTCAAACACCGGACGAACACAACGCGGGACAACTGCAAGCTTTGGCAATCGGAGATGGCATCCTCGCAGTTCCCGCCCGGCACCGACTGAGCGTCTTTGGGTAGCGGTCGGTAACAAGAACAGCTGCTTCCGACTGACGCGCTAGCGAGAATGAGTGCGGTGTGCCGGGATGGCCAGCCGCGGACCTCGACGCGGAGCGCCACCACCAGACAGTTCCATCAGTCGCTGAACGCGGTACCGATGCCCCGCGTAAGGCTCGAGCAACTCCCGCATGTCTTCATCGTCACCACGTGTTCCAGTGAGCCACCAACACATGTCTTGAGCGACATGAAAGTCGGCAAACGACACGGCATCTGCGTCACCATGCGAACGCTGTCGCGTCTCGGCAGACGTCCAGACCCCGACCCCTGGCAGCGCCCGCAGAACTCGGTCGGTTTCGGCAGACGAGACCAGCGCGGCCCGTTGGATGGCCTTGGCAGCCTGCGCAACGACGCTGACAGTCCGTGCTCGCTGCGGCGTCACTCCTGCTCGATGAAAGTCTGAGCTATCCAGCTGTCGCCAGACTGCAGGTGGCGGCGGCGCGAACATTCCATCGGGAGCTGGCCCCGGAGCTGGCTCGCCGAACCGCGCCAGCAGCGTGCGCCAGGAGTACCTGGCTTCCCGTCCCGTGACCTTTTGCTCAACTACGGCAGCAATGCACGCTTCAAAAGTCCGATTCGTCTTGAGAGGTCGCCAACTCCGATGACGTTTGTACGCGGCGGCGACGACGTCGTGGACCGGAGCGAAAGTACTCGCGTCGTCTTCGGCGCCCAGCAGCCTCGGGAGCCCGTCGAGCAACCATTGCGCGCCGAGGCCCCACGCGGAGGCGCAGACGCAAGCATCGGCGGCCAACGCCACGTGAAGCGTGCCGACGCCATCAGGCGTAGTGGTCGTCCACCACACCGATTGATCGGGCATCACGCGCAGGGCAGGGTCGTTGCCACCTCGACGAAGCGAACCGAACGTTTCGACGAGACTGATTCGAGCGCCAGGATCCCAAGTGCGGGTGACGGCAGGCATCGCTAGGTTCCGCTAGCGGCGGTGTCCGTCACGGCTGGGTCGCTTAGAGGTTTGTTTGACGTCCCGGCAATGTCGACATCCAGTTCGACTCGCGTGCCCGGCGGCAACTCCGTGCCGTCCGCCACAACGACACCATCGGCAAGCACGCAGCCATCGAGAACGCAGCCATCCCCGATCACGGCGCCCTTGCCAATCACGGATCGTCGAACGCGCGTGCTGGAGCCGACGACGGCTGCGTCCATCACCACCGACTCGTCGACGTCTGTGCCGGTACCGACGCGTGCGCCAGCGCCAATCGTCGTTCCGCCACTCAGCCGAACATCGTTGGCCATCTCGGCGCCCAACAGCACCATCGCGTCACCGATGCGCGCCGAGCCCGCAGGGCTCGCCGCGTTTGACGGAGCGACACCGAGTACGACATCGGCCGAACACCGCACGAAGGCTTCAGGAGTACCCACATCAATCCAGTACGCGCTCTCCTGCCAAGCTCGAATGTCAGAAGCAGCCAGCAGCAGGTTGGGGAAGGTGTCGCGCTCCACCGAAATAACCTGCCCCGCGGGAATGGCATCGATCACAGACCGGCGAAACACATACGCGCCAGCATTGATCCAGTTGGTGACAGGGTCAGGCATCTTCTCCAGGAAAGCGGTGACTCGGCCGTCGGCATCAGTCGGCACGCAGCCATAGGCTCGGGCGTCTGCCACCTCAACCAGATGGAGCGTGACCGCGGCCTCGGTCTTCCGATGCAACTCCACCTGGCCGCGCAGATCGTGGCCGGACAGCACATCGCCATTCAAGATCACGACCGGATCGTTCGCGCCGCTCTCTAACGCCGCCGACGCGTTCCTGATTGCACCGCCAGTCCCCAACGCCTCACGCTCGTGCACATAGGTGATCCGAATGCCCAGACTCGCGCCGTCCCCCAAGTAGTCGGCGAATATCTCGGGGCGATACGACGTCGCTAACACCACATGGTCGACGCCGGCAGCCTGAAGTTTCGCGCACTGGTGGGCGATGAAGGGCACTCCCGCGACGGGGAGCATCGGTTTAGGTGTGGTGAGAGTAAGGGGACGAAGTCGGGTACCCAGCCCACCGACGAGAACAACAGCTTCCTGCATGCCGACAGCCTACGAGGTGCCTAGTTTGTAACCGTCCACCACGCACTCTTGAGACCAAGACCCCAACGGAACGAGTCAGCAGAAACTCGCGCAGTTCCATGGCTTCCGATAATCGCGACGCGAAGGACCCTGCCTCCCCATCGGCCATTACCGTCACGCTGACAGACCTTCAGCGCCTTCACCCGACCCACCTGCGGCCAGGCATTGGCAAGGGTCGATCCAGAAACCGTCGTCTGCCAGCTGTGTCCCCAGTTCGCAGCCCCGGTTACGACGCCGTCATACGGGTCCTTCTTCGCTACCAGATACTTGCGGCTTCCAGCGACCGTATATCCGCCGTTCGCTGAGGAGAACATCGTGAGCGCCGGTTTTCCGCCGCTGCGCAGGTACCGCCGCGATGTCGCATGCACAGCATCACTTTCACGCTTCGACTCCGCACGAATGGGGCCATAGACCTGGCAGGTCGTCGTATCGCAGATGTCATACGCTCGCCCAGCTTTACGCGACGACAGCTGCGCAAGCATCGCGTAACTGCGCGCGGCAACTGCCTGTGCTCGCAACGCAGCGTTCGTCCAACTACTCGGAACCTCTGTCGATACGACTGACCGCAAGTAGTCCTCAAGTCGCACGTTGCTCATGGCCATGAGTCCGGAGTCTGACTTTCTTACGTCAAGGAATCCGCGGTACCGACGTTCGTTGCCCGCAGCGGCCACCAGCGTGATCCGACTCTTGATGGGAGCCGACGCGGTAGCAAACCGAACGGTTCCGGTGAGGCCAGCGGCAACGCGCCTGGACGTGCTCCCGTTGTATGCCCTCACTTGCATAGCCGATGGCGTTCGTTGAACCCGGTAGCCGGTAACTCGGTGACCAGCGACTCGGGAGGGAAGCTCAATCCGCCGACCCGCGTTTACCACGCGCAAACCTGGCTTGGGTCGAACCAAGACGGCCGAGTGACCGAAGTCGCTGCGCACCACGCCGGAGAGCAAGACCCGGATCTGACGCCCGGCTCGCGCTTTGGCGAAGGACGTTCCTGGGTAGTAGAACTTCACAATCTGCTCGTAGCTCTTGCCGAGCTCGCCCATTCCTTCAGCACCGAACTGCGACATCCCAATCCCATGCCCGAAGCCAAGGCCGGAAAGCTGGAACCGTCCGGAGCCCGGGAGGCGGTATTTCTCGGCCGAGTGGCCAGCGCGGGCAACGGCGGGGCCGACCCCGTCAATTCCGGGGAAGCCGTCACTGAAGCCAGGCAACGCGCTGGGCAGCGCCACCGTGCTGAGCGCCACAGCCACCGCAATAGCCCCTCGTGTAACAACGGTCCCAAGGGTCACATTGATAGCCCTCGGCCGATCAGGCCGGAAACCTAAATCGCTAGTTCGCATGGTTAGCCCGATCGGGGGACGCGGCGAAGTAGCGGATAGGGCACCAATGAGGCGCGGAGGGGGAAGTCCCTTGCTACCGGGGACAACTTCGATTCAAGCGGGGGTTAGGACAGCCAGCCCACGACCGACACGCGCACTCCGGCATTTCCTGCGCCTACATGGACGCGAATGTCCCCATGATCGCCAATGGCGACTAGGGCAAACCCATCCCGATCCTTGTTTTTCGGGACAAACAGGTCGACCGGGTTCGGTCGAGCGGCGCCGCGCGGCCACACCGTCAGTCGAGCGTTTCGGCTCGGGTTGATTCCGGTGACCTGCACGAGCACCGCGCGAGCCCCTGACGGGACGCCGGCCCGACCTCGAATGCTGACGTTGACCGCGTGATCACGATGAACGCGCAAGCCGCCATGAGTGACGGTCCGCGGTACGACCGCGTGCAGCTGACGCGTGTCACCCGCCGCTACGTAACCGACGACATCGAGTGCGACCTTGCCCGCGTGATCCGCGGCTAGGCGGATATCACCCCCCGCGCCGATGGGAACGATGATTCGTTGTGCAGTCGCACCACCGCTTCCGCGACGCCAACTACTCGGCGTCGGTTTGTCGGCGCCCGCCGCCCACGCCCACAACGCCGAGACGTTCGACTCACTGGAACGCCGAACGTTTAACACAACGGCTCGTGCATCGTTCGGGACACCTGCGCGTCCAGTGACGTGTACGTCAACCGGCGTAGCGCTCACGCCCAGCGGGTTAGCGCCCTTCAGACTGTCGCGGCGAAGCGGAATCAGCGAGCCGCCACCGCCCGAGGTGCTCACGTAGCCAACGACAGCAAGATTGACAGCAACCGTTCCTCTGCCGTTGCGCAGCGTTACGTCTCCGCTCTTCCCGACTCGCATCATGGTGAAACCGCGCGCCGTACCGTTGGTGTCGACACTGACCACACGCGCCCCAGGAACCTTTAGCCCACCTGGCGAAATCGAAACGCCGGTACGTGACGACGCACACGATGCGACGACAGAAACAGCCACAGCAGAAACGTTGTTAGAGGGAACTCCACCACGACCAAGCACCGGAACATCAACGCGCGCACCGGGGCCAAGCAGGACCGGCCGCGAAATTCCCTTGCCCGACGTGCTGTCGGCAATCACGTTTGGCTTGAGGGGGACGTAGGTCCCACCCGCCGCCCGACCGAGTTTCGTGCCCGATGGTCGGCTGGCCGCTCCTCCTACATGCACCGAAACTGTTCGGGCCCATGGCCACGCCTGCGTCCCATTCCCAGAGCTACTGAGCCGCACTCGATACCGGCCAGGCGGCACCAGCTTGCCGGAGTCGTTTCGGCCACGCCACGTCACGTTGATCGGCTTCCCCGGGGCTGCCGTTCCACTGATTCGGCGGACCACACCGCCTCCGCAGAGCCGACTAACTGTGAGCGTCCAGTTCTGGCTCTGCAACACACCCGAACGCACGTGCACATCGACCCGGTGTCCAGCTGGAACCGAGGTTCTCGAGATGCTCGGCTCAACCAAGTTCGAACCCATGTAGCTCTTCGTCAAACGCCGAATGTCGTCAAGTCGGTTGTACAACCGCCCACCCGGACAAGCCGTGTACCCCGCGTCACGATGACCGGAGATCACCTTGAATTTGGCGATCTGACCTGCGCTGTAACGAGACGAGCCGGTTTCCGCACGAAGTTTCTTGTGGCCATACGGATTACGTTGGTACGACGACAAGCGATAGGCCAAGATGTGCGCGATCCCGCGGACCATGGCATCCGGCGCACGCGCAGACACAAAGTTGCCCATGGCGACCACAGACATCGTGTCCTTGTTGAAGCCACCGGTGGCTGCCTGGCGCACTGGTTTGGTGATGCTCCCGGCGCGGCCTTCGTATACATGGCCATAGCGGTCAACCAGGAAGTTGTATCCGATGTCTGCATAGCCCAGCGTATGGATGTAGTAGCTGTAAAGACCTCGCACGACAGCCGGGCCTTCATTGGGGCCGTAGTTGTTCGAGCCAGCCGTGTGGTGAACGAAGGCAACCTGGACGGTCTTCCCCATGTCGAGGTGTCGGTCGCGCAGGCTTTCGTCGGCACCCCACTCTTTTCGCGTGACGATGTTGGGCTTGTCGGTGGAAGCGAACGCAGCCCCCGATGTCGGAGGATTGAGGATCGCGGCGTCAGCCGGAGACGTTCCCGGCTCGATCAGATCGACATGTAGGTCCGTTGGGTCTTGCTTGGTTAGTGCGTCAACGCGAAGCTGAACGCCATCGGAGTCCCCCGCCCAGTACGGCGACGTGGCGAGTCTGCCGTTCGGCGATGGGTGGTTTGCTGTGTCTTCCATCGGCGGCAGGTCAAACCAATTCGTCCAGGCACCGTCGGTGTGCGTGCGAGCGGTAACGACAACTTGCTTCGTCGAGTTGGCAGCCCAGCTGACTCCCAACAGTCGGTAGTCGTCGGTGCTCAACTCTTTGGTCAGAACAACAGGAGCTCGAGTCCCGACTGCACGACGAGCAGCGCCCGCGCTTATCCCCTTGGCATGCATCAAGCCTTTGACGACAGCATCCGGTGTCGGGGAAGCCGACAGTGTCGCGCGATCAACACCAGTCAGCTGCAGCTGCTGAACGTGAGGCGAAATGGGCCGTGGTGTTGGCTGACTACCGACATTGAACGTCGGCGCCACCACAACGGTGGGGACGATAAGCACAGAAGCCAACACAGCGCCAAGGGGTGCGCGGCGGGGGAATCGCACGCCATCAAACCTTTCGAGGGGAAGACGATCTACGGCAGGTATTCGGTCTCTGGGACCGACCACTCTCGATGAATCGGCGCACCCAGGTGTCTCCTGGAGCCCTGCGGCTTACCCTAACCCGCGTGACTTCGCCGACCGATTTACTGAACCGGGCAGTAGCCAAGGATCCGGCCCGACCGCGGCTCACCTGGTACGACCACAACAGCGGAGAACGCGTCGAACTGTCCGGCACAACACTGGCCAACTGGGTCAACAAGACGGCGAACCTACTGATCAACGAACTAGGGGTCGACCCGGGCGTGTCGGTGTCGATTGATCTTCCGCGCCATTGGTTGACGGCAGTGTGGTACCTCGCCGTCGATGCAGTCGGCGCATCCACGGTGACTACGGGCAGCCACCCGCTAGCAGTGGCAGTCGTCGGACCTGACGCCATCCCGGACGCCATCCCGGACGCCATCCCGGACGACAGCGAGCCAACGACCGAGCCGTTGCCCGATGCCGACGAAATCGTGGCCGTATCGCTCCGGCCCATGGGCGCCGCATTCGACAGACCACTGCCCACCATGGTTCGCGACTACTCCGTTGAGGTTCGCGCGCAGCCTGATCACTTTGTTTCGTCCGACGCCGGAGACCAACAAATCGGCGAGCGAGCCTTGGAACTCGCAAGGCGCTGGTCCCTGACTCCTGGTGATCGGGTGGCTGCATACGGCGAGAAAGCCGACTGGGTCGGCGAGCTCCTCGCTCCGCTGGCCGCGGATGGTTCCGTGGTGTGGTTCCGGAACCTTTCGGCCGATCGCTACGTCGAACAGGTGGCGGCTGAGCGAGTCACGGCGGGCGTTGGCGAGCCACCGATCGGCTCACTAACTCCCCAGTCGATTCGTTGGCTGCCCTGACCTATCCGTATCCTGCTAGCCCACACCCCTCTGCAGGCGGGTAGGCCGCCGGTAGACCCTCCCGCCTGGGACAGCACCACCTGCGCGCAAAGGACCGTCGATGACCTTGCCCGACTCGCCACCGAGCCGCGCCCACCGCCATCCGCTCCTTCGCCGTATCTCCATCGTCATCGCCGTCGTCATGTCAGTCCTGCTGATTGGCGGCGTAGCCGCCGGGTACTTCATCTACCAGCACCTACAGAGCAACATCACCGCATACGACCCCACCCCAGCTCTTGGCACGGACCGACCCACCAAGGTCGTGCACACGGAGTCGGAACAACAGCCGCTCAACATCCTGGTAATGGGTTCAGACACTCGGGCTGGACAGGGAGTCGGGTTCGGGTCGGCTGACGCGATCACCGGCGCTCGCTCGGACACCACCTTGCTGCTGCACCTGCCGGCCTCGCGCGACCACGCGCTGGTCGTCAGCATTCCGCGCGACACCATCGTCGACATCCCCGACTGCAAGACCGATACCGGCACCTATCCGGCTCACACCGAACGTTTCAATGCCGCCTTCTCGATCGGCGGACCAGCCTGCACGATCAAGACCGTCGAGTCATTGACCAATGTCTTCATCGACCACTTCGTGGTGGTCGACTTCCGTGGCTTCGAAGACGTGATTTCCGCACTCGGCGGCATCGACGTCTGCCTTCCGGAAGCCGTCAACGAGCCCAAGAGTGGTCTGGACCTGCCTGCCGGGGTCAGCACTGTCACTGGCGAGCAAGCGCTCGCGTACGTACGAGTGCGGGCCATCGGCAACGGTAGCGATATCAGTCGCATCGACCGGCAACAGGCGTTCATGAGCTCGGTGATCGACAAAGCCCGCAGCACCGGAACGTTGCTCAACCCCATCAAGCTGGTTCGTTTTCTCGACGCAGCCACGAAGTCTTTGACGACCGACCCTGCGCTCGCCAACCTGAACGAACTGCGCAAGCTCGCGCAAGAGGTGCAGTCGATACCTCCCAAAGACATCACGTTCATGACGACGCCGTGGCTGGTCAACCCTGACGACCCCAACACCGTGGTGTGGAACACGCCAAAGACAAACAAGCTGTGGCGAGCCATCAGGAACGACCAGCCCTATCCACCGGAGCCACCCAAGCCGACCGAGATCGATGGCAGCCCCATTACGGTCCCGGCCGCGTCCATCCCGGTTCGGGTCCTGAACGGAAGCGGTGTTGACGGGGCGGCTACAGATGCAGCAGCGGAACTGAGCGCGGCAGGGTTCAACGTCGTCGGTATCGACACGGCCGACAGCCAAGACTTCCTGTCGACCGTCATCCGCTACGACGTGGGTAGTGAGGACTCTGCGCGAACACTGGCTGCTGCGCTCGATGACGCGGGCCGCGTCAAGCACTCGGGCCTCGGTACGACGCTAGAAGTCGTTGTCGGCAAGGACTGGCCCGGCGTCTCGGACTTTGTGGTCAAGCGCACGAATGACAGCACGGGCATACGCACCGCCGACCAGAACATCTGCTCGGTCGAGTAGTTCTAGCTCTCGCTCTCCGGGCGGGCGGTCCAACTGCTCGCTGCCTCAGCCGCAAAGACGACTGCCCAGATCAGCGTCACCAGCACCAAGCCGTCGTCGAGGTAGTCGGTTGCTGCAAGAAGCAGGTACAGGATCGGGCGACCCAGTGCGCCCAGACTCACGAACGCAAGCCAGTCGGGAACCGGATGTCCAGTGAGTGTCGGCCTAAGGATGCTGTCGACGCGATGAAACGCTACGACTGAGGCCAGCAAGAAGACCATTGCCAGCGCATCAGTGTCCTTCCACACGGCCAGGGCGGCGAGGACAGCCACCTCGATGACCCAGGTGGAAAGCGGTACCAGCCAACCAACAACCGACGCCGCGAGCCTTCGCAGCAGCGACAGTTGCGGGTCTTCACGTCCCACCACAACGGCCAGCGGACCGGGGTCACAGGCATAGAACAGTTCGCGATTCACCTCCGCGCTCAATCGTGGCGGATGTTCAACGTTGGGTGGGGCAAGCAGCTCGCGAAGGAGGATGTACAGCAACGAAATGCCTAGCACTGCAATCGCTACCCAAAGAACCGGCCTCGGGGTAAGGACCAGCATCGCCAACGAAAGGACGAGGAAGAACTCGGCGTTTGGCAGCGAGAACGGACTACCAGAAAAGCGTTCGCCGTCACTGGCGTTCATGCGGATCTCGTAGCTCATGGCAACGATCGCTCGAGCAGTCCAGACGACGATGACTGCTCCAGCAACCAGCCAGATGTCGTCCGTTGTGCCCCTACCACCGATGGCCAAGCCACCCATCAAGATGGCGACCTTCACCACGTCCATGACAGGGTTGAGCCACGCCGGAAACTCAGGCCGCCGACGCGCTGGGATGGGCAGCCCATCGCCGACCACTTGTGCGATAACCGCAGTCTGCAAGAACAGCGCAGCAAGGATCAGGCTGAGCCGGCTGCCAGCAGCGGCAAGCAGGGCGGCAGCTAGAACAGAAGCGGTGGTGAGAACTGTGATGGACACTTGCTCAAAACCCATGCGACGAGCGCGGTTCAGCAACGGGCGAGCGATTGGCCGAATCACCAGTTCCACATACCGACCCGGATGAACAGTCTTGAACTCGTGGCGCTCGCTCACCTCCAGGCCTTGGCTGGTGAGGACCTCCAGCGCCGCGCGAACCACGTCGGTGGGAGCGTCCGGCCCCGGTCCCGACTCTGAATGCGAGTCCGAGCGCGAGACCGAGTGCGCGCGTGCGGCTGCGCGTCTCCAGGATCGTTCCGCGTCACTCACATCGGTAGCGGCAAGGTGGACAATCGCGACACCGTCGTGTCCGGGGTCTGACAGCAGCTGCGAGGTTGCATCTGTTGCCCCTGCCCACTCAAGCGCCAGCGGCCCGTACTCGGTTCGAGATGCGTCGATGACTGTCAGCGATGCCGACGTCTCGTGAGCGATGTCAGCGAGCGCAGCTAACACGTCCGATTCGTTGGCGTCGGCAGCTACGTGTTCGAGGGAACCCACGTCGACGTTTGCGGGGGCAACCACATAAACCGGATCAGGCGACACCGACAGCTGGCGAACCCAACGCTGATAAAGCGCCTCCTCTAACCCCGCCTCACCCGTCGGTGCGACGAGCACCAAAGTCACGTCGAGACTCCGCCGCCCGACTGCCCCGCCGTCCCGGTGACCTCAGAATCGCCATCGTCTTCGTCCTCGACGTCGTAGCCCGCGGGGGGCGCCAAGCCGGCTGCCATCAACTGCTCAGCCGCCTTGCGACGACGATTCCGTTGGCGTCGAGCCTGCTTTCGCTCACCTTTCCACCCAGGGTGTCCCTCGGTTTCCCGGTCCACCGTGTACTGCTTAAGAATCTCGTCAATTGGCCCATCAGCTACAACGCGACCTCTACGCAAGTAGATACCTCGCGTGCACAAACGCTGCAGCTGTCGATCGCTGTGTGAGACAACAAATAGTGTCTTGCCGCCTGCGAGCATACGATCCAGCCGCTCATACGCCTTGCGCTTGAACGACCGGTCACCCACCGACAATGTTTCGTCGATGATGACGGTTGGCTCGTCCAACGAAGTGATCAGCGCAAAAGCAACACGCGTCCGCATGCCGCTGGACAGATGCCGGAAGGGGGTATCGACGAAGTCTCCGACCTCCGAGAAATCGATAACGTCGTCGAACCGCTGGTCGACTTCAGACTTCACCATGCCGTGCAGACCAGCGACGATGTAAATGTTGTCGCGCACGGTGAGGTCGGCTTTGAAACCTCCGGAGATATTCACCAGCGGCGCGACGCCGCCGTCTAGCCTCACCCAGCCTTCGTCGGGGATGAGGGTTCCAGCGACCAGCTTCAAAAGCGTGCTCTTGCCCTGGCCGTTGGCCCCGACCACGCCGACGGCCTCGCCCTGGGTGATCTCAAAGGAGACGCCGCGGAGAGCCCAGAACTCGCGCGACGCTCGATCCTCCTCTTTGTGAAACAGATGTTTCCAGTGGCGATTTCGCAACCTGTTACGTCGAAACCGAATACCAAGTTCGTGAGCTTGGATGGTTACAGGAGCCGCTTGATCTGGTTGAACGCCCAAGCCTGAAGGTGCGGTCATCACATCTCCTTCAGTACTCGGGGCTCCAGGCGCCGGAAGATCCACCAGCCAAGGAAGAAGATGAAGATCGATCCAGCGGTCGCGATCGGCAGCAGTTCACCGTGCAACGAGTCGTCGGGGAACAGCACTGAATGGTAGACATCCAAGATGCCAGCGAGCGGATTCAGCTCGAAGAGCCTCAGGATCCACTTCGGCCAGGTCTCATCGCCGAATAGCATCCACGATGGCCACGGGTTGGGCGGAGTCTTCAAGATGTCAACGAGCGCCGGCACGCCGTAGAGCACGGGCGAGAGGTAGCGCAACAGCTGAGCACTAACTCGGACGACTCGTTGAATGTCGGGATAAAGCATCGACATTGGCGCAAACATCAGTGCGAGGCCAATATTCAAAATGCCTTGCACAACGAACGCCACGGGAAGCATGAAGATCCACAGCGACGGGCCGATGCCGTAAAGCACCATTGCCCCCGCCGTGATCGGCAACGTGAACAAGAACTCGATAAATCGCGACAGCACGGTGCGGACCGGCCAGATCTCTCGGGGCAGGCTCGATGCCGTCACGAGCTTCGCGTCGTTTCCTAGTAGCCGTCCGCAGTCGTTGAGGACGTGGCTGGTCCACTGGAAGGGCAGGATTCCAGTAAGCAACCACAGCAGGTACGGCTGCTCCTCAGGGGCGCCTCGGGAGATGATGTATCCGAAGACGAGCCAGTAGACGAAGGTCAACAGCAGCGGATCAAGCAATGTCCACAAATAACCCAGGACTGAGTCGCTGTATCGAATCTTGAGGTCGCGCATCACCAGGATGCGCAGAATGCGTCGGTTGGCCCATAGCGCTACCGCCCGCGACCAGGCCGACGGCCGGTGCGCGGACGTGGCTCCGGTGAGGCGCACGGGGGCGTCGGAAACTGTCATAACAGAACGCTGAGGCTATCTGGCGCCATGACGTTTCTCCCAATCCCCCGCCGAGCCACTACTCGTTCGGCCCATCGCACAGGTGTACGACGCTACCGGACGTTGGGGCATGGTCGGCGCGCCGAATTCGTTATCTGCCGGTCTCCTCGCTTACCCTCGATTGCGCGCAAGGCCCAATGCGGGCGACGCGTGGCTTGAGCTGGGAACCACAGCTCGGGCACCGACGTCAGACTCGTGGAGCACCCGGCTCCGGGCCGATCTAACGTCCCTAACCCCGTCCTACCAGCCGAGTCCCCAGCCAACGACAGCCGACCACTAGCCAGCCCCCGGAGGACCTGCACCGAATGAGCGCCGTACTTCCCCCGGAGCTCTCGCCTCGCGGCACGACCAACAAGGTCAGTGCGCCCCGCGGTCGTCGAGTGTTTGGGTGGCTCGCCTCAGCGTTAGCGGCAGTGGTGTTCGTCGCGAGCACCGGCGGCTGGGTCCTTGCCACCTATTACGACGCCAAGATCGGTCGAATCTGGACCGGTGGCGCGCTGTCCGGCAACTCCGACGGCCCCATGAACATCTTGGTGGTCGGATCCGACAGCCGCGAAGGCTTGACCCTGGAACAGGCCCGCGCACTTGGAACTGGAACCGCGGCCAACAGCAGCACCGGACAGCGCTCCGACACCATGATGCTGGTTCACATTTCAGGGGACCGCAAAAACATCACGGTTGTCAGCCTGCCCCGCGACTCCTACGTGACCATCCCTGCGTATACCGATGACAACGGCGACAAACATCCCGCTCAAAAGAACAAGCTCAACGCTGCGTTCGCGCTTGGCGGTGCGCCACTACTTATCCAGACCATCAAGGACGCCACTGGGATGGAGATCGACCACTACGTAGAGGTCGGTTTCGGCGGAGTCGTCAAGATGGTTGATGCGCTCGGTGGCGTCGATGTGTGTTTGCCCACAGCAGCCAATGACTACCGCAGCGGACTAGACCTTCCTGCCGGGACATCTCATGTCGATGGCGTAATGGGCCTTGCCTACGTGCGCGCCCGCTACATCGATCCCACCGCTGACATCGGCCGCATGCAGCGCCAACAGCGCTTCCTCGGCTCCATGTTCCAAGAAGCCACCAGCATGGGCGTACTCCTCGATCCAGTTCAGCTCGACAAATTCCTGCGCGCAGCGCTGTCGTCGGTGAAACTCGATGAAGGCATGACACGCGACATGCTGCTCGATCTCGCCGCCGACATGCAGGAGCTTTCCCCGAAGGACATTCGATTCCTCACGGTCCCGCTGTCCAACGTGAACCTCTCAACCCCGGTCGGTAGTGCAGTTCAATGGGATAAGGCCGGAGCGAGCAAGGTCTTCGAGGCGCTTGAAGCTGACCAGCCTTTGGTGAAGAAAGACAAGGGACCGACGGTTGAGATCGCTCCCGGAGAAATCAATGTCCAGGTTCTGAACGGAAGCACCATCGCCGGGCTTGCCGGACAGGCCAGCGACGATCTCGCCACTGCTGGCTACACGATTGCAGCAACGCCTGCCAATGCAGACAAGACTGACGTCACGTCCACCATCATTCGTTATGACCCGCAGTGGAGTACCTCGGTTAAGACTCTAGAAGCGGCGTTCCCGGACGCGACGCTTGAGGAAGTTGCCGGCCTTGGTGGCACGTTCGAGATCGTCGTAGGCACTGACTACGTCAAGCCAGCCAAAGTCAAGGTCGCCAAGCCCGACACGAAACTGGACTCACACACGGCCGCCGACAGTATTTGCGGCTAGCCGGATACAGAGGGCCAAGGCAGCCCAACTCACAGTCGTCGTGGTGGTGGATGTCGGCCTGTTGGTGGTGTGAGGGTGGGTTTTCCGGTGGTGGTTTGTTGGATGGTCCAGCCTTTGTGGTGGATGGTTCGGTGATGGAATCGGCAGACCATGGCCAGGTTGTTCAGCGACGTGGTTCCGCCGTGTTCCCAGAAGATGATGTGGTGGATGTCGCAGTGTTCGGGCGGCCGGTAGCAGCCGTCCGCGATACAGGTCCGGTCCCGGGCGGTCACCGCGGTCCGGATCGCCGGCGGGATCGTGCGGGTGGCTCGTCCGACGTCCAGGATCGCACCGTCGGGTCCCATGATCACCCGAGAGACCACACTGTCGCAGGACAAGAACTCGGTTTCGTTTGGCGTGATCGGCCCCACCCACGACAGCTGCGCCGGACGCCCCACCCCTGATCCCTGCCGCGTCGAACCTTGCCGCGTCGAACCGTTCTGGCCCAGGCGTTTGCGGTCGTCGGTGGTTGCGGGTGGTTGGTTCAACGTGGCGTGGTCGACGATGACGGTGACGTGGGGTCGTTGACCGGCCACGGTCGGGGTCGGTCCGAGCTCGCCCCATTCCCGGCAAATATCGGTCAACGCGTCCGCCCGGCGTTGCGGCCACGACCGCAACTCACCCTCGTCGGCGACCAACCCACTCCCGTCCCTGCCGACTCTGTGGTCACTTCCATCACTATGGTCGCTAGTGCCACTGTGGTCACTGCCGCCACTTCCGACCTTGTGATCACTACTGTCACTCTGGTCCCTGCTGTCGCCGTGGTCGTGGCCGTCACCGTGGTGGGTGGTTCGGGGTGGCCGGAGTTTGGCGTCGAGCGCGGTTTGGATGACCGACCCGCTGACCGGGTCCAACAGACCGCTGACCGAGACCATCCCGTCGAAAGTTTCCGCGAACGTCAACCCCCGCCGTTCCCACCGGCGCACCGCCCGCTCCTCCGCTTTGTCCACATCCAACCGGTGCAACAACTCAACTCCGACCCGCCGCAACAACGACGGGTCCAACGTCCGCGCTGGTTCCTGCAACGCCCGCTCCGCCGCCTCCCGGTCACCGGCCGGGGCGTCCGCCACCGTCGCCGCGATCACCGCCGCGTGCCGCCACGAAAACTCCCCCGCCAGGAGTCGGTCCCCCGTCACAGTGAGGTCGCCACCAGTGATTGCGGACACCACTTTCGCACGCCCGGTCGCTTCACCCGGCGCTAACTGGCACTTCGCCCGTAGCCACGCCGCCAAGGACGGCGCACCGTCATCGGTGGTGCAGCCTGCTTCGTCATATACCCCGCACGCCGACAACCACGCCGCTTCCAGCTGGTCGATAGTCCGCCGGCACGCGACTAATTGCTCCCCCATGGCCAGGTCTTTCGCGTCAGCCAGGAACCGGGTCGTGATCAACCCGACCTCGGTCAGCAAGTCCCCCGCCAAAAACCGGTCCACCCCACCCGGCCGGACCGGCACCCCCGGTGTCGCCCACCCCGGGCTCGGCTCCGCACCATCTGAGCTTTCACGCTCAGAGTCATTGTCGGGTTCGGACTTGCCCATCAGGCGACCTCCCTCCACCGGTCCCTAACCAAGGTTGTCGAACGTGTGTTCTAAGACCAAGGTAGAGGAACCCACCGACAACCATCAACCACCCGGACCCACCGGTGGAAAACCCGAGCCTGTGCACACCCACTCACCAGCAACCCCACCAACCTGGCCTTGCTGATGTTGCTCATGCGCGCCTGATAACGGCACATACCGAGCTCCCGCATCGAGGCATGTGAGAGCGTTACAGTGCGTCCTGCTTGCGGCGTTGTGACGCACTTGTGGTGTCGGACCTGATTTAGTTCGTCGACGAGGGCGTCGACCGCGTACACGTGGGGGTGCGGATCAGCGGAGAAGCACGAGACACAGACCGTTCTCCCGACGGGACCAACACGAGCCCTGAGGCCGATCCGCCGGTCGTCGACGTCAGCGATCATGGAGTCACGATCATCCGGCCGCACCGAAGGAGTAGAAATGAGATCGCGGCACAAAAGCGACAAAGCTGTGGAGTCCCAGCAGCATGTGCCTGCGAGCGCGGCAGTGGGAACCAGGGGGCCGATCCCGACCCCTGCGTTCGGGGAGCGGGTCGTGGGCGCGGCGGCGATCGCGTTGGTAGCGTCGTTGGTCATTCAGAATGCCGTGTTTGTCTGGACCAGGCCGCCCGGCTACGGCGACCCGATCGAGAAGGTGCTCGCCTGGCACGCGGAGAACCGGGGCGCGGTCGCGATCGCGGTCGGCTCAGAGGCGCTGAACCTGCCGCTACTGCTCGTGTTCGTGACCGGTCTCCACGGGCTGGTCGGGCGTCGCGGGGGTGCGGGCGCGGACTGGTCGCGCCTCGCGGTGGCCGCGGGCGCGACTCTTTCGGCGGTCTTCGCGCTCTACGCCGTTCTGTGGAACGGAGTCGTATTGTCCGCCAGCGAGCTCGCCGAGCCGAGCCCGCTGTTCGAGCTCGTCTGGCAGTTGCATGCAGGAGCATTCGCTCTGGCGCTGTCGGCGCTCGGCACCACCTTCATCGGCGCTGCGCTGGCGGCGCATGCGAGTCGGCTGGCGGCGCCGTGGCAGCGTGTGCTCGGCGTGGCCGGGGGAGGCCTGCTGATCGCCGCCGGGGTGGCCAACCTCGCGATCGCTGACGGCTCGCCGATCCTGTTCGTGGG
>DATKIY010000225.1:0-5231 GCA_035543875.1 Actinomycetes bacterium | reverse complement strand
CCTTGCGGGGGGAAGACTGGCAGTACATAGAGTGGTACGACGTCGATACGGGAGAAATTATCTTCCGTGAGTACTACGACCTGGCCAACGATCCGTACCAAATGACAAACCTGCTTAGGGACGGGATCGACGGCAACGAGCCCATGGTCCATCAGCTACATGACCAACTAACCGCCGCTAGAACCTGCGTTGGTTCTGCCTGTCCATGACAGGCTGCCTGCTCACTACTGGTGATCTTGGTGTCACGGCGCATCGCTGCCCGAAGCGCGCTTGCCTTCTGCGCACGGAGAATTGGGCAGCATTGACTAGAGCGGAACGATCCCAAGACGACGAGCATAATCTGGGCGGGCACCCTGGATGAGCGACTCGGTGGGGAAGCGGAGGCGATGAGACTCTCTCGTAGTCACTTAACCCCGCGTACCCAAGGCATGGTCATTGCCATCGGCGCCGTCGGGGTGGCGTTCGCGGTGGTCGCAGGCGCCGGTTTTGCCCGAGGTGCGCAGCGAAGTAGTGAATTGACTGGGGGTGAAGGGGGTGCTTCCTCGGCGCTGCATCTGGACTCGGCGGCATGCGTCACGACAGCCTTGCCCACGCTAGGTGGCGCAGGGGGGAACGTGGTGTCAGCAAGCAGCAATGGCCTGTATGTCGGAATTGCTGACGATGCCGCTGGGGTCTCGCAGCCTGTCTTGTGGAGCGAAGGTCACGTGCAGCGCCTTCGGGTCGATCTTGAGTCGGCGATGCCGAGCTCGGTGAACCGACACGGGGTTGTTGTTGGCACGGGATACGACCGAGCCACCCAGAAACTAGTTGGATGGTGGTGGGCTGCGGGTCGGACCCGAGAGCTTCCCATTGCGAATGGAGACATTGCGCAGCCGGCGGCGATCGACAATACCGGTCACATCGTCGGAAGCCTGGTCGCGGACGAAGAGCATGCCGATGGCCCGGGCGCCGATGAGGACGCCCGAGCGGCCTACTGGTCGAGTCCCGACGCCATGCCGTCGGAGCTCCCAACCCTGCGGGGGGACTCCGGCGCGGAGGCGTTTGCCATCGCGCCAGACGGAATTGTAGGCGGTGTCTCCTTGGGCAGCGGTGGGTCACCAGTCTGGTGGAGTCGCGGCGGACAGGTTCACCGACTCGAGGGGGTTGCGGGTCCATACGGAGTGGTCTTGGGGTTCGACAGGTTGTCCCGACCAGTCGGACAGTCCTCGGTCGTGGGCGGCACTCGTGCCGTTGTCTGGGACAAGGGCGGTGCGCCGACGGACCTCGGTGCCGAGTTGGGGGCGCAGAGCCAGGCTGTGACAGGCGCCCAAGACGCCGTCATTGGTTCGGTGTCCGCCCTGCCGTCGGGCGTACCGACGCGGGTTCAGGGCATCCTCTGGTCCGGAGGGACCGCCCACCTCATGCCCCCTTTGAGTGACGAGCGTTTCAACGGCGTCGAAGGGGTTGCGAATGCTGTGACCACATCGGGAGCCGCGCTTGTGGCGGTTGGATTCAGCGCTGACTCGTCCGGTTTGCGCCGACCCACCGAGTGGACGTGCTCGCGATGACGGGCAGGAGTCACGTGAAGTACATGGCTGTCGCTGTCGCCCTGTCGGTCGTCGTTCTGTCGGGCGCCATGCTTGCCACGAGTAGCCAAGTCTCATCGGCGACAACTCCGGTTTCGGTCGGATTCGCCGGAGACACCGGGGGCAACTCGAACACGGCTGCAGTAGGCGACGCCATCAAGACATCTGGTGTCTCGACGTTCTTCAACCTTGGTGATATGTCGTACTCCGAGATCACCCCCGAGTCAGCCTGGTGCTCGTTCATTAGTCAGCACGTGGGCAGCTCGGTGTCTTATGAGCTCGTGGCCGGTAACCATGAAGACCAGGATGGACCGGACGGGATCTGGTCAAATTTCGCTAAATGTCTGCCAGACAAACTGGGCTCCACCGGCTCCTACCCTCGGCAGTACTACGCCGACTACCCCGCGTCGTCGCCCCTTGTGCGCTTCATCATGTTGTCTCCCAAGCTAACGTTCTCAGAAGGGAGCAGCTACTGGTCGTACAGCGCAGGGACACAGGGTTACAACTTCGCAGCCTCCGCGATCGACGGTGCGCGGAGCGCAGGCATTCCATGGGTGGTCGTGGGGATGCACATGTACTGCTTGTCGATGGTGAACTACCCGTGCGCGGCAAGTCCTGATCTCATGAACCTACTCGTCGCCAAGAAGGTGGACCTCTACCTGCAAGCCCATGACCATGGGTACGCGAGGAGCAAGCAGCTAGCGCTCAATGGAACGTGTACGAAGATTGCGCTCGGGTCGTTCAATTCGGACTGTGTGGCAAGTGCCAGTCCATCCTCGTCGTATGTGGCTGGGCAGGGCACCGTATTGGCGACAGTCGGTTCAGGGGGTAGGTCGCTCAACAGCGAATATCCCACCAATGCTCAGGCGCCGTACTTCCAGACATATATGGGTTCCAACAACAACCCCACCTACGGCTTTCTCAAGGTGGACCTGACTGGCACGACTCTTACCGGCACCTTCGTTCGTGGATCAGGTGGTTCGTACACCGACAAATTTACTCTCACCAAGCCAACGAGCACCTCGACTGCGACTCCCACGTCGACGCCGACCATTAGTTCGACTCCTACCGTGACATCGACTCCCACTGTCACTTCTTCTACTCCCACTCCCACGGTGACCAGCAGTCCAACTCCGACAGGCTCCGCGACATCGACCGCGACGACAGGGACGTCCTGGGTTTTGGCTCCCGTCGCGGACAGCTGGGTCGGCAGTGACTCTGCCTCGAGCACTCACGGATCCGACACCGCGCTGTACGTGGACGGATCCCCACTGAAGGTTGCGTATCTTAAGTACGACCTCTCTGCTTTGGCGGGAAGCACCGTGACTGCGGCTCGGCTTGAGCTGACTACGACGTCGGGCACCTACAGCGGTTCACCCGACTCGCAAACGCTTCGCCCGGTCGCGGACAGCTCGTGGGGGGAATCGACATTGACGTACTCGAATCGCCCAGCGACTGGCTCTGCTCTCGGCAGCGTCTCCGCGACAACCTTTTCCACTACCTACCAGATCCCTATCGCGACTAACACAGTTCAGGCGGCTGTCGGAGGTCCGTTCTCGCTTGGCGTCGACAGCAGCGGCGGCGACGCGTTCTACTTCGGCTCCCGCGAAAGTACAACCCCGCCCAAGCTGGTGGTAACGACAAACTGAACCACCTTCGATCAGTGCGTCTGCTTGAGTGCGAGTGAAGCGAATCGCCTGCGCACAGGTGAACCAACCGCAGTCACGTTCGACGGACCGTGACGACAGGCAGCGAAGGTGGCACCGCTAACGTTTGAGTGTGCGTCGGCGAACCGGCCGGGCCCGTCTTCGAGGAGCACAGATGAAGGTCGAGTACAAGGTGGTTAACCCTGCCACCGGTGCTGTTGAGAGCAAGTTCCCCACAGCCACCGACGCAGAGATCGCATCGGCAGTCGAGCGGTCCGACGTCGCTTTCGCTTCCTGGCGATCGATGTCGGTTGCTGACCGTGCAGCTGTCATCCATCGGGTCGCTGACCTGCATGCTGAGCGGGCAGCCGAACTGGCTGGGCTGATCACTCGCGAGATGGGCAAGACAACCGCGGAGGCGGTCGACGAGGTCGAGTACTCCGTCGACATCTACCGCTATTACGCGGACCAGGGGCCGAAGCTACTCGCGGACGAACGCCTTGAGTCGAGCTCCGGCGGAAACGCGATGATCCGTAAGTCCCCGATTGGTCCCCTCATCGGGATCATGCCGTGGAACTATCCGTACTACCAGGTCGCTCGTTTCGCTGGCCCAAACTTGATCGCTGGCAACACCATCTTGCTCAAGCACGCACCGCAGTGCCCCGAGTCCGCGCTAGCGATGGAGCAGATCTTTCATGACGCGGGACTGCCCGCCGATGCCTACATCAACTTGTTCGCCACAAACGAACAGGTGGCCGACATCATCGCTGACCCGCGGGTGCGCGGTGTATCGGTAACCGGCAGCGAGCGAGCCGGTACTGCGGTGGCATCGCTGGCCGGCCAGCACCTGAAGAAGGTCGTTCTCGAGCTCGGGGGATCGGACGCCTTCATCGTCCTGGATACGGATCGACTTCCTGACGTCGTTGACGAGGCGGTCAGTGCTCGCATGGAAAATGCTGGCCAGGCATGTAATGCGGCCAAGCGCTTCATCGTCGCCGATGGTTTGTACGACGACTTTGTCGAGCTGATGACCGGCGCCATGGCCAAACTTCGAACCGGTGACCCAACCGACCCGAACACCTCCTTCGGTCCGCTGTCGTCTGAGGCTGCCGCGGCCGGTCTCATGGCCCAGGTGCAAGACGCGATCGACAAGGGCGCGACGGTCCGTACCGGTGGTCGCCGCGTCGAAGGGCCTGGAGCGTTCATCGAAGCGACTGTGCTGACTGACGTCACTCCCGAGATGCGCGCCTTCCGCGAGGAGCTGTTCGGTCCGGTCGCTGTCGTCTACAAGGTCAGCGACGTCGAGGAGGCCGTCAGGCTCGCTAACGACTCACCGTTCGGCTTGGGCGGCGCGGTTTACCACTCCGACCCTGCCGTCGCCCTCGACGTGGCTGACCGAATCGACACTGGCATGGTGTGGGTCAACGAGCCAGAAGGCGGCGGACCGGACCTGCCTTTCGGTGGAACGAAGCGATCGGGCGTCGGTCGCGAGCTCGGACCTTACGGCATAGACGAGTTTGTCAATCGCAAACTGATCCACGTACCTGCTGGGAACTGAGCTAAGGACGCGGGCACTTAGGGGACTTTGAACGCGAGCCCATTCGGCATCTCTCGCTCGTAGGTTCCTGTGCTCTTGTCGAGGCCGTACAGATCCCGTCGAGCCCACTTTCCGGACCTGTTCTGCGTATACATGGTCGTCGAACCTCCACCATCGAGCTCGTACGCCTGCCATAAGCCGAGTTTCTTCGCGATGGCCGCTTCCATGGCAAGCCCGAAGCCACCCTCCCGAAGACCTGGGCCAGTGAACAGTTTGCCGGGAACGATAAATGTCCGCCAGGCACCGGCCTTGGTCCAGCCAACCATTGTGCGAGGTCGAGCAGCTTTGGATAGGTACGCGTCGCAACCGAGTGGAGCGGCCACGCCGTGCTCGATTAATGGCAGTCCGCGGCCGACTGCGGTTCGCAGTTTGTGACCACTGTCCGTGCTCTGGCGAAGGTTGATGTGAACCTTGTTGCCGACC
>DATKIY010000224.1:0-25882 GCA_035543875.1 Actinomycetes bacterium | reverse complement strand
GCTCCGACTCCACCCGCGCCTTGACGCGACGAATCTCCCGGATGTCATCCTCGGACAACCCGGCTTCCGGCCATCGGTACTGATCCACCAGTGACAGGAACTCGGCTCCCAAAGTCGCGTCGCCTGCGACCAACTCAGCTCGAATCAGCGCCTGGCTCTCCCAGACCAAAGACCAACGCTCGTAGTAGGCCGCATATGAGGCGAGAGTGCGGACAAGAGGGCCGCTTCGCCCCTCAGGACGAAGGTCTGAGTCCAGCATCACTGCCGGGTCAGGAGCTGGAATGGCGAGCAGTCGCGTCAACTCGTTAGCGATGGCAAGAGCCGACGTCGTCGCTGCTTGCTCGTCCGCGCCATCAACCGGCTGATGTACGAACATGACGTCGAGGTCACTGCCAAGCCCAAGTTCTCGCCCACCAAATCTGCCCATCGCTATCACCGCGAACCGCGTGGGTAACACGTCGGTTGACGCATTCACCGAGCGGTTCGCGACCTCAAGCGCGGCTACCACGACAGATGCTGCGACGTCCGAAAGTGCAGCCCCAAGCTCTTCGGTTCGGATCTGGTCAAGAGTCATCGCCGCACTGAGTCGAAACAACTCGCGTCTTCGAACGCCGCGTATTGCAGCGATCGCGGCATCCGGCGCAACCGAACGTTTGCCGGTACTCAACATCTCTGCGGTGAGTTCGGCGCGCGACCGCGGCTGCAACTCGGCGTCGTCAGACAGCATCGCCACCGCTTCTGGTGCGCGCAGCAACAGATCCGTCGCATAGCGACTTGACGCAAGCACGCGGGCGAGCCGCTCGGCTGTTGCCCCGGCGTCACGCAGCAACGCTAGGTACCAGTGAGTGCCCCCCAGCGCCTCGCTCACCCGTCGGAAACCGAACAAACCCGCATCTGGGTCAGCAGCGTCGGCGAACCAACCCAGCATCACAGGCAGCAGAGTGCGCTGGATCGCCGCTCGACGGCTCACGCCGGACGTCAAGGCTTCGATATGACGTAGCGCTCCCGCCGGATCGCGATACCCCAACGCCTCCATGCGCGCCCGTGCCGCGTCCGGCGTCAGGCGAACTTCACCAGGCTCAAGCCGTGCTACTGCATTCAGCAGCGGCCGATAAAAGAGCTTCTCGTGCAGTCGACGGACTTCGCGCACCTGGCGTCGCCACTCTTCCTCAAGCTCGGCCACCGGATCTTTTCGAAATCCAACGGATCGACCGAGTCGCCGTAGCACTTCTGGTTCTTCGGGGAGCAAGTGTGTACGCCTGAGCCGGAACAACTGGATGCGATGCTCCAAGGTGCGCATGAACCGGTAGGCATCATCGAGCTGCGCGGCATCGTCGCGTCCGACGTACCCACCGACCGCTAGCGCATCGAGAGCGCGGAGGGTGTTACCACTTCGTAGGGTCGGATCACTGCGGCCGTGGACGAGTTGGAGAAGCTGCACCGCAAACTCAACGTCCCGCAGTCCTCCCGGCCCAAGCTTCAGCTGTCGTCCTGCGTCTGCGGCTGGGATCTGTTGCTCCACCCGCCGCCGCATGGCCTGCACTTCCTGCACAAACCCTTCACGCGCTGCGGCCTCCCACACCATCGGACCAAGCGCGTCAACGTAAGCCTCACCAAGGTGCACGTCGCCAGCGACCGGCCGCGCTTTGAGCAGTGCCTGAAACTCCCAGCTCTTGGCCCACCTTTTGTAGTAAGCGACGTGGCTACCAAGAGTGCGGACCAGTGGTCCTGCGGCACCTTCCGGACGCAGGCCAGCGTCGACCTCCCACAAGTAGCCCTCCGGCGTCATTGCTGTGCACGCTCGCGCAACGCCAGCGGCGAGTCGGTTGGCGGTATTTATCGCGGCTTCCTCATCACCACCCTCAAGTGGCTCAGCGACGTAGACAACGTCAACGTCGCTGACATAGTTCAGCTCGCGCCCACCGCATTTGCCCAAGCCGACAATCGCCAGCCGAACCGGCTCGGCTTCGTGGGACAACTCGGCGCGGGCAATGGCGAGCCCTGCATCGAGCGCAGCTGCCGCCAGATCGGCAAGCTCAGCTGCGACGTCGTCGACAGCGGCGCCTTCCGTGAGGTCACGGGCAGCCAGATGCAACAGGTGGCGTCGATAGTCCACGCGAAGGGCTACGAGCGCGTCCTGGGACGCGGCGACCGGCATGTCTGCGGCCGGGTCGGCGCCGACGGCAACCAGCATCGACGCGCGCAAGGCTGCCGCAGTGGGACGGGTTGGTGCAGAACCATCGGACGCCAGAATCCGGTAGTCCGTGGGGTGCCGAACCAGATGGTCACCGAGACCACTACTGACGCCGAGCACCGCGGTCAGCCGCAACCGAAGTTCGGCGTCGCTGATGAGGTGAGCAGCCAGTTGTTCACGCTCATCGCAGGCTTCAAGCACTCGGACCAGGCCTTGCAATGCCAGGTCTGGGTCGGCTGTGGCGCCTAACGCATCCAACACCACATCATCGAGCGGTTTCGACAGCGGAACCCACTCGAGCAGTGCACCAGCCCTCGCGGCGTCCACGAACCCGCGGCGAGACAACTGGGCCAGTATCGACTGGCCACGCTGCGCGGTCATCGCGTCACGGTACCGACGACATCACCGTGTTGATAGCCGCCCGTCGAAGTAGTCCAAGCGCATGGCGCGACTCGGCACTACAGCGAAGGCAGGTAGCGGGTGAGCTCAAACGGCGTTACCTGCGACCGATAGTCCTGCCATTCCTGACGCTTGTTGCGGAGGAAGAAGTCGAAGACCTGCTCCCCCAGCGTCTCAGCAAGCAGCTCACTGCGCTCCATCACGGCGATAGCTTCTGCCAGGTTCTGTGGCAGAGGTGCTATCCCCATGACGCTTCGTTCGGCCTCAGTGAGGTTCCACACATCGTCTTCGGCTTCCGCTGGCAACTCGTAGCCTTCGTCGACGCCTTTCAACCCAGCAGCCAGCAGGACGGCGAAGGCCAGATACGGGTTGCACGCCGAGTCCAAGGTCCTGACCTCGATGCGAGTGCTCTGGCCCTTCTGCGGCTTGTACATCGGGACACGCACCATGGCCGAGCGGTTGTTGTGACCCCAACACACGTAGGCAGGTGCCTCGCCTCCGCCGTACAACCGTTTGTACGAGTTGACCCACTGGTTCGTGACAGCAGTGATTTCTGGTGCGTGCTTGAGCAGACCGGCGATAAATCCCCGAGCCACCTTGGACAGCTGGTATTCAGCTCCTGGCTCGTAGAACGCATTGCGGTCACCTTCGAAGAGCGACAGGTGGGTGTGCATGCCGGAGCCTGGGTAGTCCGCAAATGGCTTCGGCATAAAGGACGCAAACAACCCTTGCTCAAGTGCGACCTCCTTGATGACCGTGCGGAATGTCATCAGGTTGTCAGCGGTGCTCAACGCATCGGCGTAGCGCAGGTCAATCTCTTGCTGCCCAGGAGCACCCTCGTGGTGGCTGAACTCAACCGAAATGCCCATCGACTCGAGCATGTTGATCGCTGTCCGTCGAAAGTCCTGACCTACCGAGGTTGGTGTGTGGTCGAAGTAGCCACCGTCATCGATTGGTATTGGGGTCTGACCAGGGACCGGCTTGCCCTCAAACAGGAAGAACTCGATTTCGGGGTGGGTGTAAAAGGTGAGGCCCATGTCTGCCGCGCGGCCAAGTGTGCGCTTCAAGACGTACCGCGGATCAGCGAAGGACGGAGTGCCGTCGGGCATCAAGATGTCACAGAACATCCGAGCCACGCCTGGGTCGCCGCGCCACGGTAGGACAGTGAATGTCGTGGGATCTGGTTTGACCAACATGTCCGACTCGTAGACGCGTGCGAATCCCTCGATCGCGGAGCCGTCAAACCCGATGCCCTCTGCAAAAGCACCCTCGAGTTCCGCGGGAGCGACCGCTACCGACTTCAGGTAACCAAGCACGTCGGTGAACCACAGTCTGATGAACCGAATGTCGCGCTCTTCAGTTGTGCGGAGCACGAACTCCTGCTGCTTGTCCATGGAGCCAATGGTGGCCGGAATGTGTTTCGATCGCGTTACGGCGCGCCTGACGAAGTGGGCTCAGCTTTTGCGCCGCCGTCTGCGGCAGCGATGACACCGCTGACCTGCTGGTTGACTCGATGCTCAGCGACGAAGGACAGGAACGGAATCGTTCCCGCGAGGCAAATCCCGACTGTCTTCGCTGGCGACCAGCGAAGCCGCATCGCGAGATCGACGGTGGCGATCAAATACACGACGTAGAGGAATCCGTGGATCGGACCAACGGTCTCAATCAATGTCGGGTTATCGCCGAGGTACTTCACCAGAGTTGCTGCGACAACAACGAGCAACATCACACCGACGATCCAGGCCATCACGCGATACCTGATTAACGCACCGTTCACGAGCGAGCCTCCGACAGATTCGATTGATCCTCAGGCGAGGATCCGTTAGACGAGCGGCCACTCTGACGGTCTTGCCAGTCGGCCTGGAACATGCGCACCCATAAGAACACAGCGAAGGCGGCGAACAACCACCACTGCACCGCGTACGCGAGGTTCTGAACGGACACGTGGGACTGGCTCACCGGCTGGGGCGGTTCGACCGCAACCAGACTGCTCGCTGGGTGTTGATGTTCGAGCAGCACGAACCCCTGGATGAGTTCACCTGGCCACAGCGACACCAGCTCGGCGCTGCTCACGACCGCGATTTGTCCCGCTGGCATGATCGCTGGGAGTTCGCCACGTTGGTCTTCGGTCTCACTGGGTTCAAGAAATCCGGTGATGGACACCTTCCCTGAGGAGACGCCCGTGGCCGCGTCAGCTGGAGCGTCCGTCCAGCCACGAACAACGGGGACCGTCGAGCCATCACGAAGCATCAGCGGCGTCACAACCCAAAAGCCAACCTGGTCACCGTTCTGCCTGCTCGGTACCAGCAGCTGCTTCGCGCCGTCATAAGTGCCGACCGCGCTCACCCGCTTGCCAGTGGCATCCTCCGGCACCGGTTGACCCGGCCCGTGGACGCTGGACAACGGAACCGCCGGCTCGTCAGACGACGGGGCAACGGGTGCGTCCTGGACCGCGCGCGACCACTGCCAGGAGGCAAGGAGTCCAAACGCAGCGATACAGACCACAACCAACAGGGACAGCGCCAACCATTTGAGGGAGAAGAACTGACGCAGCACGCGTTCAACGGTACGTCGTGCCCTCGGATAGTCAGCAGCGCAGTCAAACCCGGCGGCGTTAGGGTCAGACAGTGACCCTTCAGATCGCGCTGGCCCAGGTCAACGCCACAGTGGGCGATCTCGAGAGCAACACGCGAATCGTCGTCGAATGGACGAGGAAGGCACTCGCTCAGGGCGCTCAGCTGGTGGCATTCCCTGAAATGATGCTCACCGGATATCCGGTGGAGGACCTCGCGCTTCGAGGGTCGTTCATCTCCGCCTCCCAGGGTGCCCTGAACGCGCTCCCCCAGCAGCTGCTCGACGCCGGGCTCGGCGACATCACTGTGGTCGTGGGCTATCTCGACCAGGCCGAAGGCCAACCCGACCAGTTCGGGCGGCCGCGCCACTCTCCGCAAAACGCGGCCGCAGTCATCCGGGGCGGAGCGGTGATCGCGCGTTACGCCAAACACCACCTGCCCAACTACGGCGTGTTCGACGAGTTCCGCTACTTCGTGCCCGGTAAGTCGCCGTGTGTCTTCGAAGTGGGCGAACAAACGGTAGCGTTGTCGATCTGTGAGGACCTCTGGCAGGAAGGCGGACCGACCGTTTGGGCGCGCGAAGCGTCCGCTGATCTCATGTTGGTCATCAACGGATCGCCGTACGAACGCAACAAGGACGACGTGCGGTTGGAGCTGTGCGCACGTCGTGCCGTCGAAGCCGGGTGTTCGCTTGCCTACGTCAACCTCGTTGGTGGCCAGGACGAGTTGGTGTTCGACGGTGACTCGCTAGTCGTGGACGCGTCGGGCGCCGAGCTTGCTCGAGCACCGCAGTTCGAGGAACACCTGCTACTGGCAGCGGTGGCGCCGGGTCAGGTGACCGAGATTGCCGATCGGTTGTCCGACGATGAAGAGGTCTACAAGGCACTGGTACTCGGGGTTCGCGACTACGTGCGCAAGAACAACCTGCCGAGTGTGATTATCGCGGTTTCCGGAGGTATCGACTCGGCTCTTACCGCCGCGATCGCGGTCGACGCGCTCGGCCCCGACGCAGTCTTTGGCGTCGCAATGCCGAGCGAGTACTCATCACAACATTCGTTGGACGACGCTGCCGACCTCGCAGAGCGGACGGGCCTCCACTATCGCTGCATTCCGATCAAACCCATGGTCAATGCGTTCATGCAGGAACTTTC
The DNA here is from genome assembly GCA_035543875.1 of Actinomycetes bacterium. Lineage (GTDB taxonomy): Bacteria > Actinomycetota > Actinomycetes > JAHEKZ01 > JAHEKZ01 > DATKIY01. The sequence goes on along the minus strand of DATKIY010000224.1, from coordinate 19,565 downwards.
ACTCACCGGCATAGCTGCGGAGAACCTTCAGGCGCGCGTGCGAGGAACCACACTCATGGGGCTGTCTAACCAAGAAGGTCACCTCGTACTGGCCACCGGTAACAAGAGTGAACTGTCGGTGGGTTACTCAACCTTGTACGGGGACGCGGTCGGCGGGTATGCCCCGCTGAAGGATGTTCCGAAAACTGTCGTGTGGCGGCTCGCGCGCTGGCGCAACTCGCACGCTGACTCGCTCGGCCAGACCCGACCCATCCCCGACAGCAGTATCGACAAGCCACCGTCAGCCGAGCTCCGTCCCGACCAGCTCGATACGGACTCGCTACCCGACTACGCACTGCTCGACGACGTCCTGGACGACTACATCGAGCAGGAGCGTGGTGCCGCCGAGCTGGTCAAAGCCGGATTCCCTGCCGACCTCGTAGGCAAGATTCTGCAGCTGACCGACCATGCCGAGTTCAAACGGCGCCAATACCCCCCTGGCCCAAAGATTTCCTTCAAAGCATTCGGTCGCGACCGAAGACTGCCGATCACCAGCCGGTGGCGCGAACAAACTCCCCCGCAAACGTGAGCGGCATGGGCAACTCGCGGGAAGGTCGGCGTCCTCCAGCGCCGGGGTGGGCTGAGCTCGCCAGAACCCCACGAGCGCTGTTCTTGGACATCGACGGAACCTTGGTCGAGTTCGAGTCACACCCCGATCTCGTCCGAGCTACCCAGGGCCTGATCGTGCTGCTGAAGGGCGTGGCAGACGCGCTCGACGGTGCGTTGGCCTTGCTTTCGGGACGATCGTTGACGGATATCGATCGGGTTTTTAGCCCGTGGCAACCCCACGCTGCCGGTGTTCACGGGGCTGAGGTGCGCGGGCCAGGTGGGGAGCGACGCCACTCCCCGAAGCCAGAGGTGCTCGAGGCGCTGCGATCCGGCGCTGCCGAGCTCGCCGAAAGCCTGCCAGGCGTCTGGGTTGAGGACAAAGGCATGAGCATCGCCCTGCACCACCGGAAGGCCCCAGGCATCACCGATGAACTGGCCAAGGAGGCCCAGCGGCTGGCCGAGGACACAGGCGGGGCGTTCGAGGTCCAGCCGGGAATCCTGGTTCAAGAACTGCGCCCAGCAGACTTTGACAAGGGACTCGCCCTGATCGAGATCATGGGTGAGGCGCCGTTCGCCGGCCGGTCCCCTATCGTCGTCGGTGATGATCGCACCGACGAGTTCGCCTTCGCGGCGGCACAGGGACTAGGTGGACTCGCCATTTTGGTCGGTGATCGTGCTGATTCGCACGCGCAGTTGAGACTGGCTGACCCAGCTGCGGTGCGTAGCTGGCTGGCGGAACTGATTGAGGAGGTGCGCCCGTGACGTCGACCGCACCGGACGCGCCCGAAGGGCCAGACGTCCCGGCCGTATCCATGCAGTCGCTCGGCGACGTGGCGGTTGTAGGAAACGGCACCGTCGGCGCGCTGATTGACAGCCAAGGGCGCTACGTCTGGGGCTGCCTGCCTCACCTGGCTGCCGATCCAGCATTTTGCACGCTGCTGAACCCCGTCACACCCGATCAAGGGTTCTGCGAGATCGAGCTGGAGGGCATGGCCCGCTCACATCAGCGGTATCTGCCCAATACCGCGGTTCTGGTAACCACCCTGGAAGCCGAAGACGGCAGTGCCATCGAGGTCACAGACTTCTCGCCTCGCTTCCGTCGCTGGGATCGTCTCTACCACCCCGTCATGTTCATCCGCCGAATTCGCCCGATCGCTGGGGCGCCACGCGTACGGATTCGGGTTCGCCCGCTCGCTGAGTGGGGCGCACGAGTTCCCGACCGCACCAGCGGTAGTCACCACATTCGCTGGGTCCTTACCGACACCACATTGCGTCTAACCACAGACGCTCGCGTTCCACTCGTCGAACGAGAGCTGCCCTTCGTGCTCGATCGACCCGTCACGTTGGTGCTGGGTCCCGACGAGACGCTCAACACCTCGGTTGAGTCCTTCGCTCGTGAGGCCTACGACCGCACGGTCGACTACTGGCAGTCGTGGTCTCGCTCGCTGTCTATTCCGTTTGAATGGCAAGAGGCCGTGATCCGGGCGGCGATCACCTTGAAGCTGTGTCAGTACGAAGGCACGGGTGCGATTGTCGCCGCACTCACAACGTCGATCCCCGAGTCGGCAGACAGTGGACGCAATTGGGACTACCGATACTGCTGGCTACGCGATGCTGCCTTCGTCGTGCGTGCACTCAACCAGCTCGGCGCGACGAAGAGCATGGAAGAGTTTCTTGGCTACATCTACACGCTTGCTTCTGGAATCGGTGAGATGCAGCCGGTTTACGGCATCCACTTCGAGGGCACGCTGTCAGAGATCGACGAGCCCAATCTGCGGGGTTACCGCAACATGGGGCCTGTCCGCAGCGGCAACCTCGCGTTCCAACAAAAGCAGCACGACGTCTACGGCAGCGTTGTGTTGGCGTCTACCCACTTGTTCTTCGACCAGCGTTTGACCACCCCCGGCGACGGCGCGGCGTTTGAACAGCTCGAGCGAGCCGGCGAGCTTGCGTACCAGCTGTACGACCAGCCCGATGCCGGACTCTGGGAGTTCAGAGGTCGAGAAGGCGTGCACACCTACAGCAGCGTGATGTGCTGGGTGGCGGCCGATCGACTCGCCCGAATCGCGACGCGGCTGGAACAACCGAAGCAGTCGCAGCTGTGGCGATCCCGGGCCGACGAGATGCGGGAACGCATCCTGGCTGAGGCTTTTGACCCAACTGTCGGCGCCATCATGGAAACCTGGGGTGGCACGCGCCTCGATGCGTCCACGTTGGTGCTCGCCGACCTCGGCTTCATCCAGGCCGACGACTCAAGGTTCCTCGGCACGCTGGATGCTGTCGAGAAGCAGCTCAAACGCGGTGAGTACGTGTTTCGGTATATCGACGCGGACGACTTTGGTGAACCACACACCTCGTTCAACCTGTGCACGTTCTGGTACATCGACGCGCTGGCTCGAGTCGGTCGGATCGATGAGGCTCGCGAGCTGTTCAACAACATGCTCGAGCGCAGGAACTCGCTTGGCCTGCTGTCCGAAGACATCGATCCCCGGACCGGCGAGTTATGGGGCAACTTCCCGCAGACGTACTCGATGGTGGGGATCATCCAGTCCGCCATGCGGCTTTCCAAACCCTGGGAAGCTCACTCGTGAGTCGACTAATCGTCGTCTCAAACCGGGTTGCCTTACCCAAGGAGACCCGAGCAGGCGGATTGGCAGCTGCCATGCACTCGGCGTTGTCCGAGAATGGCGGGATCTGGTTTGGCTGGTCAGGTCGGGCGGTCGAGTCCCCCGGACCACCCAAAGAGCAGACCGACGGTGAAATTACCTACGTCACGATCGACCTGACACGCGCCGAGTACGACGCGTACTACAACGGGTTTGCCAACCGCACGCTGTGGCCGCTGCTGCACTACCGACTCGACATGGTCGACTACCGGCGCGACACCTACCGGGTCTACCAACGCGTGAATCGGCATTTCGCACGCACGCTCGCACCCATGATTCGCGATGACGACCTCATCTGGGTGCACGACTACCACCTGATCCCGCTCGCCGCGCTGCTGCGCGAAGAGGGCGTCACGGCGCGCATCGGCTTCTTCCTTCACACCCCGCTGCCGCCACCGGACCTCATCTCAGCGCTACCGGGCCATCGTCCGCTCATGGATGCACTCACGGAGTACGACCTGGTGGGTTTCCAGACGGCGACGGACCGACAGGCGTTCACCGACTACATGCGAGACGTCGCAGGCGCAACGGTGTCCTACGACGACATCGTCACCACACCGAGCGGTGCTCAGGCGCACGCGGTGAGCTTGCCCATCTCGATCGACCACGACCTGGTCGCGGCGCAGGCGGTCCGAGCTCACAACCAAGTCACTGTTCGGCGACTGCGCGACAGCCTTCTGGGGCGCTGGCTGGTGATCGGTGTTGACCGGCTCGACTACTCCAAGGGCCTTAACGACCGATTCCTCGCCTTCGGCCGATTCCTCGAACGTCACCCGGAGCATCGACGACAAGCCGCGCTGCTCCAGATCGCGCCTACGTCGAGGGGCGAGGTCCCCGAGTACCGCCTGATCCGTGGCGAGCTCGAACGTCAGTCGGGCGCCGTCAACGGGCGGTTTGCGGAAGCCGACTGGGTGCCGATTCGGTACGTCAACCGCACCTACCCGCAAAGCACCCTCGCGGGGTTCTATCGGAGCGCTCGGGTCGGCCTGGTCACTCCGCTGCGCGACGGGATGAACCTGGTCGCCAAGGAGTACGTCGCCGCCCAGGACCCTGAGGACCCAGGGGTGTTGGTGCTTTCGTCGTTTGCGGGCGCTTCGCATGAGTTGTCGAGCGCACTCATCGTCAACCCATACGACGTGGAAGGTGTGGCCGAGGCGATCCACCGAGCCACCACCATGACCCTCCCCGAGCGGAGGCGACGCTGGCGGGAGCTGGACGCGGTACTCCGCGAATGGACCATCAGTGACTGGCGCGAGGCCTACCTCGCCATGCTGGCCAACACCCGGGACGTAAAGCCAAAAGAGTCGGTCAACTAACGCTTGCGTAGTCCGTCGAGCACCAGGTCAACCAGCATCTGCGACGTCTGGTCGTCCTGCCGCTGCGGCATCCCGGTCATGTTGATGTAGAGCATCGGCGCAAAGAGCAAGGTGGCGGCCAGCGGGACATCGAGATCGGCTCTCAGCTCGCCGTCGTCGATACCCCGCTGAACGAGCGCACGCACGCGCTCACGTCTGGGCGCGAGGACACGCTCACCGAAGATCGCGAAGAGCTCCGGATGGCTGTGTTTGTACGCAGCCATCCGCGGGAAGATGCGTCCGGCGCAGCTATCGGTCGACCGACATCGAATGTGCTCCAGCATGGAGACCAGCTGTTCACGGACGTTCGCACCGTCAAACGTTGTCGGCATGTCGTCGATCAGCGTTGCCAGCGCGTCGCCCATCAGAGCTTCTTTGCTCGACCATCGGCGATAGATCGTCGCCTTACCTACTCCCGCGCGGGCAGCGACTGCCTCAACCGACAAGGCGTTGACGCCTTCGTCGGCAATCAGGTCGAGGGTCGCTTGAATGATGGCGGACTCGGCCTCTTGGCTTCGGGGACGGCCGCGACGCGGACTTGTTTCGTGCTCGGCTACGTCCACTGACCCAGAGTCCACTGTCTCAGTATCGGCTGACTCAGACATCGACTGCCTCGGCAGCCCCAGCGGTGGCTGGCGAGACTTCAGCTAAGGCCTCAGCTGGCTTCGGCTCTCGCTTGAGCGGGGCGATCGTTGGCAGGAACAGCCCCACCACAAACGCCGCCAGCAGCACTACGGACGCGGAGATGACGCCAGTGAGCTGAGAAGCACCCAAGAAGGCGTCGAACGAGTCCTGACGCAGCGGCGCGATCACTGAAGTTGGTACACCGGCGCTCTCCGCGCCGTTCAGCACCACCATGGTCGACACCACTGAGTCGGATGCGACGGCTCGAGCAGGCGCAGGCAGGGGCTCCAACGAGCTGGAAATGTTGCTGGCGTACGTGGTGGCGAGCAACGTACCGATCACAGCCACACCAAGGGCTCCGAAGACCTGACGCACCGTGTTCTGAACGGCGGAACCGGCACCAGCGCGCGCCAGGGGCAGTGCGTTCTGCATCAGCGTGGAAGCGGGTGCAATGACATTGCCCATTCCGAACCCGAAACCGAAGAACGTCAGCAGCACAAGCCACAGCGGCGTCGTCAAGCTGAGAGCGGTCAGCCCAAACAATGAGATCGCCACAACGACAAGGCCCACGGTCATGACGGTGCGATATCCGAAGCGCGCGACCATTGCGGCACTACGTGGGGCAGCAATCAGCTGACCAACCGCAAACGGCAGGAAGCAAAGCCCGGCTTGAAGCGTGCCGAAACCACGCAGAACCTGCAGGTAGAAGGGCAGCGAGAACGTAATCCCAGACAGCGCGAAGAACGACAAACTCACCGCAGTCAAACTGACGGCGTAGCCCCGGTTGCGAAACAGCGAGACGTCGAACGACCGATGGTCGCTGCGCGCCTCCAGCCATACGAACGCAATCAAAACCATGATTCCGAACGTGATCGGTACTAACACCGACGCTGTCGTCCAGTCTTTGGTCTCACTCGCGTGAATGATTCCGAAAACGAGGGAAACCAGACCGATGACAGAGACCACAAGTCCGCGAAGGTCGAGCCGACCTGGGTTGGGGTTTCGTGTCTCGGGGACAACGCGCGCAATGCCCACGAGGCCGATCGCGACGATAGGAACGTTGATGAGGAACACCGCGCCCCACGCGTTGCCGGTTAGCCACTCAGACCATTGGGGATTCTGCAGCAGCAGGCCACCCAGAACCGGGCCCAGCGCCACGGCCGCTCCAACCGATCCTGCCCATGCGCCGATCGCCTTGCCACGCTCGTGCGGTGGGAACACCACCGTGATGATGGCAAGTGTCACTGGCAGCACCGCCGCTCCGCCGACTCCCATCACCGCTCGGAAGCCGATCAGCATCTGAGCGTTGACCGAGAACGCACAGACGGCCGAAGCAAGGGCAAATGTGGTCAAGCCGATCGTGAGGATGCGGCGACGGCCGTATTTGTCACCCAGCACGCCCCAGGTGAAGAGCAGGGCCGCAAAAGACAGGATGTAGGAGTCGACCGCCCAAACGAGCTCGCTTTGACTGGTGCCCAGATCGCTCTGGATGGTCGGCAGCGCAATGTTCAGAACCGTGTTGTCGAGCACGACCACGAGCAAGCTGACGACCAGAACGCCCAAAATCGCCCAGCGTCTGGGGTGGCCCTCGCCAGCGTTCAGACTGGTGGGGTCCCACACCACTTTGCGCGCCGCGGCAAGTTCCTGGCGCTTCGTGGCGACTGGTGGGCTGGCTGGGCTGGAATCGTTGGACTGGTCAGGCTGGTCGGGCCGGTCAGACACTGGGGAAACCTTTCGACGTAACTACTTACCGAACGTTCTGGGGCGCCGAGCCACAAATAGGGAACGGCAGCGTTTCGTTATGCCAGACCGTAGCGCGACTACTTTCGAAACGCAACTGTCCCGTTTCGTAATCCCGGATCCCGCGAGTCTTGGGTTTCGCGTCACCTGCTGCGACCATGGAGCTAGCCGTATCCCACGCTGAAACCATCGTGGGAGCTGTCCGGGGACCCGACCATCGGGCCTCGAGGCGAAAGGATCCCTTTCATGACGTCAATGACGCCCCCTCCCGAAATCCCTCCAACACCACAGCCCCGCTCCGGTGACGTGCTGTACGGCGGAGTTCAGCAACGCCGGATCACGATCCGCGACCTAGCTGCCGCCAAAGAGCGCGGCGAACGCTGGCCGATGCTGACCGCCTACGACGCCACGACCGCCCGACTGTTCGACGAGGCAGGCATCCCCGTCCTCCTCGTCGGCGACTCAGCGGCGAACGTCGTATACGGCTACACCAGCACCATCCCGGTGACCATGGACGAGCTCCTCCCACTGGTGGCGGCAGTCTCCCGCTCTACCTCACGCGCACTGGTGGTGGCCGACATGCCGTTCGGGTCGTATCAGACATCGCCGGCGCAGGCACTCAGCGAGGCTGCGCGATTCCTCAAGGAAGGTGGCGCTCAGGCCGTCAAGCTTGAAGGTGGTTCACGCGTGTTACCGCAGGTAGAAGCGCTGGTCAACGCAGGTGTTCCCGTTATGGGTCACCTCGGACTGACACCGCAGTCGGTCAACGCGATGGGCGGATACCGCGTGCAGGGCCGCGGTGGAGCGGGTGAGCTGCTCCTGGCCGACGCCAAGGCGCTCGAATCAGCTGGGGCGTTCGCGATTGTGCTGGAAGTGGTTCCACCCGACCTCGCCGAACGGGTGACCAGCGCCCTGAGCATTCCCACGATTGGTATAGGGGCAGGTTCTGGCTGCGACGCTCAGGTCAACGTGTGGCAGGACCTCGTCGGCCTCTCGCCAGCGCCTTCGCCGAAATTCGTACGCCGGTACGCCGAAGTGGGCGATGTCATCACCGCCGCGGTCAAAGCCTGGTCAGAAGACGTCGTATCTGGCGGATATCCGTCTGCGGACCAGACCTACAGCTAGGAATTGGCAGCCACAGAATCGGCAGCCAAAGGTCAGCGTTAGAGACCGGTGAGTCTGAGCCCTGCATTTGTCTTGTAACGGCGATTAATGGCGATCAGATTGGCCGTTAGCGCTTCCACCTGGTGCGCATTGCGCACCCGTCCTGCGTACACACCACGCATGCCTTCCAGGCGGTTGACCAGCGCAATTACGAGTGACGTAGCCGTTCGATCGTCGCCGATAACCATGACATCGGTATCAATCGTGTGCAGCGTCTCGTCCAACAGATGCACGGCCGACACGTGATGGAACGCACCAACGACAGGACTGTCGGGCAGGATCATCGCGGCCTGCTGAAGTGCGCTTCCTTCCGCAACATTCAGCGGGAATGGTCCTTGGCTGTCGAATCCGAGCGGGTTTACGCAATCAATCACGACGCGACCGACGAGATCTGCACGCAGCTCGTGCAGCGTCTCCTCGTGCGCAGCCCACGGAACGGCAACCACCACGACATCTGCAGATTGGACCGCAACTTGATTTGTTGACCCGTCTACGGCGTGTCGGATTGATTCTGCGGCAGATTTCGCGCGGGCTAGATCTCGCGAACCGATGGTGACTTGATGTCCGATCTGCGCAAATCGGGTAGCCAGTCCGCGGCCTTGTTCTCCCGTCCCCCCGACTACCGCCAACGACACCGTGTGCGGATGTTCGAGCAGCTCCTCGACACGCGAAGTCATGGGCTCATCCTGTCAGGACCCGTCGATACGGCACGATGACTACGTGGACGTTGGTCGAGTGTTGGTACTGCGCGAGCTACTGGCGAGCTCCGGTTGGGTCGAGCGAACCCAGTCTTTTGCACGAACCATGCGACGTTCAACCAAGGAGCCCGGCGGGCTACTACTTGTCGGCACGCCAGACGTTGAGCCTTGGCATTTCGCCGCTCATCTTGACGATGAATCGCGTATCAGCGGAGTCGCCGAGCTAAGCCCAACGCTTATCAGATACGCACCTCCAAAGGACGCACCTGCGCACCTTTCAGTGACGCTACAGCGCCTTGAGCAGGCAAAACGCGGTGAAACGGTCTTTGTTGTCAGTGAGGATGCCGCCCCCGAAGCACTCTTGCAACGCGCATGGGACGCTCGAAAGACAGGAGCAACGGTGTTGTCACTCGATGCGGGTGACAGCGAGCTTCAGCAAGTTGCTCACGAGTCGTTAACCATCGTCCGCGGGACGATTGACACGATTCATTACGACATGTCATCTCTGCTCGACGCACCATTGAACCGCCCCGATACCGACGACTTGCGGCAGCCGACACCCGGCGATGTGGTCACTTTCGACCACGTACAACATTTGGTGAGCGTCGCTGCAGGTGAGGTTGCACTAACCCCGTCACAACGGTCCATGAAACAACGTCTTGCACGCTTGCTAGAGAACATCAGCGGACCGCGTATTGAGTCCGGCGGTTAGTTCAACGCCGCGTTTGTACTCGTTCAAAAGCAGCGAACTGACAGTGCACGAAAAACACGCGTCAGAAAAAAACAACAAGTTGTGGCCCTAAAAGGTCGCGAAATGCCGAAGATGCGGCAACAATGTGCGGCGCAGCGTTCGCGACACGAACGCGAAACAAAGTGCATGGTGCTGGTGTCAGTGTTCTGTCGGTGGCATCGTGCAATTCAAAGCGTTCGGCGAAGGGGCCGAACACTGAGGTGTCAGGAGGCACAGGTGGCTGCAAAGTCCACCACGGCCAGGAAGGCTACGAAGCGTTCAGTCGCAGCCAAGCGGACGACGAAGAAAGCGACCGCGAAGAGGGCCGGAGCAAAGCGAACCACCAAGAAGACGACCGCGCGCAAGACGGCACGGAAGTCCCCCGCAAGGAAGACTGCTAAGCGGACGGCGAAGAGGTCGACCGCGAAGCGCACCGCCAAAAAGACCGCCCGTAAGTCCACCGCAAAGCGGACTGCGAAGCGGACGACAAAGAAGGCGGCTGCCAAGCGCACTACCAAGCGCACGGCAAAGAAGACCGCCAAGCGCACGACGAAGAAGGCAGCAGCGAAGCGCACTGCCAAGAAGACCGCCAAGCGGGCCACTAAGCGGACAGCAAAGAAGACCGCGAAGAGGCCAGCGAAGCGCACCGCCAAGAAGACCGCTAAGCGGACGACGAAGCGGACAGCAAAGAAGGCCACCAAGAGGGCTCCCGCCAAGCGCACCGCCAAGAAGGCAACGCGCAAGGCTCCTGCCCGCAGGACGGCCAAGAAGACGACTCGGCGCCGGGCAACGAAGCGCTAGTCACTGATCGGCGAAGGCCCGACTCCTCGAGGGAGTCGGGCCTTCGCCGTTGGTCTGACTAATCGGCGGCCAGTCGGCTGGTCAATCAGCTGGCGTCATCATTCCAACGGGGGTCGGAGTCCCACTGCTTCGTTCGCTCGTGCGCCTTCTCAATGGCGTGGCTCGCCTCTTCTTCGGTATCGAACGGGCCGAGTCGAACGGTGTTCGGACAGCCATCACGTCCCTCAACGCGTTCGTGGGTCAGGCACCACCAATAGGGACCAACCATCGGGGTCTCAGTCATGAGTTCTCCTTTCCTATCGGTGTTCCCATTGGCCTTCGACGAGGCGTCGGCTTGTGGACGAATACACTGAGCCCATCATGCCGCTCCTGACTCCTGGCAAAGTGTCGCCCCGTCGCCCGGTACCCGTATCGATCGCGCGCCCCGAGTACGTCGACCGTCCGCGACCAACACCGTTCACCGGGTCCGAGGTCAAAGACGACGAGACAGTTGCGCTGATGCGCGTCGCCGGTCGGCTCGCCGCGCAAGCGCTCGATGCAGTCGCAGCGCACATCACACCCGGCGTCACAACGGATGAGCTGGATCGAGTCGGACACGAGTTCTTGTGCGACCACGGCGCGTACCCCTCTACGTTGGGGTACAAGGCCTTTCCCAAGTCGTTGTGTACCTCCCTCAATGAAGTGATCTGCCACGGCATTCCAGATGACACGGCGCTAAGTGATGGCGACATCATCAACATCGACATCACCGCCTTCATTGGCGGCGTCCACGGCGATACCGACGCTACTTACCTCGTCGGCGACGTCGATGAGGAGTCGAGGCTCCTCGTCGAGCGCACGAGGGAAGCGATGATGCGCGGAATCAAGGCTGTGGCGCCAGGGCGGGCAGTGAGCGTCATTGGACGCGTCATCGAGGCCTACGCGCGCCGGTTCGACTATGGAGTCGTCCGCGACTTCACCGGTCACGGCATCGGCACATCGTTTCACTCCGGACTAGTGATTCCACACTACGACGACCCCGGCTGGAACACGGTGATGGAGCCCGGGATGACGTTCACCATCGAGCCTATGTTGACGCTGGGCAGCATCGACTATGAAATGTGGGACGACGGCTGGACGGTGGTCACCAAGGATGGGATGAGGTCAGCGCAGTTCGAACACACGATCCTGGTTACTGAGTCAGGAAGCGAGATTCTGACCCTTGCTTGAGCGCGCTCGATAATCCGCTTCACGAGTCTGGTTTGGCCTGGATGTGAGCCAATCCTGCGTGACGCCGCACACCACTTCACCCGGATGGACCTGTAACAAAAATCACCATTTCAAATCCCCAGGTTTCGGGGTTTAGGCGGGGGGTCACGCACTCCGATACCGCGTCCATGGGAATCGGACGAGGAAGTAAAAGCGCAAGCAATCCACACCAGTCAGTCACCATGTGCGCTCGTTGTACTGCCATCCTGCGTGCGGGCCTGGAGCGTTGTTCGATGTGTAGCTGGCCAGCCAATATCGCCTTTCCGCCGAGCGAAGGTGAACAGGACGCAGCGACGACCGCCGAAACGACTGTCGACGAATCACAACCTGATGACGCACTGACGCCGCAGTTGGATGCACTCGGCGCCATGGCCGCGCGTCAGACGCCCGCTGAGTCCATCACGGTGCCCGACAGCGGTCAGGAGATGGTCAGCTCGGCCGCGGCGACGCCAGACCCGTTCACTGCGCCCATCGAGCAGCTCTAACAAGGATTCAGCGCCACCCACGTGGCCCGACCCCTACGATCATCCCGTGACAGAACCTCGTTGGCTTTCAGACGACGAACAACAGACGTGGCGTGCGGTTATTTCGCTGTGCACCTTGCTTCCGAACCGGCTCGGCCGCGACCTGCAGGTCGGACACCAGCTGTCGCTGCCCGACTACGAGATTTTGGTGCGGCTTTCTGAATGCCCCAAACGTCAGATGCGGATGTCTGATCTCGCCACTGTCACCTTGTCCAGCCGCAGCCGCCTGTCGCATCAAGTGACTCGCATGGAGCAAGCCGGGCTGGTGCGCCGCGAAGAATGCCGAACCGACCGACGCGGTTGGCTCGCCGTCCTGACCGACGAAGGACTTGAACGGCTCAAGGCGGCCGCTCCCGACCACGTCGAAACCGTCCGCACCGTGATTTTCGACGAGCTCAGCGACGCAGACCAAGCCGCGCTCGGACGTATCTGCCGCACCCTCGCGGACAAACTCCAAGCAGACGTCTAACGTCCGATCGTCGCGCTGCTGACCCGCGACTAGGTTCGGCATGGCGGCTTGACTCGCGATCCGGAGTAGCGTGTGGCGCGAGGACGCCGTGAGACATCAAGGGGTGAATGCATTGATCAGCAACGTGGTGGTCAGCTATCAGGTGCGTCCGGAAGCGGTGGAGGAGCACGTTCGCCTCATCAAGGCAATATTTGAGCAATTGAACGTGGAGCGCCCGGGGAACGTCGAGTACAAGGTCGTGTGCCTAGACGACGGTGTTTCGTTTGTTCACGTGTCGACGGCGGATACTCCCGACGGATCAAATCCGCTACCTGAACTCGCGGCGTTCCGTGAGTTTGGCAAAGACTCGGCGGCTCGGGTCGCCACGCCACCGAATCCGACGCCGGCGGAAATCATCGGTTCTTACCAACCCGGTAACTCGCCCCTCGGCGCTTAGCCGTCCCCGCTGCCACCTACCGCCGGTTGTGGACACCCAACGACATTCCAACGACATTCCAACGACATTCAGTGTCGCGTGGTGTCCACAACGAACGGAAAGCTTGGAGCGTCAGCCTGAGCACTCCGCAATCAGCCCGCCAATGGCTGGGCCGTAAGCCTCTTCGCCATGGTCGATGCCCTTGCCGTCACTGGCAAGTCCCTTCAACGAGAAGTTCGGGTTGTTCTCGGCGATAACACCACCTTGACCCTGAGCTTGCTTGCCTCCGAAAACAAATGATGACGGAACGCCCGCCGCCGGAGCGCCGGCTTCAACACACGCAGCTAGGTCATCGGGTAGCCCAATGAATTCGGTTAAAACGGTGTGCAGACTGACCTCGTCCCAAGCAGCCGAATGCGCTCCCACAGCCGCGTTCCCCTGCGCAGAGCGGTTAGCGACGAAACATTCATGCGCCCAAGCCGAGCCGACTCCCGCGATGCTGATCACCGCGACCGAAGCCGACATGAGTCCAATGCGACCAAACTGATTCATTTTTGTCCCACCCTCGTCACTACGTCTGAACCCCGAGCCGGTGTCACCTTCCGCCAGTTCGATCCCACTTGCCCATAGTCCGAAGTGACCAAAGCGGCGGACGAGTCGACCTGTAAGCCGGGTTCTGTCGTGAACGGCCATCCATCTGGGGCTGCTGTTGCCAACAACCTCGTGCGGTCTACCCGCAGACTCGGGCGGGCCGCCCTCAGTCGCCTGCGCAGCGCCGACGTAAGCCGACACCTTTTGACCTTGCTCCTGGTGGGGTTTACCAAGCCGTCGTAGTCGCCTACAACGCTGGTGGTCTCTTACACCACCGTTTCACCCTTACCGACCGGCGAACCAGTCGGCGGTCTGTTTTCTGTGGCACTGTCCCGCGGGTCACCCCGGGTGGGTGTTACCCACCACCTTGCCCTGTGGAGCCCGGACTTTCCTCGACAGAGGTAGGTCTCCCTACTCCCGCCGCGGCCGTCCGGTCGGCTCGTCCGCCGTGCGCCAAGGGTACGCGGTCGTCGATCAGTCGTGTCGGCTGCTTAGGGTGAACCCCCGTGTTGATCCTGCTGCCACCCTCCGAGGGCAAGTCGCGTCCGGTGGACGGCCCCCTGCTCGACCTAGAGCAACTGTCGATGCCAGCGCTCGACAAGTCGAGGCAACGGGTCCTCAGCGCCCTCATCAAACTTTGCCAGGGTCGACCCATACGTGCGCGGACGGTTCTGGGCCTGAGTACTGGTCAGGACGCAGAAATCGAACTGAACGCATTGCTCGAAACTGCACCGACCGCAGCAGCTGCCGACGTATACAGCGGAGTTGTTTACGAGTATCTGGGCTATCGCACAATGTCGGCAACGCGACGACGTCGGCTCGACCGTTGGATCGTGGTGTCGTCCGCGCTGTGGGGGTCAGTGCGCTTGACCGACAACATTCCTTCGTATCGACTGTCCGGCGCCGTCACGCTGCCCCGGATCGGCCCGCTGGGCCAGTTCTGGCGCAAACCACTCGGTCACGTCCTTCCGGAGATGAGCGACGGCGGTCCGATATTGGACTTGCGCTCAGGCACGTACGCCAAGATGTGGACACCTCATGCGGATCTCGCCCCGCACATGGCAGTTGGCCGGGTGTTGCAAGAGATGCCAGATGGCAGCACGAAAGTGGTTAGTCATCACAACAAGGCGACCAAAGGCCGGTTGGTCAGAGACCTCTCGCGCATAAGTCGTGCGCCAGCGTCGGTCGCTGAGCTAGCCGACGTGATCGAGTCGTTGGGCTACCACGTAGGCGTTCGCCACCCTGCGGGCGCAAAACCCGCTCAGCTCGACATCATCGTGCGCGACTTGTAGTCGGCAATCGTCAGTCAGATATGAGTCGTGCGTGAAGATGCGCATCATGGCGCACACCCCGCTCGTCACGATGACCTTGACGCATCACGCCTTCTAGGGCATACCGCGCTCGCTGGGCCACAAGACAACTTGCCTCGTTGCCTACCGAGTGTTCCAGCTTGATCCGCTCGATCCGTAGCTGATCAAACGCCCAAACTGTGACGAGCTCCACTGCGCCGCTCGCCACGCCTTGGCGTCGAGCCCAAGGTGCGACCCGGTACGCGACGGCCGCCGCGCGTTGTTCGACTTGGTCGATGTCGCCCAGACTGATGTTTCCAACCAGTCGCTCAGTGGCCGTGTCGATGATCGCGAAGGTTGCGTGCTCGCCCCTGGACCAGTCGGCGCCACGGCGACACCAGTCCTGCGCCGATTCGATGTCAACGACCGCGGGGGCTGGGTGCCACTGGTCGACCTGCGGGTCTTGGAGCATCAACAACGCGTCAGCTGCATCGGCGTCCAGTGGGCTCCGCAGCAAGAGGTTGCCCGCCGACAGCTCGACGGGAACGATCGCCCAGTTGTCAGTCACCCAAGTGGCTAGTCTCGTTGAAGCTCCGCACCGAGGCGTGTCCGTCTCCGAACCATTGCACGACCGAAATCGACGCCGGGCGAACCTCCATGCGAAACAGTGAATGCGACGGGGCATCAAGTGCCATTCGCACCAAGATCTTCAACGGGGTCACGTGAGTTACTAACAGCAGTGTCTCCCCCGGATGGCGAGCGAGGAGCCGATCACGTGCCCCTGAAACACGCGCTGCCACCTCGTCGAACGACTCGCCTCCGGGCGGACGAACCGACGTTGATTGAAGCCAGCGCTCGAGCTGATCGGGAGCGCGCTCTTGGACTTCCGCGAACGTGAGTCCGTCCCACGCACCGAAGGCGCATTCTCGGAGATTGGATTCAAGAGTGAGCTCCGCGCCGACACTCTGCGCGACAATCGATGCAGTTTCCTGCGTGCGTGCCATCGGAGATGCCACGACCAGGTCGATCTTCTCGCCGTTGGCGAGGTGCTTGCCCGTCAGGCGGGCTTGGGTGCGACCGGTCTCTGACAGCCCCGGGTCGTCCCCACCCCATCCGCTGAAACGCTTGTGTTGTGTGTGGACCGTTTCGCCATGACGAACGAGCACCGTCTGCGTCACTGTGGGATGGGTTTCCGACCAGCCCACGAGTGCATTGGCAGGTCTTTCTGGCTCCACATCTGTAGCATCCGCCGGCTGCTGATGTCCCGCCTCGGAGATGCGTCGGGTAGGTGTGCCGTCGAGCGCTGCGTTCACGAGGGCGTCCGCTGCCTTATTCTGTTCCCTAGGAACCCAGGTGTAGGAAACTTGGCTAACCGGAAATGCTTCCTTAGCTTCCAACGCCAGCCGCTGCATGTTCTCGTGTTTGATTTTCCAACGCCCACTCATCTGTTCCACGATGAGTTTGGAGTCCAGCCGCGCTTCAACCTGCGCATCGGGGTCGATCTTGTGTGCCGCGCGTAGTCCTGCAATCAGCCCCTGGTATTCGGCAACATTGTTGGTATCGACGCCGATGGACGCGCCTTCCTCGTGCAAGACCTCGCCTGTCGCAGCGTCACGGACTACGGTGCCGTAGGCGGCTGGCCCGGGGTTACCTCGCGACCCACCATCTGCTTCGAGTACTAATCGGCGTGTCACGCCTAGAGCCCAGACTCAGCGGTACGCACCTGGATGCGTCGACACTCTTCGCAGCGCAACACGGCGTCTTCCGGCGCCTCGCGTATCCGACCAACGTCAGTGGCGTTCATGTCCAAGCGGCAGCCATCACAGCGACGATGCTTAATGGCGACGACGGCAACACCTCCGTACTGGTTTCGCAGCTTGTCGTAGAGCGCGAGCAACTCGGCGTCGATTTGAGGGGCCAGTACCGATCGTTGCTGACGAGCGGACTCTTCGTCCTTGGCGATTCCGTCGAGGGCGGCCAGACGCTTTTGCTCGGTATCGGCAGTGGCTGCGCTCAGGCGGTCATCGTCTGCTTGCAGCTTTGTAAGTTCGTTGTCGATCTCCTCGAGTCGCTCCATAACCTCGAGTTCGACATCTTCCAAATCCCGCTGCCGCTTCCGGAGCGACTCCACTTCATGTTGCAGGCTTTCCAACTCTTTGGCAGAGCTCACCGTGCCGGCCTCTAGCCGCTGCTGGTCTCGTTCCATCCGCTGCCGCACCTGATCGATGTCCTGCTCAAGCTTGTCTTGTTCACGTTTGATGTCTGAAGCCCGGGTGGTGGCGCTGACGACTGCATCGCGAATGGTGGACTGCTCGACTGCAAACTTCTGCAACTCAATGACTTCCGGCAAGTTGGCTTTCCGGTGCGCCAACTGGTCCAACGTGGAGTCCACTACCTGCAGGTCGAGGAGCTTCAGTTGCATTTCAGGTGCGGCGTTCAGGGTGACTCCTACGATTCGAACGACAGGTGGCCACTCCACGGATCAGTGACCAAAGACGATACTGCGACCTCCACGGTAGTCCCGGCGACCGCTGCGTCGTCGGCCAGCCGCTGTGCGGCCACCGGAAGCCACGGCCATTCGCTTGCCCAGTGACCGGGATCAACGAGAGCGGGACCCCCGTCAATCATCGACTCTCCGGCCAGGTGATGGCGCAGATCGGCTGTGACGAAGACCTCTGCTCCTACCTCATGAACGCGGTCCAAGAGGCTGTCACCGGCACCGCCGCAGACCGCGATGCGCTCAACTTGACGGGAAAGGTCGCCAGCCACCCGAATGCCCGCCTGGGTGGCTGGCAACGCGGAACGCACTCGCTCGGCGAACTGAGCCAATGACTGTGGAGCAGGCAGTGTCCCTATGCGACCCAACCCAGCGGCATCGTCACTGGCGCTGCCCGCAGACGTCATGAGGAGCGGCGCAATGTCGGTAAGACCAAGGGCGAGCGCGAGCGCGTCGTTGACGCCGCCAGGTGCCACATCCGCGTTGGTGTGCGCACAAAACAACGCAATTTGGTGCTCGATGAGATCGTGGACGACGCGCCCCTTCCAGGAGACCGCGGCGACCTCATGCACCCCGCGCAGGAAAAGCGGGTGATGTGTCACGAGCAGGTTCACGCCGGTACCGATCGCCTCGGCAACAACCTCAGGGGTCGGGTCCACAGCGAACAGCACCCGCCGGGCCGACCACTCCAAACGACCGCACACCAGTCCAACCGCGTCCCACTCCTCAGCAGTTCCGGGCGGGTAGCGACGGTCCAACAGCGCTGTAGCTGCTGCCACCGTCGGGTGTGAGGTCACAGCTAGAACGTTAGAGCAACTACACCTGCAGGGTGGACCAGGCGGTAGCACGGGCGTCTGCCGCAGTTGCAGCGTCACTGGCAGCTGCAGCTGCGCGCTTGCAGGTTTCTAAATCGACGTCCCGTAGCAACGCACGAACATCGGCCAGTGCCACCGGCGCCATGGACAGCGAACGCACTCCAAGTCCGACCAGGACAGCGGCCAGCGCCGGATCGGAAGCGGCCTCGCCACACACGCCAATCGGACGTCCAGTGGCTCGCGCGCCCTGACAGGCGTGAGAAACCAAGTCGAGAACGGCTGGTTGCCAGGGGTCGAGCAATGCACCCAGCTCACCCTCTTGTCGGTCGGCAGCCAACGCATACTGCGCGAGGTCGTTGGTTCCCAAGCTCGCGAAGTCGACCTCAGCCAGCAGATGCCGAGAGCGAAGTGCCGCGGCCGGTACCTCGACCATGATTCCGACGGTAGGCAAGCCAATGGCTCGCGCCTGCGCACCGAACCAACGAGCTTCTGTGACTGTCGACACCATGGGCGCCATCACCCACGGTTCCGCGCCAGTCCGCGCCGCCGCTGACGCCAATGCCGTCAGCTGACGTTCCAGCACATCCGGCCGCGAGACGGCGGTACGCAAACCACGCACGCCAAGGGCTGGGTTCTCCTCATCATCGAGGCCGAGGAACGGCAACGGCTTGTCCGATCCGCCGTCCAACGTGCGTACGACCACTCGGCGACCGACGAATCTGCTGAACACCTGTGAGTACGCATCGACCTGCTCCTCAATCGACGGTTCGTCGACGCGACCAAGGAACAAGAACTCAGAGCGGAACAGACCGATTCCTTCGGCATCTGAGTCAGCAGCAGAACTGGCGTCGGTCAAGGTCCCGACGTTGACCAGCAGCTTGACGTCCGTGCCGTCGCTGGTTCGGCCGGGGCCGGTCACCACCTTCGAACGGCTTCTGCGACGCTCCTCGCGTTGCCGAAGCGCCTGCGTGATCGTCGGATCGGGCGCGACATGAACCTCACCCAAGTCCCCGTCGACGACGACCTGCTGCCCGTCCGTCGCGTCACGAGCGCCTCGGATGGCGACAACAGCTGGGATCCCCAAGCCACGCGCCAGAATCGCGGTGTGACTGGTCGGGCCACCTTGTTCGGTCACGATCGCGATCACTACGCTGGCGTCCAGCGTTGCAGTATCAGCCGGCGCGAGGTCGCGCGCCACCAGGACGTGCGGGTATCCCGGATTGGGTAGCTCAGCCGTTGCTCGACCCTCAAGGGCAGCCACCATGCGTTCGCCGATATCAACCACGTCTGGCGCGCGTTCAGCAAAGTATCCGCCGAGCGACGCCAACTTCTCCGCGAAGCGGCTCGCCAC
>DATKIY010000223.1:0-3857 GCA_035543875.1 Actinomycetes bacterium | reverse complement strand
GACTGCGCCCGGCTCGCGCAACTCCCGGCGGCAATTCGGCGCAGGATCATTAGAAATGGCGCCTTGGCGGTCGGCGTGACTCCCGGTTCGCTGCGTCAAAGTCACCTGGCAGCTGTCGACGTTTTGGTTACCGACTGGCAGGGCCAGGGTCCAGTGGATTTGCCAGGAGGCGTCGTAGCCGATCGAGACTGTGGCAGGCTTCGTATCGTTCTCGGTCGAACACCTCCACCAACAGGTGCCATCCGAGACCATGGACAGGAGTAGCCGGTGGACGCGTCCGATCTTGGGGACGACCTAGCCGCAGTGTTGGTGGACGCCGACAGCATCCAAAAGCGCGTGCACGAGTTGGCGCTGGAGATCGATAGGGACTACGCGGGTCGAGACATCCTGCTGGTGGGCGTGCTCAAGGGCGCGGTCATGGTGATGGCTGACCTAGCCCGCGCCCTGCACAGCCAGGTGGAGATGGACTGGATGGCGGTGTCTTCATACGGGTCAGGTACTCGTTCCAGCGGTGTGGTCCGCATCATGAAGGACCTAGATCGGGACATCTTGGACAAACACGTGCTCGTCGTCGAGGACATCATCGACTCGGGGTTGACCCTGTCGTGGCTGCTCCGCAACCTGAAATCGCGCGGGCCGGCGTCGGTCGAGGTCTGCACCTTGCTACGGAAACCGGATGCGTTGCGCAACCCGGTGGAGGTCAAATACATCGGTTTTGACATCCCGAACGAGTTCGTCGTCGGCTACGGCCTCGATTACGCCGAGCGATACCGGGCGCTGCCGTTCGTCGGAACTTTGGCTCGACAGGTCTATTCGTCCTAGGCGGACGCAAGGGGCTCTGACGGCGCCCGTCAGCGGGCTGCTCGCCGCCGGTGTACCGTCAAGGTCCGAGATATCGCCCCGGATATCGGCATGTGAGCAGGAGGAAGTGGGCGTCACACGCCCCTCACCATGAACGTCAAGCGCATCTTCCGCGGCCCATTGTTCTGGATCATCCTGGCCGTACTGCTCGTGCTGATCGTTGCCGACGTCGCCAGCCAGTCGGGTGGCTACGAAAAGGTCGACACGTCCAAAGTCATCGATGCCATCCAAAACAACCAGGCCAAGACGGTCACCCTGATCGACCGCGACCAGGAAGTTCGGGTCGAAACCCTCGACGGCGACAAGATCAAGGCCAACTACATCGAGCCGCAGGGCGCCTTACTCACAGACCTCGTTGAGGCCCACCCACCGCCGGATGGGCAGATTTCCGAAGTACCTACTCAGGGGTGGTTCGTCACCCTGCTGTTCACTTTTGGGCCGATTCTGCTGATTCTTGGCCTGCTGTTCTTCTTCATGACCCAGATGCAGGGCGGCGGCTCGCGGGTTATGAACTTCGGTAAGTCGAAGGCAAAAGTCGTCTCTAAGGACATGCCCAAGACCACGTTCGCTGACGTTGCCGGCGCTGCTGAAGCTGTCGAAGAGCTCGAAGAGATCAAGGACTTCCTCCAAGATCCCGCCAAGTTCCAGGCCGTCGGGGCAAAGATCCCCAAAGGCGTCTTGCTGTACGGACCTCCAGGCACCGGAAAGACCTTGCTGGCTCGGGCCGTTGCGGGCGAGGCCGGAGTCCCGTTCTACTCGATTTCTGGCTCGGACTTCGTTGAAATGTTCGTCGGCGTCGGGGCGTCCCGGGTTCGTGACTTGTTCGAACAGGCCAAAGCCAACGCACCAGCGATCGTGTTCGTCGACGAGATCGATGCCGTTGGACGCCATCGCGGAGCTGGCCTCGGCGGCGGCCATGACGAGCGCGAGCAGACGCTGAACCAGCTGCTGGTAGAGATGGACGGTTTCGATGTGAAGGGTGGCGTCATTTTGATCGCTGCCACCAACCGACCCGACATCCTCGACCCTGCGCTGCTTCGTCCCGGCCGGTTTGATCGACAGATCGCAGTCGAGCGCCCAGATCTGCAAGGCCGCTTCCAGATCCTGCAGGTGCATGCTCGCGGCAAGCCACTTGCCGAGGGCGTGGACCTGCTAGCGATGGCTCGTCGCACCCCTGGGTTCACCGGTGCCGACCTGGCCAACGCGCTCAATGAAGCGGCGCTGCTCACCGCAAGGCTCGGCAGGCCGCAGATCGACGATGACGCGCTCGACGAGGCAATCGATCGCGTGGTCGCTGGACCGCAAAAGCGGACGCGGTTGATGAACGAGAAGGAAAAGAAGATCACCGCCTATCACGAGGGTGGGCACGCATTAGTTGCAGCGGCGTTGAACCACACCGACCCCGTGCACAAGGTGACAATCCTTCCTCGGGGACGTGCACTCGGGTACACGATGGTGTTGCCTGAGGAGGACAAGTACTCGACAACTCGAAATGAAATGCTGGACACATTGGCGTACATGTTGGGTGGACGCGCGGCGGAGGAGATGGTCTTCCACGATCCAACCACCGGTGCGTCCAATGACATCGAAAAGGCGACTGGGTTAGCACGCGCGATGGTCATGCAGTACGGCATGAGCGAGCGCATCGGCGCAATTCGGCTGGGCCAACCTGACGGTGAGGTATTCCTTGGACGCGACATGGGTCATGGCCGCGACTTCTCTGAAGGGGTGGCTGAGGCAGTCGATGAAGAGGTGCGCAAGCTGATCGAGTCTGCGCATCAAGAGGCGTACGACATCCTGCTGGAAAACCGGGTTGTGCTCGACGAACTTGTTGTGGAGCTGTTGGATCGCGAGACGCTCGATCGAGCAGAAGTCGCCCAGATCTTTGCCGAGCTGCACAAGCACTCACCGCGACCGGTTTGGTTGTCGTCGGCCGAACGTCCGGTGTCGCCAAACGGACCTGTGCTCAGCCGTAAAGAGCTGGCAGCACGTGACGAGTCATCGGCTAATGGGACTAACGGACACGTTGCTCCAGGCGTCGAGTCAACTCCACCGCCGGTCGACTCCGAGCAGGAGTAGGTCCGTGGTTGATCCCATCTCGTTACCCAATGTTGGCGCGACGACGTCCAAGGCCTTCGATCACGATCGGGCAAGTGCGGCTATCCGGGAGTTGTTGTTTGCAGTGGGTGAAGACCCAACGCGCGACGGCTTACTCGACACACCCGATCGCGTCGCGCGTATGTATCACGAGATCCTTTCAGGGCTTAGACAGCGGGCAGAGGATGTTTTGACGACGACGTTCGACCTAGGTCACGACGAGATGGTTCTGGTCAAAGACATCGAGGTGTACTCGATGTGCGAGCACCACCTCGTGCCGTTTCATGGAGTCGCACATGTCGGGTACATACCAAGCGAGGATGGGCGGATCACCGGGCTATCTAAGCTTGCGCGACTTGTCGACGTGTACGCGCGTCGACCCCAAGTGCAGGAACGACTGACCACTCAGATCGCGGACTCTCTTCTTTCTACGCTGGAGCCCCAAGGGGTCATCGTGGTCATTGAATGCGAACATCTGTGCATGTCGATGCGTGGAGTGCGAAAGCCTGGCGCCCGCACCGTGACCTCGGCCGTGCGTGGCCAGCTGCGAGATCCAGCTACTCGCGCTGAGGCGATGAGCCTGATTCTCGACTCCCGCTGACCTGGGTGGATCGCCCCCTTAGGCTCGACGTCGTGACAGGCATCGCCCATCCATCCGGGCTGCCGCAGCGGTTGGCTGCGTTGGACCGTTGTCTTGTGATGTCGGTGCTCAACGTTACCCCTGACTCGTTTTCCGATGGCGGTCGCTATTTGGAGGTGGGTGCTGCGCTGGAGCGCGGCATTCAGCAGTTCGAGTCTGGCGCGGACCTGTTGGACGTTGGCGGAGAGTCCACCCGCCCTGGTGCCGAGCGTGTCCCGCTTGAGGTCGAACTTGAACGAGTCATACCGGTCGTTGCACG
>DATKIY010000222.1:0-16019 GCA_035543875.1 Actinomycetes bacterium | reverse complement strand
TCAAGGCCGGCAATGCAAGTGCAGCTCGGCTTGAATCGTTGCGGTTGTTGCTCAGAAGTCGCCTCGGTACAGACGACCCCGAAGATTCAACGCGTCGAGCCAAGTGAACCCTGTTGTTGGCCTTCTGAGTTCAGCACCCCCGACCAAACGGCGTCCGCACCGCTGTGTCCGATGCGAACAACCTGGCCAATCGTTGCGGCTGCGACGACCACGGCAAGCACTCCGACGATCAAAGACAGCGCACTTGAATTCGTCCGATGGTGCCGCTCTCTTCGACCCATCCACCACAAGATGATGGCCATCACCAGCAATGGCACTGCCAGGTAGATAAGTGTCTGTCCCAGGCTCTTGTGCCGAAGCACCAACGGCGGTTCGCCGAGCGCCACCGCCAGGTTGTTGCCTGACATCGTGGCAATGGGCACAAGTGCCGTGCCCACAAGGGCCACCAACAGGACGAAGAATCCGAAGGACGCCCGCCATTTCGGGTACACCGCAATGGCGATGACGCCTACAGCCGCTAGTGGGATGAGCACGACGACGGCGTGGACGACCAGCGGATGTATCGGGATCCCGTTGAACGTCTCAGGCATGAGTGTTCCCATCCGAATGCACAATGCCCGTCCAGTGAGCCTGCGTGCCCGACCACGCGGTGAGCAGCACCTGGCTCGTGGCTGCCATTGCGGCGAGGATCGCTACTACTGCTACCACCGTCGGGAGTACGGGACTGCTAATCCCAGTCCGACGACGACGGTCGTAGTCCAGCAAAAGCAGCGCAGTGACCGCCAGCCACAGCGCAATCACAAACCAGATGTTGTTGACGCCTAGTGCCTTGTGTTGTGAAACCAGGGGAGGCAGTACCTCGGGATACAGCGCCTGTTCGAGATTGAGTCCAGAAAAGCGGGCCACAAGCGCGCTGCCCAGCGCCGCCGTCGCAAGAAACCAGGTCAACCAGCCCAGTCGAGCCCGACGATCAGGGCTGACGGCCACGACGATAGTGAGGAGCGCGGCCAACGGGACCAGGACGATGACAGCGTGAACAACGAGAGGATGAATCGGCAGACCCAAAACGGATTCGGGTATCAAGTCGCGGCTCCTCTCGCTCACTCACACTATCGCTGACACGGACGGCGCATGCCTATCGTTCAGTAGAACTGAGGAGTACCCGGACCTGTTAATAGCGGCGGATAGCCTCTACGTCATGACCTATGACGTCGGCGACGACCTCGCCCTCGCCCTCCGACTCGCCGACGAGGCCGATCAGCTGTCGCTGGCGCGCTTTAGAGCGTTGGATCTCGTCATCGAGACGAAACCGGATCTCACTCCTGTCAGTGACGCTGACCGTGCCGTGGAAACCGCGATCCGCACGCACTTGGCTATGGAGCGTCCAGACGATGCTGTTCTCGGTGAGGAGTTTGGGACGACTGGAAACGCGACGCGTCGCTGGATCGTCGACCCGATAGACGGTACGAAGAACTACGTGCGCGGAGTTCCGGTGTGGGCCACGTTGATTGCCCTGGTGGTCGATGACGACCTCAACGACGAACGGATCGTGCTCGGCGTAGTCAGCGCGCCAGCACTCGGCATGCGATGGTGGGCGGCGCTCGCAAAAGGCGCCTGGACCGGTACCGACCAGTCAACAGCTCAACGTATGCAGGTATCACAAGTCGCCGCGATCGGAGACTGCTCAGTGTCGTTCTCCGAGTGGAACGATCCAGCGTGGGAGACAACGGGGACACGTCAAGGTTTTACTTCGTTACTCGAACAGGCTTGGCGGAGTCGGGCATACGGGGACTTCTGGTCCCACGTCTTGGTGGCGGAAGGCGCAATCGACGTCGCAGTCGAACCGGAGCTCAGCACGTGGGATATGGCCGCGCTTGTTCCGATAGTCACCGAAGCGGGTGGGCGCATTACTGCTCTGGACGGCAGCTCGGCGCTCACAGGCGGCAATGCGGTGAGTTCCAACGGCAAGCTGCACGATCAGGTCTTAACTTTGCTGGCCCCGGCGGAGGATTCAGTTTGACTCCCGCGCATCGACTGGGCGGCGCGCTGCCCCAAGGCCACAAGCGACGGCGCTGCAGCCATGGCAACTAGGTCAAACCAGCCGTACCCCCCAGCGGCACCGGTTGGTGGGTTCCCGATTGCCACGATGCCCGTCGGGTCCGTCGTCGCCCATGCCCAGTTGCCGAACCAGGTGCCAAGAATTTCAAGATAAGTGACCACAGCAAATGCTCCGACGTAGAGCATCCGAGATCGCCCCCAGCGCAGGAAACCCAGCAGGCACAAGTACCAAAAGGCACCGAGCACATCCAGACGTGAGGCGAGCGGAGAAAGCCCCCAGAGCGCATATATCCCGCCGAGCACAACCGTGGTCGTTACCAAGCCAGCTGAATGTCGTGCGAACCACCGAGAGCGACCCAAGCTGAACGCTGCGAGGTAGACCAATCCGTGTCCCGGTGGGACGAAAGCTGGAACGTTCTCCAGCCGGTAGGTGTAAACCCCGAGCAACGGCGAGAACGTGTACTCAACGACGGTCGCGAAGATCACCACGATCGCAGTTTGGGCGCGAACTAGCCCCGACTCGCCCACGAGCAATGCGGCAAGCAGCAACCAGGTGCCCAGACCAAGCAGCAACTGCTGCGTATGCGAGGCATGCCGGTCGAGCAGCAGCACGGACGGTATCCACGTGATCACTAATCCGGTAATCAGCGCGTTCCGGGATCGGAACCACCGGGTTGAAGCCACCATCCAGTGTGACATCACGGGGACAATTGACCGCAGCCCCTTGCTCGGTCTCCCAGAACGCGTAACGATGATCGAGGCAGTCGACCGCTTCGTTTTCCGGGTGAATTACCGGTGTCTGGAAGCCGGTGAGTGGAACGGTTGATTGGAAAGGTGAGCTGAAAGGTGAGCTGAAAGGTGAGCAAATGCAGGTAAGAGATGCAATGACGGGACACGTCGTCACCGTTGGTTCAGGGCACAGCCTGCAGCAAGCCAGTCTCGTGATGGCAGAGCGCAATATTGGCTCAGTGGTGATCGTCGACCCTGACGCCAACGGTCCCGGAATCTTGACCGAGCGCGACATTGTCCGAGCTGTCGCCTCGGGAGTTGATCTCCACACAGCCACGACCAGCGACTACCTCACTGCGGATGCCACGTACGCCTCGCCTGACTGGACTCTCGACGATGCCAGCGAGGCCATGCGCCGGGGTGGGTTTCGGCACCTGGTCGTTGTCGAAGGTGGCGAGGTTTTGGGGATGCTGTCGATGCGCGACATCGTGCGGGCTTGGGCGCCTGAGCACCTGCCTCGCTAGATACCCCCAAGGGGTATAGACTTGCCGTCCAATCAACGTGGAGGGCAACCATGGTTGGCTATGCCACCACCAAGCCAGACCTACTGCGCCGGCTCAAGCGCGTCGAGGGCCAGATTCGCGGACTGGCGCGGATGGTTGACGAGGACGTCTACTGCATCGACGTCCTCACCCAAGTGTCAGCCGCGACGCGGGCTCTGGAGTCGGTTGCGATCGGCCTGCTGCACGAACACCTTGCGCACTGTGTAGCCGACGCGGCTCGAGCTGGCGGCCCGGAGGCTGACGAAAAGATCGAAGAGGCGTCGGCAGCTATCGCCAGACTGGTTCGGTCTTAGCGCGGTGAGTTCTTCGATGACGCTCGACTTCGCGATTGAAGGAATGACCTGCGCCTCGTGCGCCGCAGGGATCGAAAAGCAGCTGAATCAGATTGACGGCGTGACGGCCACCGTTAACTACGCAACCGAGTCGGCTCACGTAGAACTGCCAGCCAACCAACCAGCCGACTTGATCGTGCACAACGTCGAGTCACTGGGCTATCACGCCCGGTTGCACGACGACGGGACATCGGATGAGTCGCTCGACACCGCGCAATCACAGGTTGCGTCGATAAGGACACGACTTCTGGTCGCGGCGACGCTAACCGCTCCCGTTGTTGTCCTAGCCATGGTCGGCAACTTCCAGTTTTCCGGCTGGGAGTGGGTATCACTTGTTTTAACCACCCCAGTGGTCACCTACTCAGCCTGGCCGTTTCATCGTGCGGCTTTCGCTGGTCTGCGCCACCGCGCGGCCACCATGGATACCCTCATCAGCCTCGGTGTCTCCGTCGCTTACCTCTGGTCGGTCTACGCTCTGCTCTCCGGCCAAGGTGACCAGTCCAGCGCGACGATGGAGCAGAACTCCGCGCTGTACTTCGAGGTCGCCGCGGTGATCACGACGTTCGTGCTGGCAGGTCGCTACATGGAGGTCCGCGCCAAGCGACAGTCGGGCGCAGCACTTCGATCGATCCTGCAACTGGGAGCCAAAGATGTCGCGGTCCTGGTCGATGACCAAGAGCAACGACGGCCGATCGATGATCTGCGAATAGGAGATCGGTTTGTCGCTCGACCTGGGGAGAAAATTGCTACAGACGGGATCGTCGAGTCGGGGTTCTCCACCGTCGATGCGAGCATGCTCACCGGAGAAAGCCTACCCGTTGAGGTGAGCGCGGGTTCGGAAGTAGTTGGCGCAACGGTCAACGGTGATGGACGGCTTGTGGTTCGAGCAACCCGGGTGGGTGCAGACACCCAGCTGGCCAGCATTGGTCGCCTCGTTACGGCAGCCCAAACTGGGAAAGCACCTATCCAGCGTCTGGCTGATCGCGTTGCTGCAGTCTTCGTGCCTATCGTTCTTGGCCTTTCGCTGCTGACGTTGCTGGCCTGGCTGATTGTGAATGGCAGTACGAGCGAAGCTGTCGCAGCCGCTGTTTCGGTTTTGGTGATCGCTTGTCCATGCGCGCTCGGTCTTGCCACACCAACGGCCCTGCTGGTGGGGACTGGGCGTGCTGCCCAGCTGGGGATTTTGGTCAAAGGTCCTGAGATCCTCGAATCCACTCAAATCATCGACACGGTGGTTTTGGACAAGACAGGAACCATTACCTCCGGACAGCTCGAGGTCGAAGCAATGACGGTCGTCAGCGGAACAGACCCCGCTTGGGTCACTGAGCTGGCGGCGGCAGCAGCGCACGAGTCCCTCCATCCGGTGGCGCGTGCCATCGCCGAAACCGCGAGCACGCGAAACAGATCTGCAACCATTCACGACTTCGCGAGCCAACAAGGCTGGGGAATTTCGGCAACGGTTGACGGAAGGCACGTCAGAGTTGGCCAGCCGCGTTGGTTCGGCGATGAAACAGCCCTTCCCCCGGAAGTGCACACCGCAGTCGATCACGCCAAGAAACGAAACCACAGCGTCGCAGTCGTCGCTATCGACGACTCAGTCGTCGCAGCGTATGAACTCTCCGACCAAGTCCGAGTCTCAAGTCGAAGTGCGATGACGCAGCTTCGACTTCTTGGCCTGACGCCGATACTTCTCACTGGCGACCATCTGGCGACAGCGGAAACCGTGGCTGGCGAAGTTGGAATCGACACGGTCATAGCAGACGTAACCCCAGAACAAAAAGTGGCCGCTGTTGAAGAACTGAGAAGCGTTGGACATGTCGTTGCCATGATTGGCGATGGCGTCAATGACGCTGCGGCTTTGGCAGCTGCGGACCTTGGGATCTCACTTGCTGTCGGCACCGATGTTGCGATCGCTGCCAGTGACCTCACGCTGCTCCGCGGCGACTTGACACTGGCAGCCGACGCCATCGCGCTGTCTCGCCGCGTGCTGCACACGATTCGCGTCAACTTGTTCTGGGCTTTCGGTTACAACGTTGCAGCGATCCCCCTCGCGATGTTGGGGCTACTTAATCCGATGATCGCGGCCGCCGCCATGGCGTGTTCAAGTGTCTTCGTTGTCTCGAACAGCCTGCGACTCCGCAACTACACGCCGAACACCAGCGCGTTCGGAAGCGGCGGAACAACGGTCTAGCCGGCTGGCTTTATTCGAGAGATCGCACGAGACCCCTCGAGCGTTGCCTGTGACAGGTGCTTAGGCCGGCGCTTTCTGCAGCGGCCGGTCATCATCGGCGATCTCGTCGGCCTTCGACTCGACGATCGCTTCGTGTGGTTCGACAAACAGCAGGCGAGCAGCCCACGGCGGCAGCCACCAGTTCCATCGACCGAACAACGACACGAGCGCGGGCACCAGGAGACCACGAACGACTGTTGCGTCGAGCAAGATCCCGAAGCCCAGCGCTGTTGCGAAGACCTTGATGTCGGTCCCTGGCGACGACGCAAGCGCAGTAAAGGCGAAGAACAGAATTAGTGCTGCACCCGTGACAAGACGCCCAGTCCGACCCAGCCCTCGGGTGACCGCAACATTGGTATTGCCCGCCGCGTCGTACTCCTCACGCATTCGCGACAAGATAAATACTTCGTAGTCCATAGACAGCCCGAACAAGAAAGCAAAGATCAACACCGGCAACCAGAAGGTCACCGACCCAGTTGCCGAAATCCCGAACAACGCCTCGGACCCATGGCCCTCTTGCCAGAACCAAACAACCGCCCCAAAGGTCGCGGCGACAGAAACGATGTTCAGCACCACCGCCTTCAGCGGAAGCAACAAGGATCGGAAGGCTCGGGCGAGCAGCAGGAACGTGACCAGGGCGATCAGTGCGAGCACCATTGGGAAGCTGCCGTAAACGGCATGGATGTAGTCGAGAACAATGGCGCCAGCGCCCGCAACACCCACATACCCGGGGACGGAGCTGTTGGCATCAGCAACGCGATTGACGACCTGGGCGTTCTCGCTGTCGACCGTCTCCGCCGTTGGAACCACCACGGAAATCGCGCTGGTGTCGGTCTGCCACTGGGGACCATCAGGAAAGAAGGACGCGCTCACACCCTCGACGGCCTTGCTGTTGGTCACGACCTGATTGGCGCTATCGGCGATGGCCCCAGGCTCGCTTCCCTCGACGAGAACCTCAAGCGGCGACAAGATCCCGTCCGGAACTCCACCATCCTTCAGCGTCTGGAGCGCATCGTAGGCAGGGCCGGAGCTAGCCAAAGAGTCAGTCTGGGACAGTCCGATCTTGATCCCGAATACCGGGAAGATCATGACGGCAAGAATCGCTAGAGCTCCCCCCGCTGCCCACCATCGACGACGTACAACCATGGCCGCCCATGCCGACCAGACGCGAGACGCCTTGTTTTCGTGCCTAACCTTCGGCCAGTCGATTCTCGGGCCGATCCCACCGAGAAGAGCCGGAAGCAAGGTCAGCACCACGATGGTGCTGACCACCGGAATCAACATTCCGCCCAGGCCCATACTCCGGATGAAGGGCACCGGAATGACAAGGAGCGCAACCAAGCTGATGGCGACCGTTCCGGCGCTCGATACAACAGCTCGGCCAGCGGTGTTCATCGCGATACTTACCGCTTCGTGGTTTTCCTTGCCGTGTTCTCGTTCCTCACGCCATCGGGTCACCAGCAACAATGAGTAGTCAATGGCGACCCCCAGCCCCACAAGCGCAATCAAGAACTGCACCACGAAGCTCATATCCGTGAAGTAGGTCAGAATCAGCACGACGGTAAACGTGGTCAGAATCGATACACCAGCGACAAGGAGGGGCACGAGAGCGAGGAACGATGCGAAGAGGAAGCAGAGCACGGCTAGGGCACCGAGTGCACCCAGCAAAGTTTCGACCAGAACGCTAGGCGCTTCGGTGTCACTCGTCTCACCGGCCGCGAGCATGTCGTAGCTCGTGATCTGCCAGTCATACCCCGTCTTCGCAGCATTTGCTTCAAGAATGGGCTGAATATCTTCGCTGGGGAGCGGCGCGTTGAAGTCCGCTGGGAAGGGCACAAAGATCAACGCAAACGTCGTCTGACCGTCCGTGCTGAGGAACACCTTGTCTTGGGTTTGTGCATAGTCGGCGACGCGATACTGCGGGTACTTCGCCACAATTTCGTCGAAGACTTTTGTTATCGAGTCCATCTCGTCGACCGCCGTCGTGCCGTCTGGCACCGTCACCATGGGGATATACGGCTGAACCGTTCCACCGTTGCCGTACTGCTGAGTGATCTGCTGTGACGTCTCATATCCAGGCTCGCCAGGCAGCGAGAAGTCAATGGTGAGCCGATCTGCCGCCTTGCCAGAGGAGAAGACTCCGACGACCAGCATCAAACCCCAAAACACCATCACCCATTTGCGGTGGTGCAGCACAAACTCAGACAACCGGTGCACGCGGATCTCCCTGCCCTGGTCAGAGGGCCGACCTAGTCGGGTGGTTGGCGGCCGACCCAGGATCGGCCGACCTTGGACTCACTGGTGGATCAGGCTAGTGCGGGACACCGAAACCCGCCACGGATACGTCCGGGGCCAGGGTGGTCCCCACCGGAACCGCTAGCCTGACGTCCGCTGCCGACCACGGAGGAACCGATGACTTCGCAGGACGATCGGGGTACCGCGCCTGACGGTGCAAGTTTGGTGCTGCTGGCATTGATCTTGGTGGCCGGTGTTGCGAACCTCAACCTGAGCGTTGCCAACGTTGCCTTGCCCACGATCGGGCAGGACTTTGACGCGTCGCAGACTGCGCTCAACCTGGTAGCGGTCGGCTACTCGCTTGGTCTGGCAGCGTCGGTGCTGTACTTCGGAGCGATCGGCGACCGGTACGGCCGCAAGGCCATCCTGATGACCGGCATGGCGCTATCGATACCGGCCTGCCTCATCGCTGCCTATGCACCCACGATCGGCGTCCTGTTCATCGGCCGGCTGCTCGGCGGGTTGTCTGCAGGCATGGCCTACCCGACCACCTTGGCGCTAATCACCGCTCTGTGGTCCGGCGCGGGCCGAACCAAGTCCATCGCCCTGTGGTCGGCGCTCGGCGGAGCTATCGCCGCGTTGGGTCCGCTACTGTCCGGCGCTCTGCTCGAGCATTTTTGGTGGGGGTCTGTCTTCTTGATGACGCTCCCGCTCGCCGGAGTCGCGATGGTGCTGGCACTGCGCATCCCCAGCCATGTGAATGAGTCGACATCGCCGGTCGACAACATCGGCGGTGTGCTGTCCGTGGTACTGGTCGGCGCGTTGGTTCTCGGCATCAACTTTGCAGCGGTCCCGGACGAGGGCACCTTGGCTATCGGCCTCATCTTGTTATCGCTAGCGGCAACAGGGGCCTTCATCATTCGGCAGCGTCGCGCGAAGTCACCGTTGTACGACCTTGATGTGGCCAAGCGTCGCATCTTCTGGGTGGCAGCCTGCGCCGGAATAATCGTATTCGGCAGTTTGATGGCCGCGATGTTCGTTGGTCAGCAGTACCTGCAGAACGTGCTGGGGTACTCAGCGATTGAGGCCGGCGCATCGATTCTGCCCGCTGCGGTCTGCATGGTCATCGTCGCGCCCCGATCGGCCAAGTTGGTTGAGGCGATGGGCGCCAGGTTCACGTTGCTATTGGGGTACCTGTTCTGTGCACTTGGCTTCCTCACGATGCTCCTGCTGTGGACCGGGACCAGCTCCTACTGGCAGGTCGGACTCGGCTACGCGTTCATCGGCATCGGTGTTGGATTTGCCGGAACTCCTGCATCGCACTCGCTGACAGGTTCAGTTCCCGTCAAACGCGTGGGTATGGCCTCGGGTACCGCAGACTTACAGCGGGACCTCGGCGGAGCCATCATGCAATCCATCTTCGGCGCGCTACTCACCGCTGGCTACGCAAGTGCTGTTGCCACCGCCATCGCTGGCGCACCCGCAAGTACTCAGGACAAAATCACCAACTCGATAACTACCCAGCTAGAGAAGTCGTTCGACAGTGCAGAAGCGGTAGCAGCGCAGTACCCCCAGTACTCAACCGGCATTGTCGAGGCGGCTAAGTCCTCGTTCCTCGATGGGGCCGATTGGGCCTACACCGCAGGGGTGCTAGCGATCGTCATCGGAGCCGTTCTGGTCTTCTTCATGTTCCCCAAGCGCGAGCACGAGCGCGAACTGCTGGCGCAGTACCACGCCGCCGACACTCCAGCGCCGGTCTAGTCGCTTCTCCGGACTAGGCGGACGGTTCGTTGGAGGAGCCGTCAGAGCTAATGTCGACCCCTTGGTGGGCGGCGGGGATCGTGCCCAACTTGCCTGCTTGGAAGTCCTCGAACGCCTGCATGAGCTCAGCCTTGGTGTTCATAACAAACGGGCCGTAGGCAGCGACCGGCTCGCGAATCGGCTGACCGCCAAGCACAAACACGTCGAAGGCATCGACTCTGGCGTCTTGCTTCTCTGACGCTGACACGCTGATGGAGTCGCCTTCGCCGAACACCGCCAGCTGGCCAGATGCGAGTGGTTGTCCGGAGGGGCCAACACTGCCCGTTCCGGACAATGCATAGACCAACGCGTTGAAGTCACGCCGCCAGGGCAGAGTCATGGTTGCACCGGGCGCGATGGTCGCGTGAAGCAAAGTGATCGGTGTGTACGTAGACCCCGGTCCCTCGTGACCATCAAGGGTCCCGGCAATAACCCGGATCAACGCGCCGCCGTCGGCGGAACTGAGCAGCGCGACGTTGCCCGAGGTGATGTCCTGATACCGGGGTTCAACAAACTTCTGAGCTTTCGGAAGGTTGACCCAAAGTTGCAGTCCGTGGAAGAGACCACCACTCACCACAACGTGTTCAGGCGGAGCTTCTATGTGGAGAATCCCAGCCCCGGCTGTCATCCATTGGGTGTCGCCGTTACTGATCAGCCCCCCGCCACCATGGGAGTCCTGGTGCGCCATCAGCCCGTCGATCATGTAAGTAACTGTTTCGAAGCCTCGATGCGGATGCCACGCGGTGCCTTTCGGCTCACCGGGCGCGTACTCGACTTCACCCATCTGGTCCATGTGAATAAACGGGTCGATCTCGGCTAGGTCGACACCAGCGAACGCGCGCCGGACGGGGAAGCCTTCGCCTTCAAAGCCGGCAGGCGCGGTGGTCACTGACCGGATCGGCCGCGGCTGGGTGGTGCCCGCGTCAGGCTCGCGGACCCGAGGTAGTGCGAGCACATTGTCGACGGTGACTGCTGGCATGGTCTGACCTCCAACGGCGAGAGTACTTCGTCCACTACGTCCAGTTGATTCCAACAATCTAATTGACCCATCAACTATTCCCCACTCGCGCGTTAGGGGTTCGTACCGACGTCGGGGGGCGACTCACCGAGCAAGTAGCGCGGGCCGGTGCCCGTGCTCGCGGCCTGGTCGCCCGGGTTGTACAGCGAGCAGGCCCGAAGCGACAAGCAACCACAGCCGATGCACGACGTGAGCTTGTCGCGTAGCCGGGTCAGCTCAGCGATCTGCTCGTCCAGCCGCGGAAGCCAGGAGCGTGACAGTCGAGCCCAGTCGGCCCTACTGGGCGTTCTTGACGACGGCAGGGTTGCGAGCGCTGTCCGGATCTCCTCGAGCGACAGGCCGACGCGTTGAGCGGCACCGATGAACGCCACTCGTCGCAGGGCACTCCGCGGATAGATCCGTTGGCGACCCGCTGTGCGGCTTCCAACGATCAAGCCCTCGGACTCGTAGTAGCGGAGTGCTGACGCTGCCACGCCGCTTCGCTTCGCCAGCTCGCCGATCGACAACTGTTCCATGGTTAATGCTACCGCTTGACTTAAAGTTCACTTTAAGTTTGAGAATTGCTTAATGAGCTCTACGCCCGAGGCCACCGTTCCAGACGTTGATCGCCAGCAAACTGGTGCGCTAGACGAAGCGCTGGACCGTCTGCAACACACCGGCCCCGAATGGCATGGACGTCTGTCGAACCACGGTCCGATGGTTGTCGAGGCGATGGTGCGCAACGGGCACAGCGATGAGGTCTCCGGCTGGGTCGACTGGTACGCGGCCAAGCTCGACGCACTCCCCCACGCGTCCGAGCGCATTCGTCCTGAGCAATGGCGTGAGGCTCTCGGCGATCCGACGCGCATCGGTGACTGGCTCGAGTTTTTCGAGATCGAAATGAAGCAGCAGCCATGGGAAGACGTTCTGATCCATTGGTGGCCCCGACTGCTGCCTGGACTCGCGGCTAGCGCAACACATTCGGTGATTCGGCTTGGCCATGCCGTGCAAGCCAACCGGACACACCCTGCGTCTGAGACCGCGACGCGGGAGATCGGGCAGAGCTTGGCGTACTGGGCAGCGCGCTGGCTGCCTGTCCCGGCCTCGGCAAAGCAAACCGGCAACCTCGACCCATCAAGTGCGCTTGAGTCGCTTCCCCACATGGGTGAACGCGACTTCGGATTTGCCGATTGCCTTGCTGAGTTGGCGACGGACGTGAGGTGGCCCTCAGCTTCAGCCACGCTGCGCTCAATCGACGACCCCGTTACGGCGCAACAACAACTCTTTGACCTCGTCACCGCGGCGACACTTCGATACCAAACCCACGGTCACGGCGACGAGATCATGTTGGTTCATGCCGCTACCGCGCCCAACGCAGTAGCAAGAATTCTGCCTTCCCTGCCCCATCGCATGTGGGCTGCCAGCGTCCGAACCGCCTGGGCTGCCAGCGCCGCGATCACGCTGATCTACAACCCTGAGGACTCCAGGGTAGATACCACCGACAGCGCTCCGGGCAAAGGAAGTCGTTCAGCGGAAGACACATTTGCGCAAGCAGTGGAGCATGGCGACGAGCATGTCATCAAGTTCACAGATGCGGCACTTGACGTCTTTACGAGGACTTCTAACCCAAGTGCCCTCGCCGCCGCACAGCATGCGATCACCATCATCGAACGCGATTCGTGACGCGGCAAGCAGCTCTTCACGCATGCCAAATGCGGGGGTAGGACCTGCGGTGGGGCACGATGTCGTCATGCAACGAAAGCCGGAGATAGAACCCGATGACCTCGCTACTTGTCTTCGGGTGCTTGCCATCGCCGAGACCTTGCCCCCCGACGACGCCGATGCCGTCGCCGTGCGGAGGGCCACTGCTGGCCTTTTCAAGTCGGTAAAACGCGAGCGTCGAGCCATGAGGCGGGCAGCGGTTCTGGCAGCCGACCAGGCGGTGACAGCCAAAACCGCAACGGGAGCTCCCGGCCGAGTAGATGATGAGACTCAAGGGCTCCCGCTGCGGACGGCCACGACTAGTCAAAGCGCCGGAGTTCTCGTTCAGGCCCGCGCCTGTTATGTCTGCAAGGTTCGCTATCGCGAGGTGGATGCCTTCTATCACCAGTTGTGCTCGAAGTGCGCCGCTACCAACCGAGCGCGTCGAGACGCAAGAACTGATCTAAGCGGTCGGCGCGCGCTCCTCACGGGGGGGCGAGCCAAGATTGGGATGTACATCGCACTGAGACTCCTCCGTGACGGCGCTCACACCACCATCACCACGAGGTTCCCCAAGGACGCAGTCCGCCGGTTTCGTGCGATGCCCGACAGCGAACAGTGGCTGCACCGCCTGCGGATTGTCGGCATCGACCTCCGCAACCCGGCGCAGGTCGTCGCGCTGGCCGATGCTGTTGCTGCTCGCGGACCACTCGACATTCTCATCAACAACGCCGCGCAGACCGTCCGACGGTCACCTGGCGCCTACGAGTCGCTCGTTGCCGCCGAGCTGACCACCTTGACTAACGGCCCACGGCCGGACCTGCTGCAGCTGGGACATACCAACGACCTTCACCCGGCGGCTCTGGCAACTGCGGTGTCCCCACAGTTGGCCCCGGAGCTAACCATGGACGCCGAGACACTTACGCAGCTAGCGCTCGTCGCGGGGTCAGCTTCGCCTGAACGAATGCGACTCGGTGTCGCCGTTGACGCCGGCGGCCTGGTTCCCGACGAGGATGCGATCAACAGCTGGGTGCAAGTCGTCGACGAGGTCGACGCAGTCGAGCTGCTTGAAGTCCAGCTATGCAACATGACTGCGCCATTTATCTTGGTGAGCAGATTGCGCTCGGCCCTTGCTGCTTCAACCGCCCGCCGCACATACGTCGTTAACGTCTCGGCAATGGAGGGCCAGTTCAGCCGTAAGTACAAAGGTCCAGGGCACCCGCACACCAACATGGCCAAAGCGGCGCTCAACATGTTGACGCGCACAAGCTCAGAAGAGCTGTTCGCGGATGGCATCTTGATGAACAGCGTCGACACTGGCTGGATCACCGATGAACGTCCGCATCCAACGAAGGTGCGTCTGGCGGAGGAGGGCTTTCACGCACCGCTCGACCTGGTTGACGGCGCGGCCCGGGTCTACGATCCCATCGTGCGCGGTGAGAAAGGCGAAGACCTACGAGGACATTTCCTCAAGGACTACGAGCCGGCCGACTGGTAGGACCAGTCATGGCATGGTCGCCCAACGAAGCTGCACTCCAGCCGCGCGCAGCTCGACAAGCAACGTGGCGGCGAACGGGTGCTCCTCCATGGACAAGTCCTTACGGTTGGCGACCAGAAACTCAGTAGCGCCGAGCGTTCGCTGACGGACCCAATGCGCCCCGTGGCTGCGCAGCAGCGCCGCGGTGACCGCCGCGTCTGCGCGGCTCACGCCGAGCCGAATCGGCGTGCCAAGCTGCGGCAGCTGCGCTGCGGCTTGACGAGCGGAGCGCACTGCCTCCTGGCGCGCCAGCGACCCAACAGTTGCGGCACGGTTACCGGCAGAACTGTCGTCGGTTATTGCATTCCACAACAGTCGCTGGGTTCCTTGCGTCCACGCCCGAAAGTTGGGGTCGATGGAGAACACGATGGTCCGGCCGCGTCCGACCGCCTCATCGGCCATGAACGCGGACCCAGCAAGATGCCCCATCCCTTCCGCCAACCCCGAAACACCGAACTGCGGTGAACTGACGTCAGGGAAGTGTCCTACAGCGTCACTGCTGGTCATCTTGTCGTCGTCGGAGTACATCACCCACACCGAACGACCAATCCCGTCAGCCAATGGGCTAGCCGGATCCACTGCGACGCGAACGAGCGAGCCAGGTGCGTTGGTGTGAGAAGCACCTAGCTTTGCGGTGGTCAGGCCCACTCGAGCAGCTACCTCGGTGCCACCTTGCCAACCGATGTAGCGACCACCATCGTTCACCCACTGGCGTAAGGCTCGCTTTCCCTTTGAGCCGAGCGCTTGCAGCGCGTAGTTGGTATAGCCGTCGGGTACGACGAGCACGTCGATGCCGCGCAGACCGTTGACAATCTCGCGTGTCGAAACCTTCGAGTAGGGAAGGTGCCAGACCTGGTCGAACAGATAGCGGGTCTGACCAGCCGACTCAAAACCGCGCGAGCTGTTCGGAATCTCAAAAAGGCCGACACTGGGCAAATTGGCGGGGACCCTGGGCGGGTCAACCGCACCGACGTTGTCGACGAGCTGCGCCTGCGGCGTCAACTCGTCACCTGTCCACCCGCCGCGCAGGTTCATCAGCAACGGGTTGCTCCACGCAGTCACATCATAGGTAACTGGGTAAGGGATGTAGCTGTCCTCTTGGAGCATCGCCTGAATCCAGTGTTTCTGTCCCTGCGCCATCGGGATCCAGTACGTGCCTTTCGGCAGAGTCTTTGGAGCGCCATCCTCCGCGTAGGCGTGGTAGTCACCGACATCAAGGGGGTGGCTGAGCTGGTACACGTCGACGTCCATGCGTTGTAGCCGTCGGACCAGCAGCTGAATCTCTGACTGCCGGTTCGTGTCGTTCAGCAAGAAGTAGCTGCGCACTAGCTGGTCAGGAACCTGTTGGAACACGGTGTGCTTGGGCTCGAACACCTCATTTGGCTCCAGGGTGCCCGCCAGACCTTCCTGGTATGCCTCCACGTACGAGTCATGCCAGTCCGCAACCCGTTGACGGGCGTCAGTAGCACCAGCAAACAACGAAGCCCACATCGCGATGAACTGTTGGTGCACGCGATCCTCGGTGCGATCGGCCGTGTCCTTCTCAAAAGTCATGCCTGCGGCGTGGAAGCCAACCGTCGGAACCGTGTCACCAAAGATGCTGGCAAAGAAGTCGTAGGGTGCACCGTGGTGGTAGTGCAAGCCTTCTCGATCGAACTCGGTTGCTATCGCGGGGCTGTACTCGTCAAAGATCCAGTCGTGAGCAATGTCCGGGGTTTCGTGGTACTCGGGATCAGCGGTCGGTGGAAAGAGGAAGTTCTGTGAACCGAACTCGTGGGCATCGACGTACAGCATCGGCGGATACTTGCGGAGCAGTTGCAGCTTTCCATCGGTTTCT
>DATKIY010000221.1:0-6635 GCA_035543875.1 Actinomycetes bacterium | reverse complement strand
CGGCAACGTCGCCGAGGCTGAAGAGTGCCGGATTTGCCGCGACCCCCGTCGCGACCTCGCCAAGATCTGTGTGGTCGAGGAGTCCAAGGATGTCGTCGCCATCGAGCGGACCCGCGAGTTCCGAGGTCGCTATCACGTGTTGGGCGGAGCGATTAGCCCAATT
Organism: Actinomycetes bacterium; assembly: GCA_035543875.1. Taxonomy (GTDB): domain Bacteria; phylum Actinomycetota; class Actinomycetes; order JAHEKZ01; family JAHEKZ01; genus DATKIY01. Next base: position 6,472 of record DATKIY010000221.1, on the reverse strand, counting down.
GAGGGAATCGGCCCTGACGATCTTCGGGTCAAAGAGCTGATGACGCGATTGGCGGACGGCACGGTCACCGAGCTGATTATTGCTACTGATCCCAACCTCGAGGGCGAAGCCACGGCGACCTATTTGGCACGCCTGATCAAGCCGATGGGCTTGAAAGTCACGCGATTGGCGAGTGGACTCCCGGTGGGGGGTGACCTTGAATATGCGGATGAGGTCACGCTGGGTCGAGCGTTCGAAGGTCGACGATCACTCGATGTTTGATGAGGTTGCATTGATAAGCACGAAACTCGGTTCTGATCATCAGCGAAGGGATTGACGTGAGCACACCTGCGAACGCTTCGACGACCTCCAGTGGGGTGTCGCTGGAGATCGACGAGTTCACGGCGGAGATCGCCGATCAGATCGAGAGTTTCCTCATCGCACTTGGCGCTGTCGCGCGCGGCGACTTTCCAGGTGGCACGTTGTCGATGCTGCTGCTGGAGGTTTCGCAGTTGCTTCTGGCCGGTGGACGACTCGGTGCGGTTATTGATGTCGTGCCCTCTGATCGCTTCGAACCCGACGCAGGTCCCGACCCTGACGCCGATGGACTTCGCGAGCGGTTGGCTGAGCAGCTCGGGCCGGCAGACGAATACGTAGAGGTGTTCGACCCTTACGTCCGAGACGGTGAAATTGTTGTCTCGCGATTGTCAGACGATCTCTCAGACGTGGCAGCCGACCTCGTGCATGGATTGGCACACTTCAAGGCCGGCCGTCATGATGAGGCGATGTGGTGGTGGCAGTTCTCCTACTTGGCCAACTGGGGATCCACCGCAAGCTCGGCACTTCGCGCGCTCCACTCAGCCGTTGCGCACACCCGTCTTGACGTCGACCCCAAAAGTTGATCGATTGGGTAGTGGCGTGGGGTGGACCGGTGGCCGGAAGTCCTGGATCCGAACTGAGCGATAGACCTTACGAATGCTGAGGGTTCCGCTTGGGAACACCACACGCGCGAGCAGTCCAATGTGCGGCCCGGGCCTCGCCAGATAGCAGTACGTCCCTGCCTCGACCTTGGGCCCGTGGACTTTGAAGCACTCGGCCTTTCCCAAGGGGTCTGGCGCCTTCCACGGTTTGGTTGCCTTCACGGTCAACCCATTGTGCGATCGCGAAAGTCGGTCAGTGATGCTGCGGAACAAACGTTGGACTTCCGGATCAAACAGCTCGGGGAGCCCACGCGGTGACTTGGCGACAAGAAAGCACGTCCTCCCACTGACCTTGCCCTTAGTTCTTTCGATCTGGCAGGAGACGACGCCGTGCGGGCTAGTGAATAGGACGGCCGTGCTGTTGCGCTTCTGAACGTCGAGACGGAACTTTTCTCCCTTGGCTCGCATTCGAACCTTCGCGTTGTGACGTTTGCCTTTGCTGTTGAGGCCGTAGAGCGCGTCGAAACTATCTGGCGCCAGGGCTGCCAGTTGCGAAACTCGCTGCTTGTCGGTGAGCTCGGGTGCTGTCGGCTCCGCCGTGGTCTGTGGTGGTTCGGCTGTAGTTGATGGCGCATCCGGCGGAGTGTCGCTGGTGCAACCAGAGATGAGGACGAGCACAGCAGAACTGAGCGCGGCAAGGACAGTAAGCAGGCGAGTCTGTGATGGCACGGCCCCACCCTACGAGCCCCACAAATACTGGCCGGCACGTCTCGTATGCCGGACCTATCAGAGTCGGGCCTTGGACGCCAGTACACTGGGCGTCTCGGAACTACCTCATCCGAGGAAGGAACCAGTCGTGGGCCTCGTTGTCCAGAAATACGGCGGTTCCAGCGTCGCGGATGCCACCAGCATCAAGCGGGTCGCCCAACGCATTGTCGAGACCAAGAAATCTGGTCATGACGTATGCGTCGTCGTCTCAGCCATGGGTGACACCACGGATGAGTTGATCGACCTCGCTGAACAGGTGTCTCCGCTGCCGCCGGGCCGCGAGTTAGACATGCTCCTGACTGCCGGGGAGCGCATTGCCATGGCCCTACTCGCCATGGCCATTCACGACCTCGGCGTCGAAGCGCGCTCGTTCACGGGTAGCCAAGCTGGCGTCATCACCACATCTGCACACGGTCGCGCGCGCATCATTGATGTCACACCAGGTCGAATCCAAGGCGCGCTCGATGAGGGCGCCGTGGCCATAGTGGCTGGATTCCAGGGAGTGAGCCCCGACACCAAAGACGTGACCACGTTGGGTCGCGGGGGTTCTGACACAACCGCGATTGCCCTGGCTGCGGCACTGTCAGCAGAAGTGTGTGAGATCTACACCGACGTCGACGGAGTCTTTACCGCCGACCCCAGAATCGTGTCGTCAGCAAAGCGGTTGTCGTTTGTCTCCTACGAGGAGATGCTTGAGTTGGCAGCGTGTGGGGCCAAGATTCTTCACTTGCGCTGCGTGGAGTACGCACGAAGGTTTCAGCTGCCGATTCATGTTCGTTCGTCCTTCAGCCACCGGCAAGGCACGTGGGTGGTGGCCAACGCGTTGGCTATCCCCGGACATCAAGGAGAAGTTGTGGAGCAGCCGATCATCTCGGGCGTCGCGCACGACCGGAGTGAAGCTAAGGTCACTGTGGTTGGCGTCCCTGACAAGCCTGGCGAAGCCGCGCTAATTTTTGAGACGTTGGCAGAGGCCGAGGTAAATATCGACATGATCGTGCAGAACGTGTCAGCGGCCGCAACTGGACTCACCGACATCTCTTTCACCCTCCCAAAGTCCGACGCACAAAAAGCCATCGCTGCTTTGGACAAGATGAAGTCTGGCATCGGGTTTGACTCACTCCAGTACGACGACCAGATCGGCAAGATCTCTCTGGTTGGCGCGAGCATGCGGACGCACCCTGGTGTCTCCGCACAGTTCTTCCGTGCGTTAGCCGATGCAGGTGTCAACGCCGAGATGATTTCAACGTCCGAGATTCGCATCTCCGTTGTCACGCGTTCTGACGACCTCGATGCGGCAGTCATCGCGGTTCACACTTCATTCGGGCTGGACGCTGACCAGCAAGAAGCTGTGGTCTACGGAGGCACGGGTCGATGAGTAAGCCGACGCTGGCGGTCGTTGGTGCCACCGGAGCGGTCGGCACCGTCATGCTCGACATCTTGTCAACGCGTGAGGACGTGTGGGGCGAGATCCGACTGGTCGCGTCACCGCGGTCCGCTGGCAAAAAACTCACGGTGCGTGGTGAGGAACTTGAGGTGATTGCGCTAGCTTCCGAGGTGTTCGACGGCGTCGACGTCGCGATGTTCGACGTGCCCGACGAAGTCTCGGCCGAGTGGGCGCCTATCGCGGCGGCCCGAGGCGCAGTTGCAGTCGACAACTCCGGTGCGTTCCGCATGGATGACGACGTCCCGCTTGTAGTTCCCGAGGTCAACGCCGAAATGGCCAGAAACCGCCCGCGCGGAATAATCAGCAACCCGAACTGCACAACGCTTTCAATGATTGTGGCCATCGGTGCCCTGCATCGTGAGTACGGTCTCGAGGAACTGGTCGTCGCCTCGTACCAGGCGGCATCAGGTGCCGGTCAAGAAGGCATCGACACTCTCCGCGATCAGCTCGTGAAGGTGGCTGCTTCTCCTGATGCTGGGACCCGTCCCGGCGACCTGCGAGGCATTGTTGGTGATAACGGACCTTTCCCCGCGCCGCTAGCGATGAACGTTGTTCCGTTCGCGGGCTCTGCTCGCGACGGTGGTTGGTCGAGCGAAGAACTAAAAGTCCGTAACGAGTCGCGCAAGATCCTGGGTATACCGGATCTTCGGGTCTCCGCCACCTGTGTTCGGGTGCCTGTTGTGACCACGCATTCGCTGGCCGTCCATGCGCGTTTTTCGCGCGAAGTCGACCAGTCAGAAGCGCAGGCGTTGCTGCGAAACGCTGCCGGAGTCGTTTTGGTCGACGACCCCGCTGCTGGAGAATTCCCGACTCCAAACGATGTGGTCGGTACAGATCCAACCTGGGTCGGACGAGTTCGAAAGTCGCTCGACGACCCGCAAGCGCTCGACTTGTTTCTGTGCGGAGACAACCTGCGCAAGGGTGCCGCACTGAATACCGCGCAGATCGCCGAGCTCGTTGCCTTGGAGTTCTAAACCGTAGATCATCCGGACCTGGTCACTCGGTGTGTTCGGGTGAAACACTCGCTGTGCGGCCTTGTGCCAAACGGGTGGACGCGGGTTCTTACATCTGGCTGACGATCCTGGGGTCCGCAATTACGATCGCAAGATGAACCTGAGAAAGCCAGCGTTAGTCGGCCGAATCGCTGCGGCCACCGTCCTGTTTGCCGGCCTCGCCATCGCCGCTCCGGCCAACGCCATTACTAATGGCACGGTGGATGGCAACGACCATCCGAACGTCGGCGGCATGGTCCACGCGAAGCAGTACTCCGACGGCACCTGGCTGCTCTGCTCCGGCACGTTAATCTCACCCACCGTGTTCCTGACCGCGGCTCACTGTGGCCGAACCGGTAAGGATGTCACTGTCACCTTCGACGCCGACTATGTGGCTGGCGATGCCGTTTACCCAGGTACGTTCTTTAGAGATCCGGCGTACAACCATCGGGAAAGTGACCCCCACGACATCGCGGTTATTGTTCTCGATTCGCCAATCCGAAGTATCACGCCTGCCCAGCTTCCCAAGGCGAACGCGATGTCGCACCTGTCGAAGAATCAACGATTTACCTCCGTCGGTGTCGGCGCATACGAGGTCACGAACGAGCCTGGAGGTCACCACTACCTCTACAACGATGTGCGCATGGAAGCCACTGGTGGACTCAACGCGGTCAACAAGGCATGGCTGCACCTGTCTATGAACCCAGCGAAAGGGGACGGTGGGTCGTGTTACGGGGACTCCGGAGGGCCGAACTTTCTTGGCAATACGGACATCATCGCTGGGATCACAATCACCGGTGACGCCATTTGTCGCGCCACGAACGTCGACTATCGGGTAGATACGCCAGCCGCCCGACACTTCCTAGGAGATTTCGTCGCGCTGCCCTAGCCTCCCCTTAGGTTCACGTGCACCAAATTTTGGACAAGCGGTAGTTCCTCTTGGGAGGGGTGGCACAGACGCCTCGAGTGAGAGTCTGGCTCATTGGGTTTATGGGCGCTGGTAAAACGACTGTGGGACGAGACCTCGCAGCTTTGTTGGGCTGGGACCTCCTGGATAATGATGCACTTCTGCGACGCGAGACGGGTTCGTCACTGAACGAGTTGGCTGCGCGTGGTGAAAGCGTTTTGCATGACAGCGAGTCAGTTCAAATGCGGGAAGCCGCGGAACGTGAACCACCATTCGTTGCTGGCGTAGCGGCAAGTGTCGCTGACCGTCCGGCTGACCTGAAGTTGCTGCGCGGAAGCGGAGTCGTCGTCTATCTCAGGGTGCGTGCGGAAACGTTGGCCGCCCGGCTGGGAGATGGACAGGGGCGGCCGTGGTTGGACGACGATCCTGTGAGATGGATCAAGGAAACGCTTGCCGGGCGTGACGATGCATACGCCGGAGCTGCGGACGTCATCATCGACGTCGATGACCTGACGGCGGACGAGGTAGCTCGTCGACTGAAGCCAGCGGTATTGGCCGCGGCAGTTTCCTGGGAACGTAGACACCAACTCCCGTGACTACCCGGGCTTCGCAAAGCTGCCTTGGCTGATCTCTAGAAGAGCACGTGCCGCGCATGTATGGTCCACGTCGGGGGGCCCTCGCGATGGGGACACAACGTCGCCGTACTAGTGGATACGGGGTCAAGCATGAGTCTGCACGGACGGGTGGCTGTCGTCACCGGCGGAAACAGTGGGATCGGCAAGGCAGTCGCCCTAGCACTCGCTAGGGAAGGCGCAAACATTGTCATCGACTACGTCTCGGATCCCGCAGCTGCCGAAGACGTGGAAAAGCAAATTGTGGCGCTCGGTGACCGTGCGATTGGTGTCGATGCCGACGTCAGCAAAGTCGCCGATCTACAACGCCTCATTGACCAAAGCGTCGAGGCATTCGGCCGGGTCGACATCATGGTAAATAACGCCGGGGTCGAGACCAGAACCTCGATTCTGGACACGACCGAAGCTCAGTACGAAAAAGTTCTCGACGTCAATCTAAAGAGTGCGTTCTTCGGTACCCAGATCGCGGCAAAGCAGATGATTAAGCAAGGTCAGGGCGGCCGAATCATCAACATGACCTCGGTGCACGAGGACTGGCCGATGCCTGGAAACACCGCGTACTGCCTGTCAAAGGGCGGCATGCGGATGTTGACGCGAACGTCTGGGGTAGAACTCGGAAAGCACGGAATTCTGGTTTCGGGAATCGGACCCGGTGCGGTGGCGACGCCGATCAATGCCGCCACGATGAGTGACCCCGACAAGATGGCCGTTCTCGATGCCGCGATCCCATTGGGAAGGATGGCCGAGCCGGACGAAATTGCGAACGCCGTGGTCTTCCTAGCAGGAGATGGTGGCACCTACCTCACCGCTACAACCATCTTCGTCGACGG
>DATKIY010000220.1:0-8347 GCA_035543875.1 Actinomycetes bacterium | reverse complement strand
CGGCGAAGGGATCTAGGAAGGACTGGAATCGCGAGAGCCGGGCGCTGCGCTCAAGTGTCATGAACAAAATCACACCGAGGGCTACGCCGCCGACCAACACGAACAGCCGCAGCGGTGCGCCAGCAACAAATAACAGACCAGCGACTATGGCCATCAAGATGAGTGACGTCCCGAGGTCTCCACCCAACAAAACCAGGCCAATCACCAAGGCGGCCACCGGAAGCAGCGGCACCATGAGGTGGCGGTACTGACTGAGCAGCCGTCGCTTGCGCACCAGCAGGTCGCTCCCCCAGAGAACCAACGCAAGCTTCGCGGCCTCAGCCGGCTGGATCCGAAATGGGCCACCGAACTGGATCCAGTTTTGGTTGCCGTTAACGCTGACGCCGATCCCGGGAACCAGCACCAGAACCAGCAGAACGAGTGCGACCACCATCATGGGGATCGCCAAGGCTCGGAAGAACCGGATCGGGAGTCGACTGGCGACCAAGAGCATGGGCACACCAATCGCCACCCAGATCGCCTGCTTTTGCGCGACTGCGTACGAAGAACCATTCGCAACGTACGACTCGACACTTGATGCCGACAGCACCATGACCAAGCCAAGTGTGGTGAGCAGAACAGTTGCGCCCAAAATCAAGTAGTACGGCGTCAACGGGCGTCGCAAGACACTACGCACAGTGGTAACGATGCTTAGCCGGTCAACACTCGGCCGGACCGACCGGCTCGCGCGCGTAGACGGCTCACTACGCGTTGGAGTGATTGTCATCGGGTGCGGCCGACCGATCTACCGCGAAAGGTTGTCCACCGCATGGGCGAAGGCGTCTCCACGCGCTGAGTAGTCGGGGAAGAGGTCCATGGACGCGCACGCAGGGGCGAGCAGCACAGTGTCCTTTGGGCGAGCCAGCGAGGCGGCCTCACGCACGGCGTGGTCCATAGGTTCAGTTTCGCTGTCGGCGACCTCAATCACCGGGACCTCGGGCGCGTGTCGCTCAACGGCCTGCCGAATGAGCTCCCGGTCCCTGCCCAAGAGCACCACAGCTGACAGCCGGTGGTGGTGCTTGGACACGAGATCGTCAAACTGGCCACCTTTGGCCAAACCACCTGCGATCCAGACCACGCGCGGGAAGCACTGCAGGGCAACGTCTGCTGCACTCACATTCGTCGCCTTGGAGTCATCGACGTACTCCACGTCCCCGATCCGGGCGATCGACTTCAGTCGATGCGGCTCCCCCTCATAGGCGAGCAAGCCTCGGCGAATCGCCGGGATTGGGACACCCCACGACAGCGCCAGCGCTGCCGCCGCGAGGGCGTTTGCCACATTGTGGCTTCCACTCACGGCCAGGTCGGAAATGTCACACAGCTCCTGCGCGTGGGTGCGACGCTCGCCGGTGAACGCCCGGTCGACCAAGGTCCCGGCGACCACACCGAGCATCCCTATCTCAGGAATCCCCAGAGTGAACCCGACGGCACGACAGCCTTCTGCGACATCAGCCGCTCGAGCAAGTTCTTCTGTGCGCGCGTCATCGGCGTTGTACACGATGGTGTCAGTGGTTCCGTTGAAGATCTTCGACTTGTCCGCGACGTAGGCCGCCATCGAGCCGTGCCAGTCCAGATGGTCAGGCGCGATATTGAGCAATGCCGATGCGTGTGGCGCCAGCCGGTCACTCCAGTGCAACTGGAAACTCGACAGCTCAACGGGCAGGACGTCATAGGGGGGCTCAGCGAAGACCGCCTCTACCAGCGGTCGGCCAACATTTCCGACCGCCACCGCGCGGTGGCCAGCAAGCCGAAGAATGCTTGAGAGCATTTCCGCGGTGGTCGTCTTGCCGTTGGTTCCCGTGAGTGTCAACCAGGGTGCCGGCCGCTCCAGCGGTCGAAGGTTCCACGCGAGCTGCTCCCCACTCCAGATGGTCCCGGCTCGGAACTGCTCGATCCATGGATGGCTGGGCGGGAACCCCGGCGAGGGGACGAGAAGGTCACATGGGGTCTCACGATCCGTCGCCAGGTCCAGATCACCCCCGAGCTGCACCTGCGCGCCAAGCGTCGACAGGATCCGGCCACGTTCGACGCGGACTTCGTCGTCGACGTGGTCGAGAACAGTGACCGTTGCATTCATTCGCAACAAGGCGTCCGCTGCAGCAAACCCCGAGATGCCCAACCCGAGCACTACCGCATTGACTTCGCTCCAGTCGGTTCGTCGATCCGCAGTGCTCAAGGAGGCAGCCATAGCCTTCGCTCCGTCGGAGCTCACGCCAGCACTCCTCCACCCAACCACTCGGCGTAGAAGATGGCGAAGCCGAATCCGGTGAGCAGGCCGGAGATGATCCAAAACCGGATGACGATCGTGACTTCTGGCCAGCCCTTGAGCTCGAAGTGGTGCTGGATCGGGCTCATCAGGAAGACCCGTTTCCCCGTCATCTTGAATGACGCGACCTGGATGATGACCGACAGTGTGATGAGGACAAACAGGCCAGCGAGCACCGCAAGTAACAGCTCGGTTTGCGTACAGATCGCAAGGCCTGCCATCGCTCCACCAAGCGCCAGCGAACCGGTGTCCCCCATGAAGATCTGGGCTGGCGACGCATTCCACCAGAGGAACCCGAAGCACGAACCCAGCAGGCCGGCAGCGACGATCGCGAGGTCGAGGGGATTACGGACGGCGTAGCAGTCACCCAAAGGTAGTTGCGCGCAACCGTGCCCGTACTGCCACAACCCCACCGTCACGTAGGCGCCGAACACGATGGCTGCCGCACCTGTTGCTAGTCCGTCCAAACCATCGGTCAGGTTCACGGCGTTTGACGTCGCCGCCACCATGAACCACACCCAGATGAGATAGACGCCAACTGGCAGGAACACCGACGTATCACGAACAAACGAGATGAACTGTGTGGCTGGCGTATAGCCGTTGACGTCGGGGAACTGCAGGGCAAGGACAGCAAAGATGAGGGCGACTGACGCTTGTCCGATGAGCTTGGTTTTGACTCGCAAGCCGGTCGATCGCTGCCGGAAGATTTTGATGTAGTCGTCAGCGAACCCGACGGTGGCAAGCCCGATCATCAGCCAAAGCACGAGTAACGCGGATGCACTTGGCCCGCTCCAGGCAATGAGATGAGCCATCGTGTACCCAAAGACGGTACCGGCCACGATGACCACCCCGCCCATCGACGGTGTTCCCCGCTTGGATGCGTGGTCGGGAACCGCATAGCCAAGCTCGTCTGAGTCTCGAATGGACTGCGCGTAGCCGCGCGTACGCAGCCACTTGATCCACAGCGGAGTAACGAAGAGGCCAACGCCAAGACTCGTCGCGATGGCCAGCAAGACCAGCTTCATTGACATTCACCTGCAAGCAGCGCGTTCGCGGCCCGTTCGAGACCAACCGCGCGAGAAGCCTTGAGTAGCACCACGTCGTCGGGGCGGACCTCAGCCAGCAGCAGCTCGATGGCTGCGTCAACGTCGGGAACGAACGCGGCTTCCTCGCCCCACGACCCCTCATGCTGCGCGGCCAGGTAGATCGGCCGAGCCGCCTCTCCCACCACCACGAGACGTTGCACGTCCAGCCGCACCACGAGCCGGCCAATCGAGTCATGCTCGGCAACACTGGCTTCGCCCAACTCTCGCATCTCGCCGAGCACTGCCCAAGTGCGACGGTCTTGGCCGATGTGTTTAAGCGACTTCAGGGCCGCGCGCACCGACTCGGGGCTGGCGTTATAAGCATCATTGATCACGATGAGGCCATCGACTCGTTCGCTCGTCTCCATGCGCCATCGACTCACCGACGTTGCCGTTCCGAGCCGACGAGCAACCACCTCAAGCGGGACTCCGAGGGCCCAAGCCGTTGCGGCCGCTGCGAGCGCATTAGGAACCAGATGGCGACCAGGCAAGCGCAGGTCGACGACAGCTTGACCGTCGGGGCTGCACAGCGTAAACGACGCCCTATCCAACTGATCCGATCTCACATTCTCGGCTCGCATGTCTGCGTTGCGACTCTCTCCGAATGTCACAGCGCGGGCGGTCGTCTGTTCGGACATGCTACGAACGTAGTCATCGTCCTCGTTCAGGACGGCGATCCCCGACGCGGGCAGCGCCCTCACGAGCTCAGCCTTGGCCTTCGCGATTTCCTCCCGCCCACCAAACTCGCCAATATGAGCGCTGCCCACGGCCAGCTCAACACCGACCTTGGGGGGCGCAATCCCACACAGGTAGTCGATGTGTCCTGCCGATCGAGCACCCATCTCCAGGACGAGAAACCGCGTGGCTGCGTCTGCTGTTAGCACCGTCATCGGCAGTCCGAGCTCGTTGTTGAAAGAACCTGGCGGCGCAACGGTCGGCCCTATCGTCGTCAGGACGTGTGCCAACAGATCCTTGGTGGTCGTCTTGCCGACTGAGCCGGTGATGGCAATCACGGTCGCACCGGGAAGCTGCTCAATATGGTGCCTCGCCAGCTTTCCCAATGCGAGCAGCACATCGTCGACGACGATCGCTGGGGCGCCAACTCCTCGAGATGCCAGAACGACAGCTGCTCCGGATGCGATTGCCTGACGAGCGAAGTCGTGTCCGTCGACCTGAGTGCCTTGCAGCGCGACGAACAGCTGGCCGGCCTCGATCGAGCGCGAGTCGCTTGTTACACCCTGAACCTGGTCATTTGCACGGGCGCCATCAACCAGCGTGCCGTCGACGACACGGGCTACCTCCCCGACACTCGCGCTGATCATTTCTCCTCCTGGGGTCGCGGTCGATCCTCCGGGGTCAACCCGTTCGCCTCGACACCACCCCCAACGCCCCGTTGGACGTCGTCGTCGTTTCCGACGAGCCCGAGCAACGCCTCCCGGAGTACAACACGGTCGTCGAATGGGTAGACATGACCGTCGATCTCCTGTCCTTGCTCGTGCCCTTTGCCCGCGACGACCACCGCATCACCTGGACCCGCGATTGCGACAGCGCGTGCCATCGCTTTCGCTCGGCCCGCTATCTCCTCGATCCGCGCGGTATGGGCTGACATCACTGACCGTGCCCCCGCCAGAACAGCTGCTCGAATTGCCGCCGGATTCTCAAAGCGCGGGTTGTCGTCGGTGACGATGACAATATCGCCCAACGTGGCAGCAACCTCGCCCATTGACCCGCGCTTGGTTGGGTCGCGGTCACCCCCACACCCCATGACCACGATCAGCCGCTTCGCTACATCTGGACGCAGCGAGGTCAGCACTGCATCAAGCGCATCAGGTGTGTGTGCGTAGTCGACAAGAGCGACAAAGCCTTGGCCGCCGTCGATGGCTTCCATTCGTCCAGGGACCCCGCGACATTTCTCAATGCCGGTCCTGGCTTCGTGTTCGTCAACCCCTGCGGTTTGCAACATCGCCAGTGCCAGCGACGCGTTGGCTATGTTGAAGCGACCAGGCAGCGCGACTGCAACGTCTGACGTCGTCTGTCCCGGACCGCTCAGCGTAAACGCGTAACCGCCGGAAGCTCGAGAGGTGACTTTGCTGACCTGCCAGTCGGCTCGATCACCGGGTTGCGATGCAGATCCCCGGCTGTCGGTCGACAACGAGGTTGTCGGAATTCGAGTCAACCCAAGCAGCCGGCGACCTCCCGCGCTGTCCACGCACACCACCCCTGCTCGGGCATGATCGGGTGTGAACAGTCGAGCTTTCGCGTTGAAGTAGTGGTCGACAGTGCCATGAAAGTCAAGATGGTCACTGCCAAACTGGGTAAAGCCAGCGACATCAAACAGGCAACCGTCGACCCTCCCCAGCGCCAACGCGTGAGAGGACACCTCGATGGCAACCGCCGTGACTCCTCGTTCGCGCATCACCGCAAGCAGCGCGTGCAGTTCGGGTGCTTCCGGTGTGGTGCGAACACTAGGAACAGGTGCACCGGCGATCCGCGTTTCGACCGTGCCGACCAACCCAGTGATGTGACCCGCCTCGCGCAGACCTGCCTCCAACAACCACGTCGTAGTCGTCTTGCCGTTCGTGCCAGTCACCGCGAACAGCAGCAAGTCAGCTGACGGGTCGCCATAGATCTGCGACGCTGCCGCGCCAACCTGCGCTCGCGGGTCCGCGACGATGAGCATCGGACACAGCTCAGGGCCTACCAGTGCGGCACCTGCCCTGTCTGTAAGCAGCGCCACCGCACCGTCCCGAACCGCGGCTTCGGCGAACCGCGCGCCGTGCACGTTCTCGCCCGGGAGCGCGGCAAACAGATCCCCGGCTTGGATTTTCCGGGAGTCGACGCAGATTCCGCGGACGATGATCGACGCGAGCTCGACAGCCGTACCGCCCTGACCGGCATCGAGGTCAGGCGCACCCACCGTGGCGGCCACACGATCCAGTGACACGCCGTCGTTGTTCGGACGGAGATCCATGACTCATTTCATTACCGTCGGCGGCTACGGCCGGTAGGTCAACCGCATGTTTGGTGCCTTGGTCAAGGTGGGCGGAATCTGCTGGCTCTGCAGGGCAAAGGACATCACGCGCTTGAAGACAGGGCCACCCAACACGCCGCCATAGTGGCCGTTGGTGGGGTCCTGCAGAGTTACCGACACCACCAACGCCGGATCGTCAGCCGGTGCGAAGCCGATAAACGACGCGGTATAGCCGCGATAGCAACTGCAGGAGTCGTCGACCCTCTCCGCCGTGCCAGTCTTTCCTGCGACCCGGTATCCGGGAATCTGTGCCATCGGAGCCGTACCTTCGTCCGAGACCACGGACTCCATCATTTCGCTCAATGTCCTTGCTGTCTCAGCACTGACCACCCGGTGACGGGCAGGGGCTGGGGCTGGGGCAAAGGTGCCGTCGGGTTCATAGGTTCCATCGATCAGCGATGGCTCAACTCGCACACCGTTGTTTGCAATTGTGGCAAACACCGAGGTTGCCTGCACGGCGTTGAGCGACAACCCCTGGCCGAAAGCAATCGTCGCAAAGTTTGTCGGACCCCAACCGGACACGTCCGGGAGAATGCCAGGACTTTCACCGGGGAACCCCAGGCCGCTCGGCTGGCCCATCCCAAACTTGCGCAGCGTGTCGAACAGCGGCTGTCGACCGAGTTTTTCGGCAATCAGCATGGTGCCGAGGTTGCTCGACAGTGCCAGGACACCAGTCGCTGTTAAGTGGAGGACTCCGTGCGGGTCATGGTCGTGGAAGTCTGACCCACCTCGATACAAAATCGGCGGGACTTCGATTTTCGTCATGGGGGTTATGGCGCCGTTATCGAGAGCCGACGCCATCGTCATCACTTTGCTGGTGCTACCCGGCTCATAGATGTCACTGACGGCGCGGTTGCCTCTGTCTGCGTCCGGTGCCGCTTGCGGGTCACTCGGGTCGAATGACGGATAAGAAGCGAGTGCAAGGATTTGTCCGCTGCGTGGGTCCATCACCACGACCGTGCCGCTCTCGGCTGCGGACTCCTGAACCTTGCGACGGAGTGCGCGCTCTGCGATGAACTGAATATCTCGGTCGATGGTGAGCCGCACATCCGAGCCGGGCGTCGGGTCTTGGTTCTCGGTATCGCCTGTAGGGATCTGCTGACCACCTGCGCCGGCCTCATATGTGGTCTGTCCGTCTTTGCCAGCCAGCACCTGGTCCAGGCTGCTTTCATAGCCGCTCAACCCACGCCCGTCGCTGCCCACGAACCCCAAAATGTTGGCTGCCAGAGTGCCCTGGGGATATACCCGCTGCGCGGTGGGCTCGCTGTAGATGCCGGGCAGGCGCAGAGCCTGAACCTTGCGCCACACACCAGGCGAAACCCCTTGCGCGATGTCGGCGTAGTTCTGGTCACCGGTGAGTCGGTCCTGTAGGTCCGCAATATCGACTTTGACCAACGGGGCCAACGCTGCTGCCACCGAAAGTGGGTCACCAACCTGAGTCTGGTCAGCTGTGATGTCTACGGCATCAACCGTGGTTGCTAACGCAACCCCGTGAATGTCGGTGATGGTTCCACGGGTGGCAGGAATGGTGACTGTTCGCAGTCTTTCCTCGGCAGCGGTGGCCGCGTAAGCCGAGGCTTCAAGTCCTTGCAGCTGGATCAGACGTCCAACGAACAACGACAGCACGATGGCGAGCACGATGCCCACGGCCGTGACCCGTCGACGTGGGTCGACCAAAGTCAGCCGTGGTGCGGCCGCGGTTGGGCGGCGCCCGTTGTTACGCGGGCTTGTCGTCACGTCGGTCATTCCCGTCTTAGTTAGCCGAGTCCTGCTTCGTCGAGTCGTGCTTCGGGTCGCCCTGCTTCGGGTCGCCCTGCTTCGGGTCGCTCTGCTGGCCAGCCCCTTGACCGGCTGCGTCATTGTCACCTGTGGCCGGGCCGTTTGCCGTGGTCTGCGGTTCGCTCGGGGTGTCGCGGGTATCCGCGG
>DATKIY010000219.1:0-7099 GCA_035543875.1 Actinomycetes bacterium | reverse complement strand
CGAGCGAGCCTCCCGTCTGCACAACGAGCAGCACTCCCGGTGAATCAACGCCAACATTCGGGCACGACGTCCCGCCGATCGACGCCCATCCAGCCGCCGCGGCCCCCAGCAACAAGACAGCTGCACCCGCAGCCAGGGCCGGCGCTACAGCGGAGCATCGTGGAACGCCGAGGACCAGCGCACAACCGCTGGCCACGATGGCCAGCATCAACAGCGCGCTGGCTGGAGTGCCGATCAACTCGTGACCCACGCACCCCGTGAGTGTTTGCCGAGACCAAAGCGCGGGCGCCATGCAAAGTCCAGCTACGAGTTGGATCGCACCGATGCTGCGCGCGCGAGGACCCGGCAGCGAGCGCGTCAAAATAGCCGGTTCAGCAACGGGGAGCATGAGCACATCCTGGCTGAACGTTCAGTTTCAGGAGTGGAACCAGCGGCTTATTCGCCCATCTGGCCGATCCCCTAGGACGCAGCGCTAGGGACGGTTGCGACTCATCGCGTAGAGGGCGATTCCGGCTGCCACGCCTGCGTTCAGCGACTCAGTGGCGTCCGTCATGGGGATCCCGGCGATGAGGTCGCACCCCTCACGAACGAGCCGTGACAGTCCACCACCCTCGGCGCCGACGACCAGCACCAATGGCATGTCGCGCTCAACTGTGTCGATCGTCGTGTCGCCACCAGCATCCAGGCCGATCACCATGAAGCCGGCTTTGCGGTACGTCGCCAACTGTCGAGAGATGTTGGTGGTTCGCGCCACGGGTATCCGCGCGGCCGCGCCAGACGAGGTCTTCCAAGCAGCGGCGCTCATTCCCGCGGCACGACGTTCGGGGATGACGACACCGAGTGCACCGAACGCCGCAGCTGAACGTACAACCGCACCGAGGTTGCGGGGGTCAGTGACATGGTCGAGAACCACGATGAGCGGCGTTCCCCCGTCCGGCGACTTACGCCCGACAAGGTCGTCTCCGTGCGCGTATTCGTATTCTGGAACTTGGAGCACGACCCCTTGGTGAGGCAGCCCATCAACCAGCCGATCGAGCTCGCCTCGCGGCGCCTCCAAGATCGCGATGCCGCGGTCGGAGGCAAGACGCACTGACTCCTTAACGCGATCGTCGTTGTCCATGCGTTCGGCGACATAGAGCGCGGACGCTGGGACGTTCCCTATCAGCGCTTCGGCGACCGCGTTGCGTCCAACGACGTACTCGGGTCCTCCCGCGCGCCGGCGACTGTTGGAACTCGCACCCCCCGACGAACGCGCGCCGCGACCCTTGCCGGATGACTCGCCTCGTTTGGCGGCAGCCCGGGCTCGTTTGGCTACGGGGTGCTTGTCGCGTTCGATCGCTTTGGGAGTCGGACCTTTGCCCTTCAAGCCCTTGGCGCGCTTTCCGCCCGACCCAACGGTCGGACCCTTCTTACTGCCTGTGTTGCGCATCGCGCCCTTGCGTTTGGAATTGCCGGCCATCACTGCCCCTGCCCTAGTGACCACCGCGCACCATCGGGTGTGTCTTCGATGATGATGCCTGCATCTGCCAGAGAATCGCGAATCCGGTCGGCGGCGGCGAAGTCCTTATCTGCCCTGGCTTGCTTCCGCTGCTCCAATTGTGCAGTGACCAACCGGTTCACGACCTCACGCATCTCACGCGCTGCATCACCACGACCTTGGTTGACCCAAGGCGGGAGCACCGGGTTGAGGCCAAGGATCCGCGTCATGTCGAATACCGCCTCCAACGCGCTCCGCACCCCGTCGTGATCGGATGCCGCGATCGCAGCGTTTCCGGTGCGGACCGTGTCGTGCAGAACGGCTAACGCCTGAGGAACAGCAAAGTCGTCATCCATAGCATCGGCGAACGCTTGCGGGACGGTTCCGTCCGTCGGCGATCCAACGAGTTCACTGGCACGCTGCATGAACCCTTCAATACGCCGAAATCCCTGCGCTGCCTCAGTCAATGCGTCTTCCGAGAACTCGATGTGCGACCGATAGTGAGGCGTTGCGAGGTAGTAGCGAAGCTCGATTGGACGAACTCGCTCGACAACCTCACTGACTAACAATGAATTGCCGAGCGACTTGCTCATCTTCTCGCCCGAAGTGGTGACCCAAGCGTTGTGCGTCCAAAACGCCGCGAATCCGTCGCCGATTCCATTTGACTGCGCGATCTCGTTCTCGTGGTGTGGGAACACCAAGTCGAGCCCGCCACCGTGAATGTCAAAGTCTGATCCCAGGTATCGACGTGCCATTGCCGAGCACTCCAGATGCCAACCCGGCCGCCCCGCGCCCCACGGGGTGTCCCAGGAGGGTTCACCTGGCTTGGCCGCTTTCCACAACGCAAAGTCGCGAGGGTCACGCTTGCCAGGGGCGTCTGAATCACTAGCGGGGAGCATCTCGTCAATCTTCTGCCCACTGAGCGAGCCGTAACGGGGGTAGGACCGGACATCGAAGTACACGTCCCCTTCCGCTGCGTACGCGTGGCCACGTTCGATCAGCGCGTGCATCAGCGCGATCATCTCCGGGATGTGTCCAGTGGCGCGAGGTTCCGCCGTTGGCGGGAGGCACCCTAAGACGGTGTAGGCCCAACTGAACGCCCGCTCGTTGATCGTCGCGATCTCCCAGAACGGCACGCCAGCTTCGGCCGCCTTGATGAGGATCTTGTCGTCGATGTCAGTCACATTGCGGATGAACGTGACCTCGTAACCGCGATGGCTGAACCACCGGCCCATGACATCGAAGCAAATGCCGCTACGGATGTGCCCGATATGTGGAGGCGCCTGAACGGTCGCACCACACAGGTACATCGACACTCGTCCCGGGACCAGTGGCACGAAATCTCGAATCGACCGGGTAGCAGTGTCGTAAAGGCGCAGTGTCACGGGCCCAAGGCTATCGGGTGCGCCATGCGGCCTAGACGGGTTGAAGCGCCGGCCGCCACGTGGGATCGCTAGCTAGTCCGAGTTCAGCCTCGACGGCGGCGCCCACCCTGAAAACGGTGACATCGTCATAGGTACGACCGACGATTTGCAAACCAGTGGGAATCCCGTTGCTCGCCTGTCCCGATGGCACGTTCAGCACTGGACACCGACTCAAGATGTTGAACGGAATCGTCATGAACGCGTTGAAGTATTCCAACGATTCGCCGTTGATGGTGAGCTGTCGGTCGACGTAATCCTCGCCCGCAACCAGGCCAGTGCCAGCGAAGGTGGGCGCCAGCAATGCGTCATAACGCTCAAACAGCTGTCCGACCGGTTCGTAGATCGCGCCCTCGCTCATCAAGCCGTCGACGAACGACGTGCTCGACGCCGCCTCGACTGCACGGCGGGCGAATTCTTTCGTGTACGGCATAAGCAGGTCGCCATGTTCCGCCGCAGTCTCGGCAATCGCCGGCCCGAAGATTGCGCCGAAGTGCACCCACGTCGTCGCGGCAATGGATTCGCGAGTCCACGGCAACTCAACTTCATCGACGATCGCGCCTCTGGCTCGCAACGCATCCGCCGCGCGTCGCGTATTCGCCGCCACTTCCCCGTCGACGACATAGTCGCCGAGCGTTACCGACAACGCGATACGCAAGCCCTTAACCGATTCAAACAACTCCGGCAACTCATACGCGGGACGCAGCGAAACGACGTCACTTGGATGAGGGCCGTTGATGGTGTTCTCGAGCAAAGCGCAGTCGGCCACGGTCCGCGCCATTGGCCCGTCGTGGCAATACGTATCCAAGTTAAACGGAGGCAATCCTGGTACTCGCCCGTAAGGCGGCTTGAATCCGACCGTGCCCGTAAAACCCGCAGGAATCCGGATGGAACCACCGATGTCAGAGCCGGTAGCGAGCGGTGCATACCCGGCCGCCAGCGCGGCAGCCGAACCACCGGAAGATCCGCCCGGGGAGAATTCCAGGTTCCATGGATTCCTGGTGACGCCCCACAACGTCGAGTGCGTGAATCCAGCGCACGAGAACTCAGGCGTTGTAGTGCGCACATGTGTCAGCGCGCCGGCCGCTTGCACTCGCTGCACGACTGGGTGCGTCACATCAGAGATGGAGCCTTGTTCTATCAGCGAACCCTCTTCGATCAAATGACCGGCAATTGCATGCTCTTCTTTCAACGCAACCGGAATGCCTTCGAGCGCGCGCGGCGACTGGCCGCTTCCTGAATATCGACGCTCGGCTTCAACTGCCTGCTCGCGCGCCGTTTCGTACATGCGCTCGCACACCGCGTTGACCGAGTCATCGACTGAGTCGATGCGTTTGGCACTGGCCTCGAACACCTCAACGGGGGACAACTCACCCTTGACGTACTTTGCTCGGAGGCTCATCGCAGACAAATAGTGAAGCTCGCTCACGACGGTCCTCGGGATCGTTAGCTTGGCCAAACGCATTGGAGCCCGAGCGGTCCCCCGTTATCCGGCTCCGCTCGGGCCGCCCCAGTATGCTTGCCGAATCGTTTCGTCACAAGGTTCCAAAGGCCCTTAGTTGGAACTTTTGCCCGAAAGGTTGAGATGAACCCGTCCGTCGACCCGCGAGTCAGCCTCACCGAGGTGGCCACGAAGGCGGGGGTCGCCCTCTCCACGGCGTCCAATGCCCTGAACGACAGGGGGCGGGTTTCGGCGACGACCCGAGCACGGGTGCGAGCCGTAGCCCTCGAACTTGGTTATCAAGCCAACCCGGTGGCTCGTGGACTGCGGGTGGGCCGATCCCGGCTCATCGGAGTCGCGCTGCGGGAGTACACCAACGCTCCAGACCTCTACCCGGCGGACGCCTACTACGGGCTGCTCATCACCGCCAGCACCTCCACTGCGAGTCAACGAGGCTACGCTCTGGCCCTGCTTCCCGACGCCCAACTCGACTTGGCATCGGAGCTGCCGCTTGAGGCGATCATCGTCGCCGATACCTCGGTCGACGACCCGCTGCTGGACCATGCATACACGCTCGGGATTCCGGTGATCACTGACTATCGACCCGACGACCCTCGCGCCACCGTGATGGTCGACAGCGACGTCCAGGGCGGCGTAGTACTGATCAACAACCACCTGGCGGACGCGGGGGCCAAACGCATCGCGCTGCTCTCCGTGGTCAGCCGCACGACCCACTTCATCAACCGATGGGAGCAAGCGCATGCTCGCTGGTGCGAGCAACGTGGCGTGGAACTCATCGTCGGTCACGGGTCCAGCGAAGATCCCGAGCAGCTGTACGACGCAGCCGTTCAACTGCTTCAGACCGGGTGCGACGCGGTGGTCAGCATTCCGTTGGGGTCAGGTCCTGCGCTGCTCGCCGGGGCAGCCGCACTCGGCAAGCGAGTACCCGACGATCTGCTGCTAGCCATCGTCGATGAAGACCCCGGCCTGGCCAGAACCGACCCCCCACTGACCACGTTGGGTCTTGATCCGGTTGGAACGGCGGTGCAAGGCACGCACTTGGTGATCGATGTCATCGAAGAGAAGGTCACGCCACCCGTTGAGCTACTGATTCCCGCTGTACTCATGGTTCGGGAATCCACGCAGCCCAACCAGAAGTCTCAACCTTGACGTTCCGGCGGACCGACGCGAACGTCCACCCCCGGCGAGTAGTGAACGAGCGGTTCCGTGTCCAGCAGCCGTGGCCCCACTGACGGGACCAGCTCGTCTGAGATATCTACTAACCGCGCTCTACGCAGCGGCCAAGGCGCGTGTTCGGCCCTCGCCGAACGCAGTCCAGTTTTTCTCGAGCTAAACAGTCGCCATCTAGCAGTAAGGAAATGGTCGAGGGCCGTGAGCTCGTTGGGCAGATAAGAATCACCGATTCCTAGTTGAACGTTGCTAGTAATGCTGGCGTCATGCGGCCAGCGTCGTCGGCTCCGATACCGAATCTGCGAGTCGCTCTCGGTTACGGTCATCTGCGCCCAGTAGTAAGGGAGTCGATACGTCAGCCTGGCCGTGACCACGGCAGCTAAGCGAGCAGCGTCCAACGAGTAGAACCAAATCCCTGGTCTGCCTAAGGTGTCCGTGACATAGGTACGCACGTTGGTTTCGCAGAACGAGCCGATCCACGGCACCAGGGGACCTCGGGCAAAACCAACCCGCATGTGGAACGGCACTAAGCCCAACCAAGCCTCGTTATCGAAGGTTTGGACGCTAAGTCCTTCGGGCAGGGTGCGTTGCAGTTGGTCCGGATCTACTCGCCAATGCAGAAAGGACAACGACTCCCACCTTTGTGCCATGAGCGCTCGCGGCAGCGCAAACGGGCAATCGGCGGCTCCAACCGGTTCTCGGACTGATGGGTTCGGTTCGTTCGTCACCAGAGCACAGCCTTACTTTGCTGAAGTCACGACTCTGCAGGGAACAGAAGGGCAGTTGCCGTCGCGGCAATGCCCTCTCCCCGACCAGTCAGCCCAAGACCGTCTGTCGTTGTCGCTGCAACTGACACCGGAGCTCCGCAAGCTCTCGACATCGAGTCCTGGGCTTCGAGGCGTCTTTCGCCGATCTTTGGGCGGTTCGCGATGATTTGAACCGCAACGTTTCCGATGGTGAGTCCAATCGCTCGCACCTGACGAGCGGTCTCCGCAAGCAAGGCAACTCCTGAAGCGTCAACTAACTCCGGTCGATCTGTACCGAAGACTTCCCCAAGGTCGCCTAGGCCAGCGGCCGAAAGGAGTGCGTCACAACAGGCGTGCGCAGCCACGTCGCCGTCGGAGTGTCCTACGAGTCCGGCCGGTTCGTCCGGCCACAACAGGCCGGCGAGCCAAAGTGGTCGGCCCTGTTCAAGTGGATGAACGTCAACACCCACGCCTACGCGCGGCGTGGCTGGCACTGGCGCAGGCTGTCGGTCGCTCACCTCAATGCACTCCGGCCGAACGACGTCGGGCGAGCACTGCCTCCGCAAGTACGAGGTCTATTGGACGTGTGACCTTGAACCCGTCGTCCGACCCCGGAATCACCATCACCGGCTGCCCGATCCGCTCCACCAAACCGGCATCGTCTGTGCCGTCAAGCACGCCGTCGTCAACCGCGGCCCGATGTGCGGCTTCAAGCACGATCCGGGCAAATCCCTGTGGCGTTTGCGCAGCCCACAGCGACGCTCGGTCCACAGTCTCCTCGACCCTGCCCGCTGCATCGACACGTTTGATGGTGTCGACTATG
>DATKIY010000218.1:0-7712 GCA_035543875.1 Actinomycetes bacterium | reverse complement strand
GGCGCTTGCCAAGAGCCCGCTTCGCCGACTGGTGCCGGCGAAAGAACTTGCGTACCCCATCGTGGCGACCTATCTGGGCATCGAGCTCCTGGCACACCTTGACGGCGACCATTCACGAGCTGACGCGCTGTTTGCAACGGCAACGCGGACAACAAATCGACTCGGTCGGCTACTCGGTGGAAGGGACCGCTCATGATGAGTCACATGTGGGTCGTCGATCTGTCGGCCGAGCTGTCACCTGCCACGGTCATGTGGCCCGGTGATGAGCCTATGAGCGCGACAAACGTCGAGGAGATAGATCCGGACGGTTCGTTCTGTCGACGAGTGAGCCTCAGCGAACACTCGGGAACGCATTTTGACGCACCGCGTCACTGCGTGCCTGGTGGCGAGACAGTCGCCGAGATCTCCGCAGCGAAACTCTTCCGGCCCCTTCGAGTCCTAGACATTTCTGCGCGAGCGGCAACGGATTCTGATGCTGAGCTGGCAATTGACGACGTCGAGCGTCATGAAACCAACCACGGGCGAATAAGTGATGGGTCAGCAGTGTTTCTGCACACCGGTTGGGGCCGACTGCGCAATGACGCCGCGACCTACGCTGGTTCGGATGACAGGCTTGCCTTCCCGGGATATGGGCTGGAGGCTGCTCGACTGCTCGTCGAACAGCGTCACGTCGCCGGAATCGGCATCGACACCTTAAGTGTCGATGCCGGCTACACCCACGGCTTCCCGATTCACAGCACCGTCACACTCCCCAAGGGGGTCTGGCACGTCGAGAACGCCATCAATCTTGACCAGGTGCCTGCAACTGGCGCGTGGGTCGTGGTCGGCGTTCCGCGAGTAGCTGGCGCGTCTGGTTTCCCAGCACGCGTGCTGGCACTGGTACCCGGCGACGGCTGAGCACAAGTGAGTAGGTCCTCCGGTAGGACCGTACTTAACGAAGGTCGAGAACCATGAAGATCTTGCCGAGTCGGCGCTCGCCGACAGCAACGAAATCGGCAAGGTGCCCGTACTGGCGAAAGCCGAGACCTTCGTACAGTCGCAGCGCGGGTTCGTTGTCGGACCGCAGGTCCAAGGTCAGTTGTTCTATCCCGCCCACCCTCGCGGCATCGACGAGCAACGACGCCAACGCCCTCCCCAGCCCCTGACGCTGTGCGCCGATGGCCACTGCCACCCGCTCCAGGTCGGCATGGACTCGATGAGTCGGGCGAGAGTAGCGACGCCAGTACCCGAGACCGACCAAACGGCCCTCCGACGTTGCAATCGCGAGTGCAGCGTCTCCGACCACTGAATCTCGAGCAACTGATGCGAGGAGTTGTTCGATCTCCGTTGACTCAGGCGGGTCAACCCAGCCAAGTGCAGCGTCGTTGCTGACAAGATCTGCCAACATTCGATGCGCGTCGGTCACATACCGGCCGATGTCATCTGGATCCGCCACGAGCGCAACGTCAACCAAACGCGTGACATGCTGCGGCTCGTCCATCGGGCCATTGTGCCCTCGGCATCGGCCACCCCTGCTAGCGAGGAGTGTTTTTCGCGAGGTCAGCTTGAATGGACTGAGTGACTTCCCGCGGGACACCGGCCTGGGCAGCAAAATCGGGCCACTCGCCTACAGTCTCCAGCACCTCCTGCATGATTCGTCGATAGTTCGCGACCTGGTAGCGATCCGCGAGCACACTGAGGTCATCCTGTGCGATGCCGTCAAACTTGCCGTTAACACCCATCTGATGGTTACTCGTCCACTGCCCCGACGGATTGTGCGCGTGTGTCACGTCGTATGCAGGGGACAACTGCCAGCGGCCACCTTCAGCCAGCAGGAACGCCAGGTTCTTGGTGTGGTCATCTCTGTTGACCGCGGCAACATTGAACACGATCCGACGAAATGCTTGCTGGAGTTCGTCGTCTGTCATGCCTAAATCGCGAACCATGCGCAGATAGGTGCCGTACGAATGCGTTCCAACCAAATTGAAGTCAAGGTGCGCCATGGCGCACAGCGACTGCATGTGGATTCGCTCATTGCCAACCGTGCGATCAAATCGTCGGGTAAGAAAGTGCGTTCGAGGACCCTCTGGGAGCAGTCGAGACTGGCTCATGTTGACACCCGCTGCGGTCGCCATCAGGTAATACGCGTACTCGATGAGCCCGTACGGACCACCACCTGTGAATGGATCGGTCTCTCGGGTCAAGTCCCCCGTGACTCCATCGAGCTTGATCAGCCACGGCTCGAAACCCTCAGGCATGTCCAACTGACCGGAACGGATTTGACCAGTCGTTGGGTTGTAGGCGATCACCGCTTTGGCCCTGGCTCCGCCCGCGGATGTCCCCACAACAATGAGCTGGCGCAAGGCCTCATGAGCGTCCGGCGCATCGCCGACCTTGCCGGACACTTGCGCACGGGCAGCGGTCACGAGGTCTGCGAGCTGCACCGCGGTCAGTACCTCGGCATCGGGGCCAGCCGGAGGACGAAAGGTCAATGCTCCCGTTGCACGGTCTGCTGCGTAGGCGAGCCGATCGAGTGGTGTTACTGCTTCTTTGGATACGCCGTTGTCTTCCATCCACGCATCAACGAGCGCGTTACCAAATCGGTCAGGGAGTGAATCGGCAAGCAGTGCCGGAAGCCGATGAAACGTCTTCGGTGACAACTCGGGAAATACAAAGATGCCCTCTCGAACCGGCAAGTGCAACGGTGCCAGTTCCACTCCGCGGGACAACCACTCCCCTGCGTACTCGAAGGCGTAGAAGTTGGTCGTCGGATCGAGCGCGACGGCACCGACGAGCGCGTCCCATGCGCGGACTTCGACAACGTCCACCGGGTGGTACGTCACGACGGTTTGGATCTGGAACGAGGTGCACGTTTTCTTTCTCTGGCATGCTCGCCCGCTCGTGCACGCAACAACTGCATGGGGCTCACGGCTGCTGCGGCCGGCGCAAAGTCGGCCAGCCAATCCTCGCGGCCCAGCGCACGCGCCACCCTCACCAAGGTCCGAACTCCGGAGCCGCGACCTGACTCGAGGTTCTTCAGGGCAGCCAACGAAACGTTTGCGCGTTCGGCCAGATCGCGCTGGGTGAACCCCAAGCGCAGCCGCAGTGCACGCGCCTGTCGACCGAGCGCTTGCTCCCAGTCCTCGGTCGTGGTGTTTGCTTGTAGCTGTAATTCCATCTCTTATCAGCCTCCGTGGCCGCTAATAGATGTAATTCTAGCCTTTTTGTGACGAAAGGCAAGCGCCTATACACATAAGGGATGCTTTTAGCGCTATTCGGAGGATTTCTGTTTGGTGCCGCCCAGGTACGACCCCAAGAACGTCAGGGCCTCGATGGTCTGGTCGTTCCAGAAGACGCGGGTGTGGCCACCTTCGCTGAAAGACGCAATTTCTGGGGGCTCTGGCAAGGTCGTTGCGAACTCGTGCACTCCGTCGTAAAGCGGATCGTCTGTCCCACACCAGAGTCCAAGCGGTTGTCCGGTCAATGCGTCCATGTCCGCGAAGACGGCATCCCCGGGACCGATTGCAGGGCTAAAAGCCGCCGTCGCGCGACCCCACCCAGGGGCGACCTCCGCCAGCCGCAGCGCCCCATAGCCACCCATCGACCATCCCCACACGGCGCGACGATCTCCGTCAAAGCCTCGCTCGTTCAGCCAGTCTGGCATTTCATTCAGGACCATCGCTTGCGGATTGTCGCCACTCGGCTGTGGCTCCCAGCGCAACAGCCCGCCAGCGGCTCCAGCTAGCACAAAAGGCTCGGCGCCCCCCTCGACGGCAGCCGTCAGGAACTGCGGCAACCCAAACTCTTGGTAAACCGCCGGGGTGGCGGTTGCCCCGTGAAGCACGATGACAACAGGTAGACCCTCACCATCGCCGTAGCCGTGCGGGACTGCCGTGAACAAATCGACGTCGGCCCCGCGCTCCTGCGAATAGACCGTCTCAAGCGTCACTTTCCCTTCGGCAGCGTCGGGGATGTACGGGTTTGGATCCGGAAGGACCAATGCCTTAATGCGTCCGGGCAGGAACGGCCATACTGCCGCTCCTGCGACAGTGACTCCAACCACCGCCCCGATGGAGCCGCCGAGTAGTGCTCGGCGCGAGATATGCCTGCGATCTTCCACGTCCGATGGTGACACGTTCCCCCGCTTGCGGTCAGAGTTCTCGGCCAATGAGCTACTGCCCGTAGATCTCACCACAGGCGCGGCGCGACCTGTGCAACTGGTCTACCGAAAGTTTTGCACAACTAGTGGCCAGATCCCCCAACTGCTCTCACGAACCGCTGCCGTATGGGCGGGTAATGATTTCGAGCAGATGACCGCTGGGCTCTTCCCAGTACGCACCTCGGCCGCCGTCGTCCGTGTTCACCTCGCCCGCCCGTTTCTGGAATGGGTCGGCCCAATGGGGCAAGTCGCGCTGCTTGATGCGGGCCATGATCTCGTCGAACTCTGACTCGCTCACCAGGAACGCATAGTGCTGCTTGTGCACGACTTCGACATCAATGAAGTCAAGGTTCACGTCGTTATCGAGCTCAAGCACAAGAAACGGCCCATAGGGTTTCGGGCCCGGCAGCCCCAGGATCTCAGCCACGAATGGCGCCGACTCGCTCTTGTCGCGGACGTTTACGAGCGTGTGATTTAGCTGGATCACCATTCGAGTCCTCCTGTGTGTCACCTGACAATCGACACCCAACTGCTGACCGCGTTCGGGACAACTCGGGACTTTCGACCCGTTATTACCTTCACGATCCTTGGGATATTTCAAGTGAAGTGAATCCGAAGCAGGTCGGTCACTCAAGTCACGGGAGGTGGCATGCACTCCATCGTGCAACTGATCGCCGCAATCACGGGGGATCTCAACCAACCTGCCCACTACCTGAAGTGGGGGTTCATCCAGGTATCGATAGGGAACCTGGTTGTTATTTTGATCATGATCCTGGTCTTTGTGCTCGCCCTAGTCCTACCGTTCCCGAAAGGTAAGGACAGCCATGACCGCGACTGAGTCCACTCCCGCTGCCGAGTCAACGGATCCAGCTGAGATAGGGTCGTGGACGGTTTCCGTCCGGCGGAAGTTCTTCGGTACGTACCCGCCCGAGAAGTTGCTGCCAGCGCGACAGCCGGCGTACATGTCCTCTTGGATCTATGTCTTTGGCGTACTAACCATCGCCGCACTGGTCGTCATCATCCTGTCTGGACTAGTGCTCTCGTTCGAGGGACCGACCTGGTACCACACATCGTCGGTGGGTCTGTTCGTCAACAGCCTTCACTTTTGGAGCGTGCAACTCTTCTTCGTGTTCATGGTCGTGCATCTGTGGGGGAAGTTCTGGATGGCTGCCTGGCGTGGACATCGGTCGATGATCTGGATCACCGGTGCCATTGCCTTTGTAGCGTCGATTGGCACCGCATTTACCGGATACCTAGTACAAACCAACCTGGATTCGCAGTGGATCTCATTCGAGGCAAAAGATGGTCTGAACACAGTTGGAATCGGAGCTTGGTTCAACGTCACCAATCTCGGTCAGCTTCTCCTGCTGCATGTTTGCCTGTTGCCCTTAGTACTAGGCGTCATCGTCGTGGGCCATGTCCTTCTGGTCCGCAAGCACGGGATCGTCCCACCGATCGACGCAGTGTCCGCAGCACCAGTGGCTGAACCCACAGACGCACAGACCACAGAGGTGCAGTCATGAGAAAGTACCGCGACCCTGAGCTCGATTCGGTTCCTTGGACTGGACCAACCCGCCGCTACGACATCGTCAAAGAAGGCGTCATTGCAATCCTGGTCGTCGGCTTGTTGACGCTGTCGCTTGCCGTTCTCTTTAGCTCACCCGACGACCCAGTGCTCACGTTCAAAGGCTGGGCAGAAAGCGCACCTGACAACTTCTTCGCGACCACGGTGAGCGAGCTCGCCGGGACGAGTGAGTCTGCTGGATACGGCCCGCCCTACAACTCGGCTGGCGACGGACTCACCGTCGGTCCACTGAACATGCAGAAGATAATGGGCGTGCGTATCCCGGTCGACTCGGCCAACGACTTCGTCATCACGCCTTTGGAGTCACAACAACAGTCCACGCAAGTGAGCCAAGCGCTGCAAGCATGGAATGACGCCACCCCGGACCAACGGTCCCAGTGGGCCACCGCTTTTGACACCGCGATATCGGACGCCGAAGGCAACCTGACGAAAGTTCCCAGCGGCGACTACGGTCCGGTCCCGGCTCTTGCCAACGGCCTTGTCGCCATGGCCGCTTCAGGTGCCTACGACGGCATCTTGATGGCCCAGGGTGGTTTCTACCAAACCGACTACACCAAGCAGATCCTCTTCATGGGCGATGGCTCGTACCTCGATGACGCCGCGACGGCCGCCAATCTGCAGGGTGACACCTGGGGAATGATGAACGAGACCGGAAGCTACCCAGGGCAGGCATGGCTCTGGTTGTACTCAGCGTGGTACCAGATTCCACCCTTCAACAATGAAGAGTCGGCGCCGTTCGGAGCAAATGCCGACGCCTACATCTTCTACATCATGGCGGGGCTAACCCTGGGACTCATTTTCCTGCCCTTCATCCCTGGACTGCGCTCTATTCCGCGATGGGTCCCCGTCCACAAGTTGGTCTGGCGCGACTACTACCGGAACCACCGGGCTAGGTAGTTCGGCGCCTGCCGACTCGGTCGCAGTCACAACCTGGCCGGACCCAAGAAAAGCATCTTGCCGCGGTTTGAGCGGTCGTCTAGGGGGTATACACGAGGCGTGCACAGTCCTGCGCCCGAAGAGGACGTCGAAGCTCGCGGGGTCGAACTGAGTCGACCCAAGAATGCCGCTGCAGGCATACCTGCTGTAGCGGTGACGCTCAAACGCTCGGTGGAACAAATGGGCCCTGTCCGCACGGGCCGCACTTTGCGTCGGTTAAATCAGTCCGACGGCTTCGACTGCATGGGCTGTGCATGGCCCGACCCCGACCCGGAAAACCGCTCTTTTGCAGAGTTCTGCGAGAACGGAGCGAAGGCCGTCGCCGAAGAGGCGACGCTGCGCCGCGTCGATGCTTCATTCTTCGCCGAGCACAGCCTCGACGATCTCTCCAGCCACACTGACTACTGGCTCGGACAGCAAGGTCGGCTCACCGAACCCATGGTCCGACGCGACGGGGCGAGCCACTACGAGCCAATCAACTGGAACGATGCATTCCAGCTTGTGGCCGAGCATCTCACCCGACTGAGTTCACCGAACGAGGCCATCTTCTACACGAGCGGCCGAACCTCGAACGAGGCGGCATTTCTCTATCAGCTGTTCGCGCGTGCCTACGGAACTAATAATCTCCCTGACTGCTCGAACATGTGTCACGAGTCAACGTCGGTCGCCCTCGCCGAAACAATCGGAATTGGAAAAGGAAGCGTTTCCCTGCAAGACATACACGAAGCCGATCTCATCGTGATCTGCGGCCAAAACCCTGGAACCAACCACCCTCGCATGCTGACAGCACTGGAGAAAGCAAAGAAGAACGGCGCTCGCATCTTGGCGGTCAACCCTTTGCCCGAGACGGGACTACTCGCCTTCCAAAATCCTCAAACCGCACGGGGGCTCTCTGGCATCGGCACGCAGTTGGCTGACCTACACCTTCCAATCCGAGTCAACGGCGACCTTGCGCTTATGCAGGGGATCGGGGCTCTGCTTTTGGAGGCAGAAGACCGGGCAACCGCGCGCGGCCGCCCGGGCACGGTCCTCGATCTCGACTTTATCGAGCGT
>DATKIY010000217.1:0-40900 GCA_035543875.1 Actinomycetes bacterium | reverse complement strand
TGAGCCTGGAAATCCGGTCGTCGAACAGCAGGACACCAAGGACGGAGACCAGCGCGACACCGAACGCGGACCAGATCGCGTAGACGATTCCGATGGCTAGACCGGTGCGCAGAATCAGTGACAGCAGTACAAACGATGTGCCGTAGCCAATAACAACGACCACGGCTGGCCAGAACTTTGAGAACCCGTCAGACATTCGCAGCGCCAGAGTTGCGGTTACCTCGGAAGCAATCGCGCAGGCCAACAGCAGCCACGTATTCATCCGCGTCTCACCTCGGTCACAAATTTCGGCGGCTTCGTCGCGAGTGGCGGGGAATCGAATCTTTCGGATCAAAGTCCCAACCCTCGCGGGCCGACGTTACTTGACGCTGCGTGGACGCGAACGCGGCGTATCAAGACCGGCTAGCACCCAAGACAATCGTCGGGGTGGTTAGCCGAGATCGTGGCGGAATCGTTTACCTGGACCGGACCAGCGACGTTATAGACCCCGCCACCGAACTTATGCGCGGTGTTTGAGGTGATCCTTGACGAGTCATTCAACGTGAGTCGACCACCGACCTTGTAGAACCCACCACCGATTCTGGCGGTGTTTCCGTTCACTCTGGCTTCTCCGTTGAGGGTGAACCGTCCACTCCCCATGTATGCGCCACCTTGGTGAGCGCGGTTGAACGCCAACGAGCTTTGATCGAACATTCTCAGTGTCCCCTCCCCCGTCACACCACCCCCATGCAGCCCGCCGTTGCCATCGATGCCCGCCATCTGCTTCAAAACGACGGTGCCACCGTTGTAGACCCCGCCGCCGGGGCCGTCAGCGTGGTTTCCACGTACCCCCGAAGAATCCGTCATGACGAGTTTGCCGCCGAGAAGCTGGATCCCGCCACCGGACCACGTCGCGCTGTTGCCGCTGACCGACGCTGACCCGCTCATGACCACCGTGCCGTACTCGCTATAGATGCCAGCGCCCATATAGCCCCTGTTTTGTGACACTTGAGCTGTGTCGCGCATGACGACCGAGCCACTACTCAGACTAAGCACGCCGCCGCCTCGGTTCGGTGACGACGCAATGTTCATTGAAACGGACGCCGCTCCGTACATGGTCAGTGTTCCGTTAGTGACAACTCCAGCGCCTGTCCGCGCGGAGTTTCCCGAAACGGTGGCTGAGTCACCGATCGTGAGTGGACCAGATCCAGCCAAAATTCCGCCACCCATCCAGCCAGCTGTATTCCCACTGACAGCCGATTGCTCCGCGAGCGTCACGTGACCCGTCGGCGCCGCGACTCCACCGCCGCTTAGCGCCGTGTTACCGGAAACGCTTGATGTTCCACCGAACGTCAGTAGGCCACGAGCGCTGTAGATACCTCCACCGCGACGCGCATGATTTGCAACAATCGACGCTGAGCCACCAATGTTTAGAAAGCCGTTTCCGTTGTGGATCCCACCGCCCCGCACTGCGGTGTTTCCCGTAATTAGTGTCGCGCCGCGGAGCCACACAGTTCCGCCGTTCATGTCAACCGCGCCACCTTGCTGAGCCTTGCCGTGTGTCAGGGTGAGGTCGGTCAGTGTCACGCCGGCTTCGCCGCCGGTGACGAGAACACTGGATGCCTTATTTCCGTCCAAGGTGGGGTTGGGGACGGCGCGAGTGGGTCGGCCTTTCAGCTCGATGAGCTTGTTTACGGAGAAGTTCCCGAAGCACACGCCGCTGACTTCGATCGTGTCGAAATTCACCGCTTGGTCGATCGCAGCCTGCAGGTCGGCCATGGGCTGCCCAGACTCTGTCACGTTGGTGGCTTGGCAGCCGGTTCCTATGGCGAGGGCAGCTGGCGCAGTAGCCAGCAATGCCGCCGATGAAACCGCGAGTACCGACCCAACGGCGAAAACGCGGATTCCCGGAGCTCCCCAAGACCGCACGACTTATCCCCCTCATCTAGCGCGAAACACGCGCAGCGATCGTAGGATGAAAAAGGTGCGACAACACGGGAAGCCGGGAAACCACCACCACGATGGGTGCTTCGGTGCCGAAGGGTGACGACCGATGACCACGCTGTATGCGGTCACTGGAGCGACCGGGCAGCTGGGCGGACATGTTGCGCGGCTTCTAGCCTTGGCCGGCGCTGAGCAGCGTCTGATCGTCAGAGACCCTACGAGAGCGCCCAGACTCCAGGGAGCATCCGTCGCCGAAGCCAGCTACGACGATCTGCCTGCCTTGACCTCTGCTCTGACCGGCATCGACACGCTGTTCCTTGTCTCCGCCGAGGAATCAAAGAATCGAGTCGACGTTCACCGGCGTGCGATCGACGCAGCAGCAAGTGCCGGTGTGAGCCGCATCGTCTATACATCCTTTCTCGCCGCCTCAGCTGACTGCACTTTCACGTTCGGACGCGACCACTTCCACTCCGAGCAACACATCATCGCTCGCGGAATCCAGCACACGTTCTTGCGCGACAGTTTGTACCTCGACTTCGTTGCACAACTGGTCGGTGCAGATGGGGTGATTCGTGGCCCGGGTGGCGACGGCCGGGTCGCTGGAGTGGCGCGTGAGGACGTGGCACGGGTAGCAGCAGCAGTGATGCTCGACGACACCTCAGCCCACGTCGGAGCCACGTACGACCTGACTGGACCCGACACGTTCAACCTCACGGAGGCGGCCGAGGTACTCACCACGGTCACCGGCCACGCCACGACGTACGTCGAGGAAACCATCGAGGAGGCGTACCAATCTCGAGCAGGCTTCGGCGCCGAGCCATGGGAGGTTGACGGTTGGGTAAGCACCTACGTCTCACTAGCCAAGGGCGAACTGGACGTCGTAAGCGGTGACGTTGAGCAAATTACGGGAGAACGACCGATGACCCTCCAGGAGTTCCTGGCAAACCAGGAACCAAGTACGAACTAGGTCAAAGGGCTTCGCGTCTCCAACACACTGGGTATCGCCTACTCGACCCGGCCACGGCTGCTCAGGAGCGCGCGGAAATCGATCGGTCGGGCAGTCAAGTGGACACCGGAAAAGGTCGATTCTTGCGGTATGACCGCGTCCGCCGATGACACCTTCGACTTCTTCTCGCCGCCGCCCAGTGCGGGTGCGCCTGCGTCGGACGCGCCAGCGGCCCCATTCAACCCGGTAACTCGAGTCGGCCAAGGACCTACGAACCCGTTGCCGTCCGCGCTACCGAACGCCAGGCGGTCTCGGTGGGTCAAGAGCGACACAACGTTCGGCCCAGTCGGTCGGATAGTCGCCAGCGTTGGAATGCTCGTGCCGTTCCTCTTCTTACTCGCGGCAGGGTTGCTGACCTTCGACCCGTTTGTGTTGATCGGTGCCGGGATTTGGGGATTCCTCATGGTGAAGGGATTCCGCCAAGTCTGGCAGCCGGTTCACCACCTACACCGTCGCTGACTGTCGTCCACCTCGTCGAGCTTGACCGCACAAATGTGGGCGCAGTAGGGATCGAACCTACGATCGCTGGTTTGTAAGACCAGGTCCGGTCGTCCGGTTTGTCGCCCGCGCCGAGGGTCCGCGAAGCGGCCGGTCTCCCGCCGAGGAGCGCACCGGAAGTCGCGCTCGCAGGCATCGTCGCCCTGCTGCAGGGCATCGTCGTTGCCGCCGTAGGCGGTGCACTCGTGTACCCGATCGCCAACGTGCTCAGCTGGATCTGACGAGCTGCCCTCACGGTCGCCCGCCTAGCCCTCGCTCGCCGCAGGTCAGGCGAGGCGTCAGCGGTAACCAAACCGGCGGTCGGGGCTTCGAGTCCCCTCTGCGCCCACCGAGTTCGACGTACACCGGCGCGGGCCACCGGAGCGCAAGTTCCAGTCTTCCTAGTGTTGCGTCCTTCTGAGATAGTGGCACTGCGCATTGCTCTCCTCCCTGGATGAGTGCACATGTAGGACAGAATGATTGGACGTCCAACATGTCAATGAAATGGTGGCGGCGAGTTCCGGTCGGGGCAGCCGCATTTGCAGTGTCACTGGTCGGTGTCATGGTCGTCGGGGAAGCACTCGCCATTGGCGGTGCCAGCGCCTGCCAGGTCACGGATATAACGGCAGGTACAGGACCGCAGAGCAGCCTCCAGATGGTTCTCGATGCGGCCCAGAATGGCGATCGAATCCAGGTGCAAGGACATTGCGTTGGCAACTTCGTTGTGACCAAGAGCGTGTTCCTCATCGGCGAGCCAAGCCAGGCTGAGCCCAGCCCAACCCTTGACGGTTCACTAAGTGGCACGGTCCTCACCGTCCACGGCGCCAAAGGCGCCGCCCCGGTCAACGTCACCATCCTAGATCTGACGATCCGAAACGGTCAGGGGTCCTTGAACGGAGGAGGGATCGATAGCCGACGTGCTGACCTCGTCCTTGCGGGGTCAACGGCGGTAGTTTCGAACGAGGCTCAGTATGGCGGAGGCGTCTTCTTCACTCTTGGACGCCTGACCCTTTCTGACAACGCGACGATCGGAAACAACAAGCTCTATGGCGTTGGCGGATGGGGCGGCGGCGTCTACGTTCGAAAAGGCGTTCTGTCTGCCAGCGGCAGCGCGGTGATCTCGGGTAACAGCGCCGTCACCGGTGGTGGCGTGGCGACCTACCAGGCGGCAGTACGGCTTCACGACCAGGTAAAGGTGATAGACAACCATGCCGCCAATGGTGGTGGTGGCATCTTCTCGTACGACGCGCCAGTGGAAATGGGTGGCTCTTCGACGGTCGTGGGTAACGACGCCGGGGCACATGGCGGGGGCGTCTATCTCGGGGGATTCAGACGAGGCTACGTGAGCCTTACCGTGCAGGGAGATGCAACAGTCCACGGGAACACCTCGGGGCAGTATGGCGGTGGGATCGAGGCGTCGACTCACGGTGTCGTGACCGTCCAAGGCCATGCCGGGGTGACAGAAAACACTGCCGCGACCGGCGGCGGCATCGCAACAGCTGGCAGGGTGAGGATTCGCAATGGCGCGTCCATCGGGGACAACCAGGCGGTCGACGGTGGCGGCGTCTATGTCCTCCGCGGTAGGACCAAAATGGCGGGCGATGCGATCATCCTGCTCAACAATGCGACCACTGGCGGCGGTGTCTATGTAGCGGCAGGGGCGTTACAGCTCGCCGATGGTGGGTCAATCACGTTGAATCGCGCAACGGCAGACGGTGGCGGCCTCTTCAGCATCGGGTCCGTCGTTTTTGCCAACACGTGGGCCGGGACGGTATGCGGCAACGATCCCGATGACTGGCCGGGGTGCTAACTCGGGGTTAGTGCTCCTCACAAGCGGTGGCAGCGGCCGCGGCAAGCCATGTATGGACACGAACCGGCCCCGACGCTCCCCAGCCCAGGTGAAAGCGTGTGTGATCGGTCAAGTGGACCGCTTTCGTCTTGCGCAAAGTCAGCCTGCGATGGCTGCCATGACTTCAGCTCCCACGATGCCCACTCCGACGAGTACCCGGCCGGCGATACCAGCCCGCATGTGTCTTCGGTGAGTTGGCGAGCTTGCCCAGAGTCTTCTCCTGCCGACCTGCCGCAACTGTCAGGGTCACTCGGCGACGCAGCTGGTGAGTCGATGCTCGCGATCAGCAAGCGCCTCGGTCACTCGACGCCGGAGTTCACTGCGTCCGTCTGCGCGCACCCGTTCGAAGAGGAGAAAGTTGCAGACGCGTCACGTCGAGCGGTTCTGCTGCGACCGCACCCTGCCGTGGGCCCTCCCGTGGGCCCTGCCCTGGACGCCTCCGACGGATAAGACCGTCGTTGTGATTCAACATCGCTGCACGTCGAGATGGGTGGGCGCAGAGGGACTTGAATCCCCGACCGCTGGTTTGTAAGCCCCCGTCCGTGGGTCCGTTGTTGGCCGTGTGTTGCCGCGTCCCTTGCTTCTACATGGGTTTCGCTTGACGCTGTTCGGAATCCGTCCGGTTGGTTCGGTGGCTGTCGGGATGTTCGCCCTACCGCCGACCCTCGCGCCGGGAGACCGAAGGTCTAGTCGACGTCATCGTCCGGGTGCTCGACGGCGATGGACGCCCCTCGGTTGGGTTCTTGGTTGGCAACGGTCGCTCATACAGGGCGAGGGTGCTGGGCTGCAACGTGGCAGCGACCGTCTGCAGCAGGTCGTCGGGCACGGTCGCGTCGTCGAGCACGTGTGACAGGCGGACCCCGAACGCCTCCACGGTCTGGACCGAGTCATAGCGCGCACGGTTGAAACGCCGGTCGACAGCGCGCTGTACATGCCGCCGGGTCGGCTCAAGCACCGATGCTGCTGCCAGGGTGCCCAGCGCCACAGCGAGGTTGGTCTGCACCGGGAGGAAATACGTCATCGTGGCCACGATGCATAGGTAGACGGTCACCACTACTGCGGTCACGCCTAAGTACGCCACGGATCGACTGACCACGCGATCGATGTCGAAGAGGTGGTAGCGGAGGATGGCGACTCCGCACGCCACAGGGATGGCGGTGAACCCGAGAGCCAGCACGACGAAGCTCACGCCACCCAGTGGCAGGCCGTAGACCTGGGCCAGGGTCCACAAGACGGTCTGCATCACCTGGGCAACGGTCGCGACTACCGCCGCGAACGCCAACCACTTCAGCTGCACGTGAATGACGCCCGTCGACCGCCGGAACCGAAGCACCAGCGAGACCGCACCTGACAGCAACGCCACTGGGATCAGCGTGAACAGCAGGTGTGCCCCCGAGTCAGTCATGAACCAGTTCACGACCGACTCGGCCCCTCTGGGGTCAGAGATCTGCGGATCGAACCCGGTGAGCAGAACAGACAACACCGCGATGGCCACGATCAGCCACACCGCTGGTCGCCAACGGGGAGACAGCAGGTGGCCGTCCGGGAAGAGCAGGAGCACCATTGCCATGAGCGGAAACACCTGGATGGTCACCAGGGATAGGAGCGACGGAACCCAGGCCGAACCCGGCAGGTCTAGAGCCGCTTGGGACATCCACGCCAGTGTCAGAGCGATGACCCAGCCGAGCCCGAGCAAGAGAGCACCGATTCGTATGTTCGGGGTTCGGGCACAGATCGTCCCGCCGATGAGCGCGCATGCGCTTCCGCAAAGA
Source organism: Actinomycetes bacterium (assembly GCA_035543875.1). Taxonomy (GTDB): domain Bacteria; phylum Actinomycetota; class Actinomycetes; order JAHEKZ01; family JAHEKZ01; genus DATKIY01. The sequence goes on along the minus strand of DATKIY010000217.1, from coordinate 33,873 downwards.
CCGACCAGGGCCACGCCGGCGGTGGAGGCTGTCTGGCCGGTTCCCGTGAACTCGAGCGTCGCCTTCAGGCTGGCCAGGACAGCGAGGATCGCCAGTACCGGCACCGCCCAGGTGAGCGTCCACACGACGCCGGTACGCCAGCGCACGGCAGTAGGCATCGATCACGACCTCCTTTTCGCCGATCCTCCCGTCGGGGCGTTCCGAGAGCGTTACGGAATGCCCGGGCCACCCGTCTGCCGCCGCCTTCGGCGGCAGACATTCGCTCCATGACATCGATGCTCCCACCTCGAACGCCTGCCACTGCCTACCTCGGCCCAGGTCAACTTGGGTGTGAGCGTCAGCTAGACCGCGACGTCCACGAAGGAATCCCGAAGACAAAAGCAGGAACAGGTCGCGCCGTTCACTCCACGACCGACACCGTTGCCGTCTTGCGTCAGTGGAAACGGCAGCAGGCCGCTGAGGGACTTGCGTGGGGCGAGGCGTACGAAGTCAACGACTGTGTGTTCGTCAAGGAAAACGGCCAGCCCTACCTCCCCGAGTCACTCACTCAAGCGTTCCAACGGGCGGCCGAGCGCGCGGGTGTGCGCGTCTGTCGGCTCCACGACCTGCGCCACCTTTCAGCGTCACTCGGTCACGCTGCCGGTGAGTCGATGCTTGGGATCAGCAGGAGACTCGGTCGCTCCACGCCGGAGTTCACCGCAGCGGTCTACACGCACCTGTTCGAAGAGGAGAAGGTTGCCGACGCATCGCGTCGAGCTGTTCTGCTGCGACCGGACCCTAGCGCGGCCCTACCTTCGCAACGTTCGGACGCGTAGGTACGTCGCTGTGATTCGTCATCGCCGCACGTCGGGATGGGTGGGCGCAGTAGGGATCGAACCTACGACCGCTGGTTTGTAAGACCAGTGCTCTACCGCTGAGCTATACGCCCGAACGAGCACCGAGCGTACCGGCGCACCAGTTGCTGACCGAAATCAGAGGGCTGCGAGCGCCTTCTCGTACTCGCCCGGGTCGCGTGCGTCTGGAATGCCGTTTACAACGACGAAGCGGATGATGCCCTCTTTGTCGATGATGAACGTTCCTCGATTTGCCGCGCCAGCCTTCTCGTTGAAAACGCCATACGACTTTGCAGTCGCACCATGCGGCCAGTGGTCACTGAGTAGGTCGAATTCGAAATCCTCGCGCTCGGCATAGATGCGCAAACTGAACTTGGCGTCACAGGAGATCGCGAACGTCACAGTGTCATCGTTATCGAAGGACGGCATACGCTCGCGAATCTCGCACAGCTCCGCCGTGCAGGTGCCAGTAAACGCCCAGGGATAGAAGATGAGGACGACGTTCTTCTTGCCACGGTAGGAAGACAAGGTGACGGGTTCACCGTGGTGGTTCGGGAGAGTGAAGTCTGGTGCCTCTTGCCCGAGCTCAGCAGTCATGGGTTCGCGAATCCCTTCCATCGTCGGACCTGCCACGTGGGCGGGCGCCAAGGCACAGTCAAACAGGCATCAAGCCACGCCGCGAATCCGAGTGACCTCTGGCGGAACCAATAGGGAAGAAAGTCCCTGGCCGTGCGATGGTGAGGGCGGGAGCGTTAGTCAGGATCATCCATGCGTGCCAAGCACGAGGAGCCACTCATGACCACCCAGGCCCGTCACACCCTTACGGTCGAGACATCAGAAGAGCCGAAAAGTGGCTGGTACCACGGCTTCCGTCCTGCAGCGACCACCCGGTACTGGGCGGCAATCGCCCGAGTTCTCCTCGGGTTCACCTTCCTGTGGGCATTCCTCGACAAGAACTTTGGACTGCAGTTTGCGACCCCAAACAATCAAGGTTGGGCGCTCGGAACCGGCGACGGTGATCCGACATTTGGATTCCTGAAGTTCGGCACAAACCCCGAGGGTCCCTTCGCCAGCACCTTCACCGGACTGCGTCCGGGCGAAGCGCCTGATCCGAACCATTGGACCAACTGGCTGTTCATGATTGGGCTGCTCGGAATTGGGCTTTCGCTGACGCTCGGCGTGTTCATGCGCATCGCTGCGATTTCGGGCGTCGTGATGTTGGGCTTGATGTATCTCGCCGAAGCGCCGTGGGCGAACACAGTTGACCCCAAGACCGGTCAAGGTGCCTTCAACAATCCCATCGTCGATGACCACATGATTTATGCAGTGGTCCTCATCATGCTCATGCTGTTTGAAGCAGGACGCACATGGGGTCTGGGCAAAGTTTGGGAGTCAACTTCACTTGTGCAAAGCCAGCCCTGGCTCGCATAAGACTCAGCAAGATGCCGGCGTTTCGTACGCATAAGGGCATGAACGCGTCGTTCTCGCAGGAAAGTGCGGCGCGAAGGGTCTGGAGTTAGCGGTTGATTTTGGGGGCCACCAGGCGGGTGCCTGACCAGTCTCGGGCGGCGCTGGTGCTCTTGGTGGACGACAGACCAGCAGTTGGAGCTGCCTCACCGATGTCGCTCGGCTCGACGTGACCGTCCCGTCCGGCTTTGGGAGTCAGCAGCCACACCACGCCACCAGCTGCGATGCCACTGATGGAATCGACCAGTGCGTCTACCAGGTCGCCGTCGTCCTCCCGCCACCACAGCAGCACGACATCTGCCACGTCTTGAAAGTCTTCGTCGACCATTTCAGTGCCGATCGTGGCTGAGATCGCCTGCCGCAGCTCGTCGTCGCAGTCCTCGTCATAGCCGATCTCAAGCACCACTTGTCCCTGTGCAAACCCCAAGCGCGCTGCCTGCCCGCGCTGGGCGTCGGCATCCGCGCCGGTCGCGCTCACCGAAAACCCTCCCCTTTCGTCGGCCCGAGGTTCGGGCTGTCGCGCTAGTCCATTACAGCGAGCGCGAGCGCGCAAGCACATCGGCGTGTTCTGCGGCCCCAGTTACTGTTTGCCGGGTCGGTGCTTGACCTCAGCATCTGGTCCCGGGAACACCAAACCCTCGTGGCCATCGTCGAACTTCACCAAAAACGGCGGGCCGCCGTCGGTCCCGCGTACCTCGAGAATTTCACCCAGCCGATCGGGTTCGCCCACGTGATTGGCGTGCAAAACGAGCTTCTCACCCACGCTGGCATGCATTGCGACCTCCTTGAATCTGCTCCCCCGTGGCTCACCCTGCCGCGCGAACGCGCCGAGGGGAAGGGGTAGCCCGTCGCGCGTAGGCTGGGCACGCCGGACCAGGTCCCAAACCCTGACGGACTTGCCGGGAGCAGTTCGAGCAGTCCAAGCGGCTCATAGGAAGGGCGGCACCAGCGTGACTAACGGGCGCGAGCGCGAACCTCTCATCAGCAGCGGGCTTCCCACGCAGCTGGTCGACGTCGACCCCGAGGAGACGCAGGAGTGGCGCGACTCACTCGACGCGGTGATCGACGACCAGGGCGCGTATCGGGCGCGGTACCTCATGCTCAGCCTGCTCCAACGTGCCCGCGAGAAGAATGTCGGCGTTCCGTCCCTGACCACCACGGACTACATCAACACCATCCCGCCCGAACAAGAACCGTGGTTTCCGGGCGACGAGTGGGTCGAGCGACGAATCCGCGCGTACATCCGGTGGAACGCGGCCATCATGGTTCACCGTGCGCAGCGTCCCGGCGTGGGAGTTGGCGGCCACATCTCCACGTACGCGTCCAGCGCGTCGTTGTACGAAGTCGGGTTCAACCACTTCTTTCGCGGACGCGAGCACGAAGGCGGCGGCGACCAGATTTACATCCAGGGTCACGCATCGCCAGGTGTGTACGCGCGCGCGTACCTAGAAGGACGCCTGACCGAGGACCGGCTCGATGGCTTCCGACAGGAGTTGTCGCACCCAGCAGGTGGTCTCCCCTCGTATCCGCATCCACGTCTCATGCCCGACTTTTGGGAGTTCCCCACCGTCTCTATGGGCCTCGGCCCTATCAATGCGATCTATCAGGCGCAGTTCAACCGCTACTTGCACAACCGTGGCATCAAGGACACCTCCGACCAACACGTGTGGGCGTTCCTCGGCGATGGCGAGATGGACGAAGTGGAGTCGCTCGGCCCCATCGGCCTCGCCGCGCGCGAAGAGCTCGACAACCTCACGTTCGTCGTCAACTGCAACCTGCAGCGGCTCGACGGCCCGGTCCGCGGCAACGGGAAAATCATCCAAGAGCTGGAGGCGTTCTTCCGTGGCGCCGGATGGAACGTCATCAAGGTGATCTGGGGTCGAAGCTGGGACCCGTTGCTTGCTCAGGACTCTGACGGTGCCTTGGTTAACGTCATGAACACCACTCCTGACGGAGACTTCCAGACCTACAAGTCCGAAGACGGCGGGTTCATCCGCGACCACTTCTTTGGCCGCGATCCACGCACGCGCAAGCTGGTCGAGGACTGGACGGACGACCAGATTTGGGCGCTACAGCGCGGCGGTCACGACTACCGCAAGCTCTACGGTGCGTACCTGTCGGCGGTCGAGCACAAGGGACAGCCGACCGTCATCTTGGCTAAGACCATCAAGGGTTGGACTCTTGGTTCGCACTTTGAGGGGCGTAACTCCACGCACCAGATGAAGAAACTGACGCTCGACGACCTCAAGGGATTCCGCGACCGCCTCCAAATCCCGATCGAAGACGACCGGATCGACGAGAAGCTGCCGCCGTACTACCACCCAGGCGAGGACAGCGACATCACCCGCTACCTGCACGACCGACGCAAGGCACTGGGCGGCTACTTGCCGCGACGCCGCACCGAGAGCAAACCACTGGTCCTGCCGGGCGACCCCGTGTATGAAGTGGCACGCCGAGGGGCCGGCAAGCAACACATCGCAACGACGATGGCGTTTGTTCGCTTGCTGAAAGACCTGCTCAAGGACCCAGAGATCGGGCACCGCATCGTCCCAATCATCCCCGACGAAGCGCGCACCTTCGGCATGGACGCCATGTTCGCCGTCCAGAAGATCTACAACCCTCACGGTCAGACGTATGCATCCGTCGATCGCGAACTCATGTTGTCGTACAAGGAAGCCACAGACGGCCAGCTACTTCACCAAGGCATTAATGAGGCAGGGTCAGCAGCTTCGTTCACCGCCGTCGGCTCGTCCTATGCCACGCACGACGAACCGATGATCCCGATTTACATCTTCTACTCGATGTTCGGTTTCCAGCGGACCGCCGATGCTTTTTGGGCGGCAGCAGACCAGATGGCGCGCGGGTTCCTCATCGGCGCAACCGCTGGTCGCACCACGCTCAATGGGGAAGGTCTGCAACACGAAGACGGGCACTCGCTGCTGCTTGCTGCGACCAATCCGGCCGTTGTCAGCTACGACCCGGCGTTTGGCTTCGAAATCGGTCACATCGTGCGCGACGGCCTACGACGGATGTACGGCAAGTCACCCGAGAACGTGTACTACTACCTGACCGTCTACAACGAGCCCATCGAGCAACCCGCCGAGCCCGCTGATGTCGATGTCGAAGGGTTGCTGCGCGGGCTCTACCGCTACCAGACCAGTACGCGCAACGGCGGTACTCATGCGCAGCTGTTGGCGAGCGGCTCGGCCATGCCAGCCACGTTGGAGGCTGCTCGACTCCTCGGCGACGACTGGGGGGTAAGCGCAGACGTCTGGTCTGTCACGTCCTGGGTTGAGCTGCATCGCGAAGGGCTCGCGGTTGACTCGCACAACATGCTGAACCCAACCGTCGAACCGCAGACGTCTTACGTCACACAAAAACTTGAGCAGGTATCGGGACCGATCGTCGCCGTCTCCGACTACCAGCGGGCGGTGCAGGAGCTGATCCGACCTTGGGTTCCCGGCGACTACGTGACACTCGGCACTGATGGCTTTGGGCTGTCCGACACCCGCGGCGCGCTTAGACGGCATTTCCGGATCGATGCCGAGTCGATCGCCGTCCGCACGCTGCAAGAGCTCGCGCGGCTCGGCGAAGTCAAGCGAGAGGTGGTTGCTGAGGCGTTTGACCGCTACCGGATCGACGATCCGCGTGCCGCGGACCCCGGCGCAGGGATGGGCGACGCCTGAGCAGGTCCGGCTCCGGCTCGTCAGCAGGGCCAGTTTCGCGCTATCACCCCACCGTGATTCCCGTTTCCCCTAGGGTCGAAGCCGTGCCCGTCGGGAGAGCGGGTACGGCCTGGGGAGGCACTCGTGAGACGACCACGTTCAGGCGTCGCCGCTCTGATCGCGGCCACGGTGGGTTGGGGATCGCTGGCTGGCTGGGCCTTCACCGGGGCCGCGAGCGCTGATGAGCCGCCCATTGTTGACACAGCCGTTGAGGCGGGCGTCTATCAGGTCAGTGAAAGCTTCAACAACGATGTGGTTGATGTAAACAACGACAGCTATAACGACATCTGGCTCGCCGGCCACGACCGTGGGGGCGTGCTCCTGCTTAACAACCAAGACGGCACGTTCACCCGACCACCTGCCAGCGTCTCGGCATGGCCGAAGCAGACGTCCAAGTACGTCGACCGGCATGGGTGTGACTGGGCTGACGTAAACGCTGACGGGCTGATGGACGCGTACTGCTCGGTGGGCAGAACACTGGAGAACTGGGTCAAGGGCAGCGACTACGACAACGAACTGTGGTTTCAACAAGATGACGGCAGCTTCATAGATCGGGGCACCCAGCGCGGCGTCGGCGATCCGTACGGTCGAGGAAAAGACTCCATCATCTTTGATGCAAACGGCGATAACCGTCTCGACATCTACTCCATGAACTCACAACCGCGCGACGGCGACCCAGACGCGGCGCTGACCGTAAACAAGCTTTTCATCCAACGCGCACATGGCCATTTCCGTGAAGCCCCAAGGTTCGGGCTTGACAAGTCGTACGGCTACGGACTGTGCGGTTGGGCCATCGACTGGGACGCGGACGGCGACCAGGACCTCTTCGTCTGCGGCACCGACATCTTGTACTACTTCCAGAACAACGACGGCCACTTCGAGTCGCTCGGTCAGCAGATCGGGATCGGAAGGCAGTACACGGACTGCGAGCTCGCCGATATCAACCACGACGGATTTCTCGACATTGTTGGCGTCAGGTATAGCGAGGTCGCATACCAGCTAAACGATGGCGACGGCACGTTCGCTCCAACCACGACAGTCGACACGGTGCCCCACCTCCTCAGCGTCGCGGTGGCCGATGCCGACGGAGATGGGCTGCCCGACATCGTGGTCGCCCGCGGAGCAGAACCGCCTGCCGCCGTGGTCAACCCACGAGACTTCCTGTACCTGAATCCAGGCGACCTGCCCGACTGGACGCGGGTTCCGCTGCCCTCGACCGATGGGGCGGGCACTGATGTGCAAGCCATTACGGTGCTGCCCGGCGAGCTGCCACGCTTTCTGGTCGGAAATGGCAACTTTAACTTGCTCGGACCCGTCCAACTGTTGACTCTTGGACCATGACACCAGCGCGCCTAGCCAAGAAGAAGTACGAGAAGGAGCTGTACCGCCTTCAAGTGGAGCTCGCGCGAGTACAGCTTTGGGTTCGTGAGACCGGACAACGAGTCGCGATCGTGTTTGAGGGCCGAGACGCTGCTGGAAAAGGCGGCGCAATCAAACGCGTCACCCAGTATCTGAACCCTAGGTTCGCACGAGTCACGGCCCTGCCGGCTCCGAGCGACAGGGAACGCACTCAGTGGTACTTCCAGCGATACATCCAGCACCTGCCAGCGGGCGGCGAAATCGTGCTGTTCGACCGCAGTTGGTACAACCGCGCAGGCGTCGAACGGGTGATGGGATTTTGCACGGACGCGGAGTACCGCAGGTTCGTCCACCAAGCCCCGACCCTTGAGCGCATGCTCGTCGAAGATGGCATCTTGCTTCGCAAGTACTGGTTCAGCGTGAGCGATGGGGAGCAAGAGCGACGGTTCCGCGATCGACGCAACGATCCGTTACGTCGGTGGAAACTTTCACCCATGGATACCGAGTCCATCCTTCGGTGGGAGGACTACTCACGAGCCAAGGACGAGATGTTCATGTTCACCGACATCCCCGAAGCCCCCTGGTTCGTGGTCGAAGCCGACGACAAGCGACGAGCGCGGGTCAACATGCTGGCCCACCTCCTCAGCACGCTGGACTACACGAGCGTCGAGCAACCGCTGCCGGATTTGCCGCCACATCCCAAGTCCGCCGGTTACAAGCGTCCGTCACGCGACCACTTCACCTACGTCCCCGACCACGCCGCCACCCTCCAATGACAGTTGAACAGGGACGTGAGTTCCGCTAGTCGCTTGGGCGCCAGAGGTCTCGGAACGCCATACGGGCAAACGGCCATACGGGCACCAGCATCGCCAAAAAGAGGATTCCCACCATCGGATTTGTGCCCCAGAGAAACAAGATGGTGCCGCCCAGTGCCAAGAATGCGGCCGGCCCAAGCAGCAAGACCGACAGCAGGATTCGAGCGTTTCGCCCAAACCGCACGCCGTAATACGGCTCCCACTCGGCTGGCTCCGGTCGGATTTCTGCGCGAGCGAACCGTTGTGGATTCCTCAGCTCCGCCCCTGGTCGCTCAAAACTTGGCTCGTCACTTTGAATTGCTGCGGACGTGTCCTTTACCTCGCGCATGCTTAAGAGATCGGCGCAAAGCCCGGTTGGTCTGCTAGCCCAACAGACGGACGTCTCCGGTGCGACTTGCTTGGTCAACTTTTAGGTGAGGGTGGCGTGCATCTCCCAGATAAGGACTTCCGCATCTGCGGTGTCGTCTGTCTTGGCTGACAGGCGTTGTCCCTCACTGGCTGAGATTCGCGCCGCGTCCCCCGCTTCCAACTGACCGACGCCTTCGAGGTCGACGGTGCCTCGTGCAACGTAGAGGTGGACGAACGGCGCGGTGGGGATGTCGACGACTGCGCCGGGAGCAAGCCGCGCCGCTAGCAAAGCAGCGTGTCGGTTGTGAATGGTTATCGCCGATGAGTCTTCGTGTCGGGTCATCCCCGACGCCACTGGGACGAGCCCACCGCCGGCAAGCTCAGTTCCGATGTCGAGTTGCTCGTACCCTGGCGTGATTCCACGCTCATCTGGCACTACCCACATCTGCACGAAGTGAACGGGGTCGTCGTGGGTGGCCTCGCCTGTGAGTCGCCACGAGTCATTCTTCTCGCTGTGCAAGATTCCGGTGCCAGCACTCATCCGCTGCGCCAAACCCGGATAGATGACGCCGTTATGGCCCTGCGAGTCCTGATGCACGAGTCCGCCATCAAGGACCCAGGTGACTATCTCCATGTCGCGATGGGGGTGGGTTTCAAAGCCGGTGCCAGGATCAACCACATCGTCGTTACTCACGAGCAACAGTCCAAAGTGCGTGTTCTTCGGGTCGTAGTGACCGCCGAACGAAAAACTGTGATGCGAGTCCAGCCAACCAAGGTTGGTTGCAAATCGCTGGTCGGAGCGACGAATATCGACCGTCGTCATGGAGCGGCTCCTCATCTGCCAATCCGCCAGGGCCGGTGCCTGCGCGGCCCCTGAGCAACGCCTCGCGCTCCGGATTCTGTTCCCAAATCCACCCTAGCGACGGCAAAAACCGGCACTGAGTCGTTGTAGGTGATCCACAACCCGTCCAGCGAAGCAAACCACCTCCTGCCTACGCTGCTGTCGTGCCGACTGCCCGAGCAAGTGCCGCGACCGTTCGTCGATTGGAACGGGCATCCGGCGACCTGGCCAGCGAAGCTATGACCCGCATGGAAGCAACCCTCCCCTGGTTTCGCGGAATGGCAGCCGAGGACCGTTCGTGGATCACCTTGGTAGCGCAAGCGGGTATCGGCGCATTCGTTGAGTGGTACGGCCGCCCTGAGGCAGCACGCACCATCACCGCTGACGTGTTTGGCTCAGCACCCCGCGAGCTCACTCGCGCTGTCTCGCTGCAACAAACGGTGGAACTGGTTCGCGTCACCATCGAGGTGGTCGAGGAACGCAGCGCAGAACTCGCCGCACCAGGAGACGAAAGCCAGCTTCGTGAGTCTGTACTTGTCTACGCGCGTGAGGTGGCATTCGCAGCGGCAGAGGTTTACGCGGGAGCCGCCGAGGCGCGGGGCGCCTGGGACGCGAGGTTAGAAGCACTGTTGGCCGACTCATTGTTACGCGGCGAGTTCGATGACGAAGTACGTTCACGGGCCGCGGCACTTGGCTGGCGTGCCTCACCGCACGTGTTCGCCGTTGCAGGTCAGACCCCTGATGCCACCGCTGCAACCGTGGTCGACGCACTGCGCCGAGCGTCCAGGCACGCTGGCCTCGACGTGGTCACTGGCGTTCATGGCCACGAGCTGGTTGCGGTCTTCGGCGGCGACCTCGGCCAAAGCGTCGACCCACTGCCAGCCGCCGCGCAGCTTGCAACGGCCTTCGGTTCCGGACCGGTCGTCGTGGGACCAGTGGTCCCGGACCTGTCAGCCGCTCCGGGATCAGCATCGGCCGCGTTGTCCGGCTTTCGCGCGGCGGCAGCATGGCCCGATGCGCCGCGGCCCGTCTCCTCAGATCAGCTCCTCCCCGAACGAGCCCTCGACGGAGACGAAGAAGCCCGCCGCCGACTCGTCGAGCAGGTCTACCGCCCCCTCGTTGAAGCCGGAGGTGGCCTGCTGGACACGGCCGCAGCTGTACTCGAACAGTCACCGTCGCTCGAGGGCGCAGCTCGTCAGTTGTTCGTGCACACCAACACCGTGCGCTACCGGATGCGCCGAATCGCGGAGGTCTGCGGCCGCACACCCACCGAGCCACGCGACGCATTTACCCTCAAGGTGGCCCTCACGCTGGGTCGCCTCGACGACCGACCGCGGCCCCGGTTGTAGGATTCCTACAAATCCCTGGTCGCAACGTCGTCGCGGCCGGTACACGGATCACCCGCAACGTCGACCAAGGTGGGCACGTGCTTGTCATCGTCGCGCCAGGACAGGGCGCTCAGACCCCTGGCTTCCTCCAACCCTGGCTCGAACTACCCGGGTTCGAAGATCGACTTCGATGGCTGTCCGCCTGCGCCAACCTCGATCTCATTCACTACGGCACCAAGGCCGACGCGGACGAGATAAGAGACACGGCCATTGCGCAGCCACTTCTGGTGGGCGCCGGACTGGTCTCACTTCTTAGTCTCTTCCCCCACCCCACCGACGCGTTCAAGTTGGTCGGGATCGGCGCCGGTCACTCCGTCGGCGAAATTACAGCGGCCGCCGCCGCTGGCGTCATCTCCGCCGAGCAGGCGATGGTGTTCGTTCGCGAACGTGGAAAGGCCATGGCCACAGCCGCGGCCGCAACCAAGACCGGAATGACAGCCGTGCTCGGCGGCGACCCCGACGTTGTGCAGGCAAGCATCGAAAAGCACAACCTAACTGCCGCAAACAACAACGGCGGCGGGCAAATCGTCGCTGCTGGGAGCGAAACGGATTTGGCGGCGTTTCACGACGACCCGCCAGAGGGCGCACGACTGCGACCACTATCAGTCGCTGGCGCGTTCCACACTCACTACATGCAACCCGCCGTCGAGGTGCTCGGCTCGTATGCCAAGGCCGTGTCTACTCACGACGCGCGCACTCGCCTACTGTCGAACGCAGACGGCGCCGTGGTGCAAAGTGGTCGTGAGTATCTCAAACGACTCGTCCTGCAGGTCAGCAATCCGGTGCGCTGGGATCTCTGCATGCGAACCATGAGCGAGCTCGGCGTTACTGCACTGATCGAGGTGCCACCAGCCGGAACACTCGCCGGCCTGGCTAAGCGCTCACTACCGGGCATTGAGATCGTCGCGCTCAAGACCCCTGACGACATCGAGGCCGCGCGCGACCTGGTCGAACGCCACGGCAGCCCCAGCCCCATGTCGACCACACCGAGCTGGCGCATGTTGGTCGCCCCAGCCAAAGGCATGTTCCACCACGCGGACGTCAAGGTTGGCGATGACCTTGAGTCCGGTGCGCTCGTTGGGCGCATCGTCACCAACCGCGATGAGCAACCCATCGTTGCGCCGCACGGTGGAACGATCGTTGAGTGGTTGGCCGAAGATGGCGACCCGGTCGGCCCAGGACAACCGGTCGTGCGCTTACACCCCCATGAGGTCAACTCATGAGTGGACGGCTTGAACCACGTCCCGGCGCCGCGTACGCGCGAATCCTCGGCGTTGGTGGGTATCGCCCGTCACGCGTCGTCACCAACGCCGAAATTATCGAGCACATCGACTCCTCTGACGAGTGGATCCGAGAACGCTCCGGAATCGTCACGCGACACTTCGCCGCCCCAGATGAGGGTGTGGTTGAGATGTCGGTGGCAGCCTCAGAGAAAGCGATCGCCGCGTCCGGCGTGAGTGTCGACCAGATTGACGCCGTGATCGTAGGAACGGTCACACATCTCACGCAAACACCCTCAGCTGCCGCCGAACTTGCGTTCAGACTGGGGACGAACGAGCCTGCTGCATTCGATATCAGTGCTGCGTGCGCAGGTTTTAGCTATGGGCTCAGCCTCGCGCAGGACATGATCCGCGGCGGCAGCGCACACCATGTGCTGGTCGTCGGCGTCGAGAAGCTCTCCGACATGGTCAACCCCAACGACCGCAGCATCGCGTTCATCTTCGGCGACGGAGCGGGAGCCGTCGTCGTAGGACCGTCGGACGAGCCAGCAATTGGTCCTGTCGTCTGGGGATCTGACGGTGCCCAAGCTGACGCGATCATGCAAGACGTCTTTTGGACCACGCTGCGCGACGAACCCGGCCACGCCTTTCCTTCGCTGCAGATGAGCGGACAGCAGGTCTTCCGTTGGGCAGTGTTCGAGATGTCGAAGGTGGCTCAGCAGGCACTCGACGCAGCAGGAATCACCGTCGACCAGCTCGACGCGTTCATCCCTCACCAGGCCAACATGCGCATCACCGACGCCATGATCAAGCAGCTCTCGCTTCCGTCGTCAGTCTCCGTCGCGCGGGATATTGCCGAGACCGGAAATACCTCAGCAGCGTCCATCCCCCTGGCGATGGCGCGCATGCTAGAGACCGGACAGGCAAAAAGTGGCGACCTCGCCTTGCTGATTGGCTTTGGTGCGGGTCTGGTCTACTCAGCCCAGGTCGTGGTACTTCCTTAGCAACCAAACCAGCGAGTAATCAGCTGCTTCACCAGAGCAGGACGCACTACCGCACGAGACTTCAACTAAACAAGGAAAACGTTCGGTCAGATAGCAAGTAACGAAAACAAGGAGTTCCGATGGCGGATCAGCAGGAAGTTCTCGGCGGCCTCGCCGAGATCGTCAACGAGGTTGCCGGCGTTCCCGTCGACAACGTCCAGCTCGACAAGTCGTTCACCGACGATCTCGATATCGACTCACTCTCCATGGTCGAGGTAGTCGTCGCGGCCGAAGAGAAGTTCGGCGTGAAGATTCCGGACGACGATGTCAAGGATCTGCGCACGGTTGGAGACGCTGTCTCGTACATCCAGCAGGCGGGTGCCTGAACCATGGCGAGCTCCTCCAGGTCGGACGATTCGACGGTCGTTGTCACCGGGCTTGGCGCTACGACGCCGGTCGGCGGCGATGTCACGTCGACCTGGGAAGGCTTACTGGCCGGTCGCTCCGGCGTTCGCTCACTCACCCAGGAGTGGGCGTCGGAGTTGCCGGTGACATTTGCGGCGTCGGCAGCAGTCGACCCCATGGACGCGTTGGATCGAGTCGAAGCGCGCAAGCTCGACCGCACTCAACAACTCGCGCTCATCGCGGCCCGCGAAGCGTGGCAGGACGCTGGCAGTCCTACGGTCGACCCTGAGCGCCTCGCCGTCAGCATTGCCACTGGCATCGGTGGGGCCCTCACGCTCCTCGGTCAGTGGGACGTGCTGCGCGAGTCTGGTCCGCGCCGAGTTAGTCCGCACACCATCCCGATGCTTATGCCCAACGGTCCAGCGGCAATCGTTGGACTCGAGTTGGGCGCACGTGCGGGTGTCCACACACCGGTGTCGGCGTGTGCGTCGGGTGCGGAAGCCGTCGCGCAGGGCTTGCAGATGATCCGAAGCGGGCGTGCCGACGTCGTCGTAGTTGGCGGTACCGAAGCGTGCATCCATCCGCTCCCCTTGGCGGCGTTCGCTGCCATGCGCGCCTTGAGCAAGCGAAACGACGACCCAGCGGCAGCCTCGCGACCGTGGGACACCGAACGTGACGGGTTTGTCTTCGGTGAAGGCGCTGCCGTGCTGGTGTTGGAGACCGCGGAACACGCTGAGGCTCGTGGGGCGCGCGTCTACGCCGAGGTGGCAGGGGCCGGAATTACCGCCGACGGTCACCACATCGCTCAGCCAGATCCTGAGGGCAAAGGCGCAACGCGTGCCATGCGGATGTCTTTGGACGATGCTGGTAGCTCTCCAGCCGATGTGGTTCACATCAACGCCCACGGCACCAGCACGCCGCAAGGCGACCTCGCGGAGGCGCTGGCGATTCACACCGCGCTTGGAGACGCCGCCTCTGAAGTTGCTGTTACTTCGACTAAGTCGATGACCGGCCACTTGCTTGGAGCGGCCGGGGCCGTCGAGTCGATGGCATGCGTTCTCGCGTTGTACGAGCGCATCGTGCCGCCCACTATCAACCTCGACAACCTCGACCCAGAGGTCAAACTCGACATCGTTGCCGGGCAGGCGCGCAAACTCGCGGCTGATCGCTTCCCGGGCGCGATCGCACTGAACAACTCCTTCGGCTTCGGCGGCCACAATGTTGCCCTCGCATTCCGGAGCACCTCGTGACGGTCACCGAACCGGCGAAGGGTCCTGCTGTTACAACAGCGGCGAAGAAGCCAAAGATCGACCGAGCGGACGATCCACGCAATCCAAAGAAGCGTCTTACTGCTTTCTTCGACGCCGGCACGTTCGTCCAACTCACCGCCGACGGCGACTCGGGCATGCTCGCCGGACACGGAATCGTCAATGGGTCACACGCGGTTGCCTTCGCCTCCGACGCCACCATTATGGGCGGCGCGATGGGCGCCGAAGGATGCAAAGTCATTCTGGCCGCCTACGCCCGTGCCTTGGCTGACGACGTCCCCATCATTGGGTTGTGGCACTCGGGTGGGGCGCGGCTGGCTGAAGGCGTCGTCTCACTGCATGCGGTGGGCGAGGTGTTCAACATCATGACGCGGGCGTCCGGACGAATCCCGCAGATCTCCGTCGTCCTAGGCGCTGCGGCTGGCGGTGCGGCATACGGTCCAGCTCTCACCGACATCGTCATTCTCGGTCCCAACGGCAGAGTCTTCGTCACCGGTCCAGAGGTTGTTCGCTCTGTCACGGGTGAAGACGTCAACATGGAACGGCTTGGCGGGCCAGAACCACACGGTCGACGTAGTGGTGTCGTCCACATCACCACCGACAGCGACGAAGAAGCTCTTTCAAAAGCTCGAGCGCTTACCCGGTTGCTCGGCACTCAGGGCGAGCTAGAGGCAACGACTGAGATTGTCGACGTCGATCTGTCCGGTCACCTCCCGGAATCAGCCAAGCGCGCGTACGACGTGCACCCGTTGGTAGCCGGCATGCTCGACCCCGACACCAGCGTCGAACTGCATGAACGGTGGGCGCCCAACATCGTGACAACACTGGGACGGTTGGGTGGTCGCACAGTTGGCGTTATCGCCAACAACCCGTTGCGGCTCGGTGGGTGTCTCGACTCACCTTCGGCCGAGAAGGCCTCGCGCTTCGTCCGCATGTGCGACGCCTTCGGTATTCCACTAGTGGTCATTGTCGATGTGCCCGGCTACCTTCCCGGTGTTGGTCAGGAGTGGGACGGCGTCGTGCGTCGTGGCGCCAAACTGCTGCACGCGTTTGCCGAGGCTGTCGTTCCGCGAGTAACTGTCGTGACCCGCAAGGCTTACGGCGGCGCCTACATCGCTATGAACTCACGGGCACTCGGTGCCACCAAGGTCTTCGCCTGGCCGCAAGCCACGGTTGCCGTCATGGGGTCCATCGCCGCTGTCCGCATCCTGCATCGCCGACGGCTCGCCGAGCTTCCTGAGGACATGCGGGCCGAGATGGAGCAGGAGCTTGCTGACGAGCATGAGCTGATCGCGGGTGGCCTCGACAAGGCCAAGGAGCTCGGCGTCGTCGACGAGGTCGTGTCTCCTGACCGCACTCGGTCGGCCATCGCGGCAGCGATCGTGGCTGCGGCCCCGCTACGCGGCCGCCACGGCAACATCCCGCTCTGACCGCCCCTGTGATCGAAGGGTTCAGTCAGAATTCGGCGAAAAATCATCCCTTGGTTCACGGGGATGTGCGAGGGCCCCCCTCGTGCGGACGAGGGGGGCCTTATCGCGACCGGACTTGGGAAGGGGAGCTGTCCGGTCAGCACATCAGGCTGTCGATCGGCTAGACGCGCCTGATGCAGTCTGTGGTTCGAACGTTCCTCCCATTGCTTGGCGTTGCCTTAGCTCTGCCCGAGCTCACCGAATGCCCTAGATCACCTGATGCAGCCAACGGACCGGCGCACCGTCACCGGCGTAGCGGAAGGTTTCAAGTTCGTCGTCCCATGGCTTACCCATGAGTTGTTCCAGCGCAATCGGTAGCGCCGGCCCACCGTCTTCGGCCTCGAGCATCGCGAACCGAAGTCGATCCTCAGGCACGACGATGTCGCCGTGGACACCCATGACCGCGTGGAAAATTCCAAGGCTCGGGGTGTAGGAGTAGCGCTCACCTTCAAAACCAGCGCTCGGCTCTTCGGTGATCTCATAGCGCAGGTGCTGCCAACCACGCATGGCGGAAGCGAGTTTGGCGCCGGTCCCCGATGCGCCCTGCCAACTCAGCTCGGCGCGGTAGCAGGCGGTCTGAGCCGGCTGCGGTATCCACTCCAGACTGGCTTCTGCGCCCAACACCCCGGCGATCGCCCATTCCACATGCGGGCACAGCGCTGCGGGCGCTGAGTGGATGAACACCACACCGCGCGTCGTCGAAGCGTGCGTCATTGCTCCGGCCTCCTTTGCGAGGGTCGCCTTCCCCAGCGGCCTCGCCCCGTGGAAACCGGGCACTTGGCATTCTGCCCCATGGCCTGGTGGATCACCACCACCCGCGGCCGCGCGTCTTCGACGAAAGGCGGCCCAGGGCCACTAGGTGAGCCAGACCGCGACCAGCCAGACCAGGAGCACGGCGACCCCTGCCGCCAGCTGGATGGTGGTACCGACGCCATATCCCTGGATAGCCGCCCACGTGGTGTCCCAGGCCAGGCGGGGGCTGCGCAGGCGGACCAGCTCGGCAACCCAGATCGCTCCGACTCCTCCTACGAGCAAACCCAAGATCGGAATGGTGAAGAAGCCAACGATCATGCCGACGACACCGACGGCAAGCACCCACCAGGGAGCCCCCACCTCGGACGCGTTGCGGCCAGACATCCAGGTGGCGGCGGCGGTCCCGGCGATAGCGAGCACGCTGACGATCGCGAACGTCGCCCAGCGAATGGCTCCGCCCCCGTCGAGCAACACCCACACCAACGTGGCGGCCCACATCAACAGCAGTCCAGGCAACACGGGGAGCACCAGTCCAACAAACCCAACCATCATCACCGCGAAAATGACGATCTCCAGCCACGGACTCATGGCGGGATCGTTTCATGGCAACCCGCACAAGGTGTGCTCACGCGCTGACGGGGTAACACTGTCAATGTGAACATACCTCCGGACGCCCCAACGGGCCGCGCGCTCGTCACTGGCGCCAGCGGCTACATCGGTGGTCGCCTCGTCCCCGAACTACTTGCGGCAGGTTTCCACGTCCGGGTACTGACGCGTCGCGCTGAACAGCTGCGCGACCGACCCTGGTTTGCGGACGTCGACATCGTCGTTGGCGATGCTAGCGACGAGGACGTTCTGGCACGGTCACTCGCCAACATCGAGGTGGCGTACTACCTTCTGCATTCACTCGTCACGGGCGACGGATTCGAGCGCGTTGAACAGGAAATGGCGGACGCATTCGGTACCGCGGCAGAAGCCGCGCACGTTGGTCGCATCATCTACCTCGGAGGACTGGTCCCGACCGGTGAGCACTTATCTCCACACCTCAAGTCGCGCATGAAAGTTGGCGAAATTCTGCGGGCGTCAGGCGTGCCAGCCATCGAGTTGCGCGCCGCGGTCATCATTGGGTCCGGGTCGGCGTCGTTCGAGATGCTTCGCTACCTCACCGAACGCCTACCAGCGATGGTTACGCCCCGCTGGGTGCACAACCGAATCCAACCAATCGCTATCCGCGATGTCCTGCGGTACCTGGTTGCGGCCGCGAGACTGCCACAAACGCTGAACCGCACATTCGATATCGGTGGACCAGACGTACTCACCTACGCCGAGATGATGCAGCGGTACGCGGCAGTGGCTGGTCTGAGTCGCCGCGTGATCCTGCCAGTACCCGTGCTCTCGCCGACGCTTTCCAGTCACTGGGTTGGGCTCATCACACCGGTTCCTAGCTCAATCGCCCGGCCCCTCGTCGAGTCGCTACGCCACGAGGTGTTCTGTCGCGAGCATGACATCGAGAGCTATGTTCCCTCACCAACCGGTGGGCTGATCGGCATTGACCGTGCGGTTGAGCTAGCACTGCGGCGGATCAAGGACGCCGATGTAGCGACTAGGTGGTCGAACGCCTCCGTTCGCGGAGCCCCGAGCGATCCGCTTCCGACTGATCCCGACTGGGCAGGAGGCAGTCTGTACGTCGACGAGCGCGAGCGTCCGTCGACCGCATCGCCCCGCGCGATCTGGCAAATCATCGAAGGCATAGGTGGCGACCGAGGCTGGTACTCCTTCCCGCTCGCGTGGGAGCTACGCGGGGTGCTCGATCGTCTCGCTGGCGGCGTGGGACTACGGCGCGGTCGTCGCGACCGCAATCGACTGATGGTTGGCGAGTCACTCGACTTCTGGCGGGTCGAGGAGCGCGAGCCAGGTCACCTCCTACGACTACGCGCCGAGATGCGCCTTCCCGGACTCGCCTGGCTTGAGATGCGCGTGGAGTCACATCCGACCGTTTACCACCAACGAGCCATCTTCCACCCGCGCGGCTTGCTCGGTCACATGTACTGGTGGGTAGTTGCGCCGTTTCACGGCATTGTCTTCGGTTCGATGGTTCGCAATATCACGCGGGCAGCAGAGGACTTGGATTCTGGTGGGCACGCTGACGACGACGCTGACACTGACGGTGACGAGAACCTTGAAGCACGTGAGACTCAGGCGGTTGCGGAACGGTGCTGAAGCGCGACCTCTTCGCAGACGTGGGTGTCGTCGAACCCGAACTCGTAGCTGCAGTCATGACACACGGCCATGGCAGCCGGCCCCAGACGCACGACCTCGATGTCGTGCGGGTGACAACTGTCGGCTCCCTGGTGGAGATTCGGGTCCGCGCGGTGGGAGTGATCACGTCGGTGCACCGCGACAAGCGTTGCTCGCACGATGGGGTCAGGACAGTTCGGACTCACGGCATAGTCATCGGACGACTCCCCTCAAATGATTAGCCCGTGAGGCGCATGTCATCAAAAACCGTCATTTCTGATTAGTTACCCCGGTCGCCGTCATTTCGAGGACCCGGGCTGACTTCGACAGCGGGCCGCGATTGCTCCGTGGGCATCCGCCCAGCAGACTGACCGGGCGACACACACCGGTGATTCCGGACGATGGGCAAAGGGAGAGTCAGATGCAGTTAGGCATGGTCGGCCTGGGGCGGATGGGTGCCAATCTGGTGCGGCGATCCAAACGGGGCGGCCACGATTGCGTGATTCACGACATCGACCCGGTAGCCGTGACCACGTTGGCTGCCGAGGGAGCCGCCGGAGCGAGTTCGCTGACTGATCTGGTGAACCAACTAACAGCCCCGCGCGTTGTCTGGGTGATGCTGCCAGCCGCCGTGGTCGACACAACCGTTGACGAGCTCGCCGGGCTGCTATCCCCCGGCGACACGATCATCGACGGGGGTAACTCCTTCTACCAGGACGACATCCGGCGAGCTGCCGCGCTCGCGACCCGTGGCATCCACTACGTCGACATTGGGACCAGCGGTGGCGTATTCGGACTCGAGCGAGGGTTTTGCCTCATGGTTGGTGGAGACCAAGAAGCCGTACGTCGCCTGTCACCGTTGCTGGGAACGCTGGCACCAGGAGTCGACGCCGCGCCACGCACACCGTCCCGCACAGGTGAAGCAAGCACCGCCGAGCAAGGTTGGCTGCACTGCGGCCCGAGCGGTGCGGGTCACTTCGTCAAGATGGTCCACAACGGAATCGAGTACGGACAGATGGCCGCACTCGCAGAAGGGCTCGCCATTTTGAAAGGAGCCGATGCAGGGACCCGCCCCCGCGCAGCAGACGCAGAGAGCGCGCCGCTCGCTCACCCAGAGTTCTACGCGTACGACCTGGACCTGGCGTCTATCACCGAGCTCTGGCGACGCGGCAGCGTTGTGAGTTCCTGGCTACTCGACCTCACAGCAGAGGCGCTGAACGAAGAACCCGACCTGGCGAGCTTCCAAGGTCGGGTGTCCGACTCGGGCGAGGGGCGATGGACGGTTCACGCCGCAGTCGACGAGGGTGTGCCCGCCTACGTAC
Organism: Actinomycetes bacterium; assembly: GCA_035543875.1. Classification (GTDB taxonomy): domain Bacteria; phylum Actinomycetota; class Actinomycetes; order JAHEKZ01; family JAHEKZ01; genus DATKIY01. The sequence goes on along the minus strand of DATKIY010000217.1, from coordinate 13,439 downwards.
TGACCGCCGCGCTGTATTCACGGTTTAGCTCACGAGGTAACGCTGACTTCGCCGATCGCATCCTGTCGGCCATGCGGAAACAATTTGGCGGCCACCACGAACAACCATCCACTGGGAGTGCTTCATAGTCATGCCGAATCGACTTCCGCGCTCTGATGCCTTGGTCCTGTTCGGCATCACCGGCGATCTGGCCAAGAAGAAACTGTTTCCATCGCTTTACCGAATGGCCGAGCGAGATCAGCTCGACGTGCCCATCGTGGGGGTTGCCCGCTCGACATGGGACGACAGTGTGCTGCACGATCATGCGCGACAAGCGATCCTGACCGCCCGAGGTGCGATCGACGAGTCGGTGTTTGCGAAGTTGGCCAAGCAGCTGTGCATTGTTGACGGTGACTACAACGACGCGGCGACGTTCGAGCGACTGGCGGCCAAACTGGAAGGCATTCGTTGGCCAACCTTCTACCTCGCGATCCCCCCACTGATGTTCTCCGTTGTTGCCGAACACCTTGCCGCGGTAGGGCTCACCCAAAACGGTCGAGTCATCGTCGAGAAACCGTTCGGCCGCGACCTCCCATCAGCCATCGAACTCGACAGAATTTTGCACGAGCACTTTGACGAGCGCCGCATCTTTCGCATCGACCACTACCTCGGCAAAGAGGCAGTCGAGAACCTCTTGGTCTTCCGGTTCGCGAACTCGTTTCTGGAACCGGTGTGGAATCGCAACAACATCGCCAGCGTGCAGGTCACAATGGCCGAGGAGTTCGGCGTTGAAGGACGAGGTGCCTTCTACGAAGATGTCGGAGCTATCCGAGACGTCGTACAAAACCACATGCTCCAGGTCGTGTCGCTCCTCGCCATGGAGCCGCCGCTGGACAAGGACGCCGACGCGTTGCGCGACGAGAAGGTTCGCGTCCTCAAGGCGATGCGTCCCATCGACCCATCTCACCTCGTCCGCGGTCAGTACGTCGGGTATCGAGAGGAACCTGGCGTTGCGCCTGACTCCACCGTCGAGACGTTCGCAGCCCTACATCTGCGCATTGACTCGTGGCGCTGGGCGGGTGTGCCGTTCTATATCCGGGTCGGCAAGGCACTTGCCACCACCTGGACCGAAGCTGTTGTCGAGTTTCGAGCACCACCTCGCATGATGTTCACCGATGACGCCGTACCGCAGCCACACGCCAACACGATTCGCTTCAGATTGGGTAAGGACGACGGCGTAACGCTTGGCGTTCAGGCCAAGCGGCCCGGGCGAGAGCTGGCAACGCGTGACGTCGCGATGCGGGTAGATTTCGACCACGCACTCGGCGCGAGGCAGGATGCGTATGAACGTCTGCTTGACGACGCCCTCGACGGCGAAGCGCGTCGATTTGCACGGTCAGACTCAGTTCAGCAAGCGTGGCGAGTGGTTCAACCTGCGTTCGATCAACCGTCACCGATCTATTTCTACGAACGCGGGAGCTGGGGACCAGAAGAAGCTAGCGAGTTACTCGGCCATCATCATTGGCATCAACCCGGCGATGAGCAGTCACAAATATGACCTCGCTCCCCCCGGTGATGCACTGATGAGAATCACCCGAACCGAACATGAGCTGGAGGCCGCAGTTGGCGCCGCTTCGTGTCTGGCGAATCGACTGACCGAACTTGTCGATCTGCAGGGACAGGCAAGCGTGGCTTTCAGCGGAGGCAAGACCCCTCAAGTCATGTTCGATGAGCTCGCGAGGATGGACGTTCCCTGGCAGGCGGTGCATGTGTTTCAAGTCGACGAACGTGTTGCTCCCGACGGCGATCCGGATCGCAACTGGACCGGCTTGACGCAAGGACTTCTCGAACCTGCTGGCATCCCGCGATCACACCGCCACGCAATTCCGGTCACGTCGTTCACACCAGAAGCGGCAGCATCGGAGTACGGCAGGACAATCAGCATGATCGCAGGCCAACGAATCGACGTGATTCACCTTGGCCTTGGCGACGACGGGCATACCGCGTCCTGGCCACCTGGTGATGCCGCCGTGATCTCGGCTGCAGCCGATGTTGCATCCATCAACAGCTTCCGCGGCTTCCCCAGGGTGACTCTCACCCCGCGCATGGTGAATCGCGCGGACGCGATTGTCTGGTTGGTGACAGGGACCGACAAATCTGCTGCTCTCTCCTCGCTGGCCAACCATGACGGAGCCGTTCCGGCGGCTGCTGTTCGCGAGTCAGACTCCGACATGTTCACCTCGATTCCGGTCTAAGCAACCCCAATCGAGCGCGAAGCCCTGGCACAGAATTTGGCACCTGCCCGCTAATGGCGCATGCTCCTCCCATGACCAACGGATCGTCGAAGTCGGGCGCTCCAACCCCGGTCGACCAAGCAGTCGATCGGGCGCTCGACACAGCAGAGCGGCGCATCGTTCGCGTGGTAGGGCATGTGCCCGAGTCCGTTCGGCCCAAGTTGCGTGGTTGGCTCCACCTAGGTGCGGTGCCGCTGTCCATCGTGTTGGGCATCGTCGCTGTGGCACTCGCACCAGCAGGCAAGGTCCGCTGGGCCGTCGTCGTCTACCTGATCACAACCGTTTTGTTGTTCGCCGTCAGCGCCACCTACCACCGGCGGGTGTGGGGTAGCCGGACGGAAGCAGTGCTCAAACGACTCGATCACTCAAACATCTACTTGTTCATCGCTGGCTCGTACACCCCCTTCGCAGTTGCCCTGCTTACCGGCCGGCAAGGCGAAATCTTGCTGATACTGGTGTGGACGGTGGCAGCCTTCGGGGTGCTGTTTCGCGTGTTGTGGGTCGGCGCACCCCGTCCGCTTTATGTCGCGCTCTACATAGGTCTGGGGTGGGCCGCGGTCGCGTATCTCCCAGCGCTTTGGCGAAGCGGTGGAGCTGTTGTCGTCATTCTCATCATGGCGGGTGGGCTGCTGTATACCTTTGGCGCGATCGTTTATGCCTTCAAGCGGCCCAATCCATTCCCGCGCTGGTTTGGGTTCCACGAGGTGTTTCATGCGATGACGATCGCCGCGTACATCACGCAGTACATCGCTGTGGTACTTGCGATAACTGACTAGCCGGCAGGCGTGGTGGCGAGTTCTTCTTTGTGTGCATGCGCTTGCATACGTCGCCAAATCACGTAGCAAATCCCACCCACCGCGATCGGCATGACGTAGGTGAGAAGCCGGTACACCAGAACACCGGTTACGACATCGTCGTGCCACTTGTCGCCCAACACTGCGACGAAAACCGCGGTGTAGGCTATCTCGACCACGCCGACGCCGCCGGGAGTGACCTGAATGATGGTCGACAGGCGGCCGATGCTGTAGGTAGCCAGTCCAACGATGAGCGGAAGTTCACTGCGAGGGATTCCCGCAAACCACAGGCTGAAAACGAGCAGCAGGCCGTTGAGCCAGTAGTTCCCGAGGGTGATCGCGGTCAGACGGCCTCCTCGATCGCGGAGCACATCGAGGGTCCGTTCACGGAGGAGTTCTGCTTGATGCTCTAGGCCAGAAATTGGCCTGCGTCGAAATAGCTTTCGAAGCGGGTTCACCAGTCGCTGCGTCAGCCGCCCGAGGAATCGGGTGAACCTGACGCTGCGGAGCAGCCCAATCACCAGGGCAATTACAGTCACTGAGACCAACAAAGTGAGCCCAGCGAGCACGTACAGATTCTTGCCGTCCCACGTTGATCCTTCGAGGATCGCCAGGGTCAGAAATGCAATTCCGGGCATCGAAATCATCGCGACGTTGCTCCACACGCTGACAGCAAACGTCGCCCGAGTGAAGTCTTCGACAGACACCTTCCACGAGTGAAGAATCGCAAATCTTGCAGCCGTTCCCGATGGGCCTGGGATCACGTTAGACACTGCGGTTGACGCCTGCTGCGCGACGAAGGCGCGGCCGAGGCCGAGGTGGTGAAGCGGTGTCTTCATGGCCGCTGCGTTGAGGGTCATGATGGTGATTCCGCCGAGCATGAGCAGAACCAGTTCGATCCCGCTCATGTTGCGCAGAGACTCACCGACGCTGGCATACCCCGAAAGCTTGGGGATGAGATAGAACGCAATGAGAGCAAGCAACGCCCCGGTCAGCATCGCGCTCATCACCTTGAAAACCACCGACTGCGTACTCGGCGGAGAACCCGTCGCCTCGGGAGGCAACGGGTTCGGTGAAGAGGCTTGGGGCGCTGCCACTCGATCACCCTAAGGGCACCGAAAGGGCGGTCTAAGGACTAACCGCTCGACACCGCCGGATTTGTCCGGCATCAGGAGAACCTGATGTCCCGATTGGGCTCCAAAGGTGTGGAGAATACCGCCGAAAGTGACCGCCGGATGCTATACATCGGCCACCTACGTATCGCTCACCACCAAGGAGTGCCATGCGCACCAGTCGTCGCAGCTTCGTCGCGATCGTCTCCACCGCTGCGGCCATCACGATTCCGCTCTTGGCAGCAACAGTCCCCGCTTCCGCGGGGAGTTCTGGCACTTCGACTCTCCCGAGTGTCCGACTCATCGGCACCCAGGATCAAATGACCGTCGTCCAGACGCGACGCAACGGCCTGTACGTCTCACCGAGCGCCTACGTCGCATCAGCCGGCGGAGCATTCGAACTGTGGGCCCAGCGCGCCAGCTACAGCGAACCGCTGGTCGTAAGTCAGGTAGTGCGGCAACGCGACGGCGACGTCAAGCTGATTCAACCGCTTCCCGACATCACCGTCACGGATCTGCGACACGGCCTTCCCGAGTTCCTCAGGATCACGTTTACCAACAGCAAGGGCGAGGCGATTAGAGACAGGAAGTACGACTTCTGTCCCAACGACTACCGCGGTCAACGAGTGAACGACAACGGCCCCGAGAACCAGACGTACCCAGAAATGTGTTACACCAACCCCTTTACCGTCGGAATGATCTGGGGAATCGACCGAGGATGGGCCACTCAGGTACGGCGCTACTTGCATATCCATCACCTGCTCCCTGAGGGCAGCTACCAGCTTCGCGTCTCACTCACAAAGTTCTACCGAGACCAGTTCCAGGTGGCTCCCGAGGACGCAGCCTTCACGACCAATGTCGATGTGGTGACCAAGTCCAGCACCACACGAACCGCCAAGATTGGTCGGTCTGATCTCCGTCGATCGGGTCAGTCCTCCTTGACCGAAGCTCGCAGCACCGTTCCGGGTCCCGACGCACTGCCCGACATCGCGGCTTTACCAGCCTGGGGCATCAACGTCGACAATCACCGCAAGAGCGGGCGCTCGTATATCCGTTTCGGCGCCACGGTGTGGAACCGAGGTCCATCACCATTGGTGGTTGAGGGCTTCCGCGAAGACAACACCGAAATCATGAAGGCTTTTCAGTACTTCTACCGCGACGGTGACCTGGTCGGTAAGGCTCGTGCAGGAACCATGGAGTACGACCACGCCGACGGACATGAGCATTGGCACTTCCGCGACTTTGCGAACTACTCACTACTCAACGCAGAAAAGACCCAGGTGGTCCGAAGCACCAAAGAAGCCTTCTGTCTTGCGCCAACCGACATCATCGACCTGACGGTCGCTGGTGCATCGATGCGACCTTGGCTCGAAGGGCTGGGCACAGCGTGTGGCGAGCTCGACTCGCTTTGGATTCGCGAAGTGCTACAGACCGGTTGGGGTGACACCTACGCGCAGTACCGACCGGGTCAATCGTTTGACGTCACTGATCTGCCAAACGGAAAGTACTTCGTTGAGGTCCGGGCGAACCCAGACGGTCGGCTGTACGAGGTCACAGATGCCAACAACGTGGCCCTGCGCAAGATCTTCATTCGAGGCCCAGCAGGCGACCGGCGTGTTGTGGTGCCGCCTTACCAGGGCATCGATACAGAAAGCGGTGACAACTGCAGTTTCCTGTGCTGAGTCGCCGCACAACCACACTCAGCAAATCTGCAGCGTCACCTACGGGTGGAGCTGACTTCGACTAGTCGAAGTCGTCAGCCAGTCCTTCTTTGTGCTGCTTCTTAGCCATGCGCTCAGCCACCTGGAGCGCCTTGAGTTGATCGCGCTTCTCGTCCGTGAGCGGCTGTCCCTCGATCGTCTTCAGGAATTCGGCCAACCTCTCCACGGCTGTTCGGTACTCGGAGAGATCGTTGCCGGTCTGCGTTGCTTGATTGCTATTCATGTGTCGACAGTACGCCCTATTAGTTGGGCTCACCGCCAGACGGCGTGATCAGCAACTGTGACGGAACGTCCGAACGACTACACATTGGGCCCAAGTCCCAGACTGACACGCGATCGTCGGCCGATTACGCAATCGCGGAGGACGTTGGAGTCATCCGCCACGAACCATCCTATTTGCCCATTCAACTGCATTTCTGGGCGTGAAGCGCTAGTTTTTTCTCAACCCCGCTGCTGCATCCCCCGTCGGCAGCGGGGTCCCAATCTGTTCATCCCACATCTTCCAGGTCTGAATCTGGCTCGGCGTGACGTCGAACGGTGTCTCAGTTCAAATGATTTGACCCACTGTCGGACCAGCCGCATAAGGTCCCGCGCATGACTACAGCAGTGGAGGCCCACGGCCTGGTAAAGACCTTCAGCGCCAAGGGCGAATCGATCGAAGCAGTGCGTGGCGTAGATCTGGCGGTGGCAGCCGGTGAGATCTTCGGATTCCTCGGCCCCAATGGCGCCGGAAAATCAACCACCGTTCGCATGCTCACCACACTCACCAAAATCACGGCTGGCATCGCTCGCGTCGCGGGTGTCGATGTCGAGAAAGAGCCCGACGAAGCACGTCGAAAGATTGGCGTCGCCCTGCAGGAGGCCGGACTCGATCCCCGGCAGACCGGAAGAGAGCTGTTGGTCCTTCAAGCACGCCTGTTCGGTATGTCTAGAACTACAGCAAGCCAGCGAGCAGAAGAACTCCTTGAGCTTGTCGAGCTGGTGGACGCCGCCGATCGGCTCATCAAGGGTTACTCGGGAGGCATGAAGCGACGCCTCGACCTTGCGTCAGCGCTCGTCCATGAGCCCGATGTCCTGTTCCTCGACGAACCAACCACCGGTCTCGACCCAGCCAGCCGATTGGTGGTTTGGGATGAAGTTCGACGCATTAACCACCGCGGCACCACCGTGTTCCTAACCACTCAGTACCTAGAAGAAGCAGATCAGTTGTGCGAGCGTCTTGCGATTATCGACGGCGGTTTGATTGTTCGCGAAGGAAGCCCGAGCCAGTTGAAGTCTGAGCTCAAAACGCGACGCGGACTCGAGACCGAACCGAGCCTCGACGACGTCTTCCTCGACGTCACCGGGCGCAATCGAGAACGCGGCGCAGGCGAAGTCCAGGAGGTGCAGGCATGAGCCAGACCATGGTGCTGGGTGAGCGAGCTCTTCGTGAGGCCAAACGAACCCCAGATGCGCTCCTGCCGACCTTGTTGATCCCGCTGTTCTTCTTGGTGGTCAATGTCGGCCAGGCGGCAAAGATCTTCCCCACTGACTCCACCGCCTTCCTCAAGGGTCAGAACTACGCGGCGTTCCAGCTGCCCATCACACTCCTGTTGGCAGCCTCGTTCGGCACGGCCGCGCTCTACTTGGTGGAAGAGATCGAGAACGGCTACTTCGACAAGTTACGGGCCGCACCAGTTTCGCGTTCGTCGCTCGCCCTTGGCCGCTTGTCGGCCGAGGCCGTGAAGTCGCTGGGCATGACAACGCTGCTGGTGTTGGTGGCGCTGCCGTTCGGAATCCGAATCGCGAGCGGAGTCTTTGGTTTCCTACTGCTGTTGGCGCTCACGGCTGGCTGGGCTGTCGGCTACTCGGGATTTCTGCAGTTCGTCGCCTTGAAAACCCGCAGCGCCGCAGCGACAAACTCTGCCGGGTTGGTCTTCTTTCCGCTTCTGTTTCTCACGCCAAACTTCGTACCGCGCGAGTTGCTCACGCGTCCGATGGAGATCGCCGCAACGTTGAACCCAGTTACCTACGTCATGGAAGCGATGCGTTCACTCATTCTTGAAGACTTCAACTGGGTGGTCATCAGCCGGGGTTTCCTGGTGGCTGCGGGCTTCGTCGGCCTGATGCTGTTCATCAACGTGCGCACGATGCGTCACTACGACTAGTCACTCCCGCGCGCGGGTATCAATGCAAGATCTTTGGGAAAATGGGCGGCCCCGCCGAGGGAACACCCCCAAATCTCGGCGGAGCCACTCCCCCGAGTCCCTTTTCAGGGCACCTAATTTCTACCGAGCCAAACGAAGTTCGGGTATCCGCCATTCGGCTCACGGCCGGTCAGCGGTTGGAGTGACGGCGGAACCGGATGCCTGGCCATGGCGTCCGACAGCAAAGATATCTCGGCCGGTAGGAGCGACATGCCAGACCTGCTCGGGGTTCAGCTAGGCGCCGTCGGAGTCTGCCTTGCGATCCTCACCGCCGGCTGCAGCGGGACGCCAACTCCGTTGAGCGAGCAACCAACACCTGCCAAATCACACAGCGTGAGTCCGATGACAGATACGGCATCTTCGGATCCGTCATCACAGATCAAACAGCGGTTTACGGTAATAGCCGTCCGCCACGAGGGACACGCGCTCAAGATTGAATTGCCCACGTCAATGTGCCAACCGTTTCGTGAAGTCAACGTGCGCCGATCCAAGCAACTGACTTCCGGCATGGCCGAAGCGACGCGGGTCACCACGATTTCGGTACTTGTGAGCCAGGCTCCTGCCGAATGCATCGGTGGCATTGGCCCCGAGCTCACCAAAGTCGTCCGATCTCGTTGGCCGATGGTTGGCTGTTCTGCCAAAGTGGTCGATGGCGCCACGGGCCGGCCAGCGAAGTTCACTCGCGACGCGATGCGCGGGCTGGTGTGGAGTTGCCCGGCGCAACTAGTTCAGTGAAGTAAGCGCCTAGCCGGTCACGAAGCTGCCGGATGTTCGGGACAGAACGCCTCTTCATGTTCAACGTCTCTTCTCAAGTCCGCAGGGTGACTTCCAAGACCTCGATCGGAGTACGACCAGTCATTGCCAGAACCACCGTGCAGCGAGTCCCTAACGCCATCCTTGGCATCGAGACAGTCCCAACCATGTCCACCGGAAAACGAGTCGTGACCATCCCCGCCGCTGATTCGATCCCAACCGGTTCTGCCCACCAACCGGTCTCCCCCACCGCCGCCCGCAACCGCGTCGTCGCCTCGGCCCGCCTGCAGAACATCAGATCCGAATCCACCATCGACATAGTCGTCTGCGCCACCACCGCGAATGATGTCCTCCCCGCCGCGACCTACGATGTGGTCTCGTCCACCGCGCCCGCAGATGACATCTTTCCCTGACGTGCCTTCCAGATGGTCACGGTGTCCTGTCCCTGTGATGGTGCACTTTTGATGACTCCTCACGGCGGACGCGATCGACGTTGGGAATTGCGCACCAACGGCTAGCAGGAGGATTGCTGCGGCGCAGGCGCTAAGTCGTAACCGTGGCATCGAGGTCCCCGTTCACCAAAGCTTGTTGACGAGCAATGTAACCCGTCAGTCGGATGCCTGAGCCAAGTTTCGACAACGGTTCAACCACGATTTCGCTGCGCCGCTGGAACTTCCCCGCGAGCGCCAAGGCTTCACACCATGAACTAACCAGAGTAGGTTCCCGCGCAACAGACCACTCGTACGCCCAGCCCGACTCTCAGTTAAATGTGAGCATTCACGTCACGTCGCTTAATGACAGTCGCCAACAAACCGCGGCAAAGATTCGCGTGAAGGTCGGTTGACGTCAAGTTGGGAGTTGCGATGAAATGTCGGAACAAGTTGGGCAGCGCCCTCACCTGCCTCATCGTGCTAGTGACCGGAATGGAACCTGGAACGGTTTCTGCGGCCACGACTGGCGGGGATGGCACTATCAAATACAGCGAAACCGGCTGGGATCAGCGGGATTTCCCTGAGGGGCCATCGCCAGATATTCAACTGACGTCAAGGCGCGTTGTGAAGATGTCGGATCACCGGGTTCTGGTCATCCGCGTCCGCGTGTACCGCAAGCTAGGCAACTACTGGCGGATGCAGGTTGGACTTGACTCCAGGCATGGAAACAAACCGGACTTTCGCATGACTCTCGTAAACGCCGACCTAAACGGCGCTGGCTGCTACGTGGAGAGAAAGCAGCCAAAACATCAACTACACCCACCCAGGGGACGTTTCGTCCAGCATGGAAAGGTCGCGCGGTGCCGCATTCGACTGTCGACAATTCACCCAACCAGACACGTCCGATGGCGTGTGCGCTCATACTCGCTGAATCACCCAGCCCACCCAGATCGCGCCCCAACACACGGGTGGTTCCTCTAAAGCAAGGGCTCGTGTTGGAGCCTGGACCAATAACGCCTAGCGGTCTCGACTCAACCTGTCCGGTCCAACATGAACAGGTCGTCGTTGATGTTCGTGTCGTTGGGTATGAGGTTGTTCGCCGCGCTGAGGAAGAACGCGAACCGACCATCCGCTGAGATGCCGCTCGCCTGACTTACCCTCATCTCCTGCGTCCCAGTAAGAGGCGTTGAGATGTGATGCATCTGCTGATTGACCCGATCCCAAAGGTAGACGTCGGCGTAGGCGCCATTTAGGTCGGCGGGAAGCAGCGCTCCGGACGAGTGAAGAGGATCGAGCTGCCATCGACGCTGATCAGCGGTGCGGTACCGGTTCCGCTTACCCCTTGATCTGTTTTGGAAACGAGCTTGGTTGCGCCGGTTTCGCGGTCATGGATGAAGACGTCCGCGGTGTTGTGGTTGTCGACGCCACCGAGGTTGTCCGCCGCTGAGGCAAAGGTGACGAAGCGTCCGCCACCAGCAATGTTCGGCTGCCAGTTGGTGTTAGCGGTCGCCTGCTTACCGTCCCCATTCACCGACACAAGTTCGGTCTTCTTCGCCGCGCGATCGCGGACAAATGCGTCCGTGAAGCCATTGGAGTCATTTGTCAATGAGTTTGTCGGACCCAGTCAACATGCACTTGGATACTTTGCCTCCGTCAGTCCACAGGAGGAGCACATGCCGGAGATGCCTACGATTCAGACATACATGTGCTGATAGGGGTGATCGAGCACGAAGTATCAAATCGTTTTGACCCGGAACCATCGAGTTCGACGGTGCTAACGTCTCCGGCTGTCCGAGCCCGTGTCGTGGAGAGGTTCCGCATCTTCATCGAACAGCCCGAAACGATCCACTCTCTACAACTCCCTAACGATTTCTGGTAGCAGCCCTCCGCACCTCGCTTGACCATCCGTGCTTGATGGGACCCTGGAGCGAGACTGTGTCGACGATGTAGGTGCAATCTGGCACTTGGCTGGCACGGTGCCAGCCACGGGCACTCTCGGCCCTTGCTGGTGTTGGACTCGGTGAGGTATACCTCTGCAATGCGTAGTCTCGCGGAGGTAGGCACCGCGCGGGCAACGTGTTCTCGCTTGCCTTCCTTGGGTCGCGTTGGCCGTTGGCTGGTGATAGGCACAGCCATGGGTTCGGTGTTGCTTGGGCTGACCGGTCCAGCATCGGGTTTGGCGGTCCGGGCGTCGTGTGATCTGGCGTTTACGGGGACCCAGGGCAGCGACGAGATCTCGGCCAACCGCCGTGACAACCATGTGTGTCTTTTGGGTGGTAATGATGTGGGCTACGGCCGCAACGGTGCTGACACGATTCGCGGCGGCCCTGGGGATGACCACGTATACGACGGGAAGGGAAGGGATTGGGCGTCCGGTGGCCGTGGCGACGATATCGTGAGCTTCGCCGACGGCGAAGGTGTTGACACCTTGGTCGGCGGTTTGGGCAATGACCACCTGTACGGCGGATCCCTTGGTGGCCGCAACACGCTTTACGGTGGACGGGGCCGCGACCGACTAGTGGGGTCCCCTGGGTGGAGGCGCCATCATGGCGACATCCTCTTCGGTGGGCGTGGGGTGGATTTCCTCAACGGCAAGTACGGAGCGGACCGCCTCGAAGGTGGCGACGGCGATGACCGCATCAAGGGGTCCGGTAACAAGGACGTCCTGTTGGGCCAGGCCGGTGATGACATCATGTACGCACAGGACGGTTACACCGACAACGTCGACTGCGGCCCAGGCAACGACGACGTGGCATATGTCGACGCTCGCGATTCCGTGACGGCTGATTGCGAAACAGTCCTTGTCGCTGCAGGGCCGTGACGGGTATGGCCTCCCCGGATTCAGGTCCGGTCGGGGCGACTCGGTGTGACGCTAGGGAGGCGCTGCGGCGTCGTTAGTGAATCCGAATCCCGTTCCCGACTGCAGTAAGCACCTGGCGCGGCTACCGACGGCAGGGTCGTCTCGTCTGTCGTACGGTCATACAGATACGCATTTGAGCCGACCGTCGCCTGCGAAACGAGGCCGGTGGCTGCGGACATATAAGGGATGTAGCGACCGTCCTCGGAGATGACTGGCGAGCGGCTGAAGCTATTAGCTCGGGTGCCAGCCTCGTTCGCCGAGATGAGCTCGGTGGTTCCCGCCACGGTGTCGCGCAGAAAGATGTCGGTGTGGCCGAGTCCATCGGGAACAAGGTTGTCCGACTCGCAGTAGAACACGACCTAGCGGCCGTCGGGCGTCGAGCTCGCGTCGAAACTAGGCAGATCAGCTCGCGTGCCGTCCGTGCTCTGCGAGATCAAGCTGATCTATGGCCCCGCGGCAGAACTCGTGCCGCCACCTGCGAAAAGCAACAACGACACCCCAATGACAGAAAGGCGGCGCCGACTACTCGCCCCGTCACTGGATTCATTTGGCATCCATCATCAACTCAGCTGTTGCTCCCACTCCGCGGCCTGATAGTGAACCAAAAACGGTCTCGCTATTCAGACAACGATCACTTGAAGTTGGACAAGTTTACGTGTCCGTAAGAATCACCGAGAGTGCGGCGACAGTTACTCGGCGACGCACAGCGCCGCTGCATCCCCATTTTTACAACGCACTGCGACGGCCGGGGCTACAGCCATTGCGTTCACATTCTGTAGTGACAGATGTCCACGACGTAACTGGCTAAAAACGATGGCGCGAGAGGGTTGCATTTCCCCGGTTAGCGTGGGCTATTTTGTGGAACTTCACTGAAAACTCGTCCACCCTCACGAGGGAGGAACATGTTTCAGCAAAGACACCCGAGACATCGAACCCTGGTGTTCCTCACGTCGGCAGCTGTAGTTGCTGGCTTGGCCGCTGCCGTGCCCAACGTCGCGACAGCAGGTAGTCCGTGTCACGTGGGTGTGAAGAGACTTCACTTCGAGAGCAACCAACCATTTGCTGGCCACAGCATGATCAAACGCTACTCAGCCAGCGTCAACTATCCGGTAGGGACGACATACGACCAGAGCGCCAAAGTCGTGATGGGTGTGTACCCACGCAAGGCGTACCCCACCTTGCTTCGATCACACATAGGTACGCGAACCAAGACTGGCGAGATGGTGAAGAACCAAGCGCCGCACGCTGTCTCCGCGATCGACGGCGACTTCTTCATTCTGCCCACGATTCGTGGCAGGACCTTCGAAGT
>DATKIY010000216.1:0-21053 GCA_035543875.1 Actinomycetes bacterium | reverse complement strand
CGTCCTCGGCGATGATCGATAAGTCACCCGTCGGTTTTTGTCCGTCGTGGGCAGCCAGGTAGGCTGGCGACCAATCATTTGGGGCTATGGCGCAGTTGGTAGCGCGTCTGCATGGCATGCAGAAGGTCCGGGGTTCGAATCCCCGTAGCTCCACCCAAACGACAGCGCTCCGATCACGGTGAAGTGACGGCCGGGATTCGGTTAACGCCTGGGATGGACGACATGCCTCGACTCGTTGAACCAGCCGTTCCGGCGGGCAGCCTCGCGCGCCTTCAGCAGCCCACGATTACCGATGATGAACTGACGCTGCGTCCCTGGCTGGCGTCCGACCTTGAAACCATCGTCTCTGCCTACAGCGACCCGGGCATCCAGAAGTGGCATGCCCGCTCGATGACTGAGGAAGAAGCCGCTGTCTGGATCGCCGCTTGGCCCGATCGGTGGAAGGCGGAGACCGGTGCCGGGTGGGCAGTCGTCACGGAGTCGGGCGCGTTGGGTCAGATCAGCCTCCGCAGCCTAAACCTGACTGACGGGCTCGCTGAGATTTCCTACTGGGTGCTGCCCGCGGCGCGAGGCCAGCGGGTCGCATCCAGAGCGCTCAGCACCTTGACTGCTTGGGCTTTCGATGTACTGAAGCTTCACCGCATAGAAGTCGCGCATTCCATCGAGAACAAACCATCGTGTCGCGTGGCCGACAACGCGGGCTTTGCCTTCGAAGGGACGAAACGCGGTGAAGCGCTGCATGCTGACGGGTGGCACGACATGCACTTGCACGCTCGGCTCACCTCCAACTAACCAGCTTGCGACGCTCCAAGAAATCGATCGTCGTGCTGATTGCTGTGCGTGATATCCAGTGTCGGCCCGCGCTTGGTCATCGAGCTCAAGACGCTCGGCCAGCCTGGTGGCAATCAAGCACTCACGAAGCACGTGCTCCATTGGTTGGCCGCAGCCAAGGTCGATCCCAAGGGACTGCAGCGACGAGTTCAGCCCAACCTCTTTCGAGCGATTGACCTTTCCAGCCATGCGGACAGATTACTTTCGACCTGGCCGGGTACAGATTCGTTTGAAGATCACAAACTTCGCGGAAATGGCAACGGACATCGCGGCTTGAGTATCGGACTCGGCCCCAAACCGTTGTGATGACGTCACGTTCCAGGACTTTCGCTGTAACGAATGACCTGGTGAAATCGAGAAATGAGAAGCCAACCGGGTGCAGTTCAGCGAAAGGGGTCGCGCCTCATCGACTTTCTACGTCAAGGTGCCCTCGATGTCTGACGACACTCCCGTTGTGACCAGGGCTGAAGCGCCCCAGCCGGACGACGCTGCCCAAGAAGGCGCGGTTCGGCTGACTCTGCCTGCCATCTCGGCCTTCCTCGCCGCCGGTTCCGCGGCCGCGGCCACGGCTGGATTTGTCGCTGTGGAGCCGGTAGCTGGCGCGGCCGCTGCGACGGCCTCAGTTGTCCTTGCCGTGATCGCCGCGGTTGCTTGGTTGAAACGAGACGTGCTCCCGGTTCCAGATCTTTTTGCAGTAGGCGCCATCTTGCTTGTTGCTGGCGAGGGCGTGATCGGCCTGGTGGCCACCGACAATGTCGATTGGTCGTTGGCAGTCCTGGTCGCGCTGGCTGCTGCTGGATCGGCATTGCTGACGATTCGATGGTTGGTCGTGGCCGTATACACGGTGTGGGTTGCCTGGCTCGCTGGTCTTGCCGCGGCCGATCTGTCCGGCTGGCCGTCCGGCTGGCTCATCGCCGCACTAACTGTGACGGCAATGGGAGCGGTATCCAGCGTCAGCCGCCGAAACCTCGCGATGGAACTTTCCGATATTGCTTCGACGGCAGAGCAGGCCGCAGTTCGAGACGCGCTGACGGGACTCGTGAATCGTCGCGGACTGTCTTTGCTGGGTCAACAGATCGTAGAAGCTGCCCGCCGTACGGGTGACGCCGTTCACTGTGTCTACATCGACATCGACCAGCTGCGCCACGTCAACGAGCTCGCCGGCCGCGAATCCGGAGACGATGTCGTCATTTCGGTAGCGGACGCCCTGAGATCAGTCACTCGCGGAACCGACATCGTGGCCCGGTGGGGCGGCGATGAGTTCTGCGTCATCGGGCCAGGGCCAGGGATGTCGCCAGTCGAACTCGAGCGGCGACTTCGCGAGCGCATTCTGCTCAGCCCACCGGTCGCACCTGAGTTATGGGACCCGAAGGTATGCGCAGGAGGGGCCATGTTGGCCCCATGGGACAGCGGCAGCCTGGACACCCTGTTGGGCAAGGCCGACCAGGAGATGTACTTGCGGAGGGCATTGCGCCGGGGAGGCCCACGTCCGAGGGCGAGCACAGCGGCCCCTGAGTCGGAAGATCAGCAGCAGAATCCCTGATTCCATTTCTCCAAGTCGTCTGCGGAAAAGTGCTGCGCTCCGGCCATTCTTGATGCACAGTGTGCATTCGGGGCTGTCGTGAATGATTGCGGCAGAAATGTGCTGACTGCCGCATGGCGTCGGCCGTCTCCCGGAGGCAGTTAATTGACCGCGTCAGACCGTCGCCCCTGGCTTATACCCACCGCGATCCTTGTAGTCGTCGCGCTAGGGGTCGCCCTTACGGCCATGCTTATCGGTGGCGACTCCACTGAAACCGTGAACTCCGAAGGAGTCAATACCGACAGTGCGGCGCTCCTCCGCTACGCCGAAGAGGCGTCGAATGAGCACGCAGATGCTGGCGAGGAGGGTGACTACGAGCAGCAAGGCGAGGAAGCCGAAGCCGCTGGGCTCCGACCGACGGCGAGCCAAGAGGCCGGCGAAGAGTCCGAGCACTTCCGAACTGCGCTCGATCGCTTCTACGCGATGCGCTCGGCCCCAGGAAACATCGCACCCGGCGCCTACACGGCGGCGTTCGAGCACTTTCTCGGCATGCCCGTCGCGAGCTCTCACTGGCGTGACGTCACTGCCGTTCCTTACAACAGCGACGACCCCAACTACCGCGACCCAGTGTGGTCCAACTCGTCAGGTGGCGCGGGGTATATCACCGGGCGAACCGTCGGATTGGCCGCCGAGGGCTCCGCGGTTTTTGCCGCTGCGGCTCAGGGTGGGGTTTTCCGATCGCTCGACCAAGGCCAGTCGTGGGCACCGATCAGTGACTCGATCCTCACCATCTCCAGCGGTGACCTTCAACTAGCGCCAGATGGCTCGCTGTGGTTTGGAACGGGAGAACCGAACTTCGGCACGGGTCTAGGAAGTGGAATCTACGTTCTTCGAAACCCCATCGACCCGTCCTCCTCGTTTAAGCCGACTGACCGGATCGGCGGGACAAGTCTGGAAAGTCACTACGTCTCACAGATCTCGTTCTCAGGTAAGTGGGCGTTCGCTGCGACCTCGCGCGGCGTTTATCGACACCTGATCGCGCCCTCAGCCGCATCGCAACCATGGGATCGAGTGTTGTACGTCGTTCCCAATGACGACCCGGCGTTGTTCCACAGCAGCAACGTTGCGAACGACGTTGAGGCATGGCCCGGTCACCCAGGAACGCTGATTGCGAACGTGGCCTATGCGTTCGAGCAGCTACCCGGAAACGGGTTCTACCGTTCAGACGACTACGGCGCGACTTGGCGCAAAATCAACCCACAGGGCGCGATCGGGAACAAGGATGTCGGGCCAGTAGACATGGTGTACAGCGCGGACGGAAAGCGCTTGTACGTCGTGATGGCGTCCGTGCGTGAGTCGAACTTCTCCGGAAGTGGCACTGCATTGGCTGGTGTGTACGTCTCAAAGAACGGCAACGTTGCCGGGCCGTACAACAAGATTGCTTCGGCATCGAAGTTGGCAAACAGCGGTTCAGCGCTTAAGACGCCTGTGGGTGGCAAGGGATATCAGCCTGGAATTCAGGCCTGGTACAACCGCCTAGTCACCGTTGACCCTGCCGATCACAACCACGTGTACGTCGGGTTGGAAGAGGTGTTCGAAACACGTGACGGTGGAACGTCGTGGCGAACAGCCACTCGCTACTGGAACTTTGGGTTCCCGTGTTGGTCGTTCCTCGACAAGCTGGACACCTGCGACGGCAGCGTCGCGCACCCTGACCAGCACGCGGTAGCTATCGCCGACGGAACGATTTACGTCGGTAACGATGGCGGCATCTACGCGCACAAGGTCAGCACGTCCAGTGGGCCGTGGCGGAGCTTGTCAGCGACCGGTCAGATCGATGCGCTTCAGTACTACGGCATCGGAGTGGGAGACATGCAGGGCGGAGGCGTTGGCGTCTGGGGCGGTATGCAGGACAACGGAACTTCGCTGCTGGTGTCCGGGTCAGACACGATGGTGAGCCCCATCGGTGGCGATGGTGGAAAGATGATCGTCAACCCTGACGACGCTTGCCAAGCCGTTGGGGAGTACATCTACCTGGCGATGGCTATGACCACAAACTGCGGGGAGTCGCGAGGCGACACCGAGTCCATGGTCGATATCAGCCCGCCCGACCCGAACCCGGACTTCATTGCGCCGATCGCCGGGGACGAAGTCGACCCGAATCTATGGGTGGCGGGTGGACAGTACATCTGGACAAACACCAACACCTGGGACAGCGAGTCGGGTGACGACTGGACCCCTGTGGCAGACGTTGGTGACATTGCAAACGGTGTGCTCGCATCGTCAACGTCGATCACGAGTCGCAACGGCGTCATTTACGCGGGCTGGTGTGGACCGTGTTCCTCGGGTACCTACAACAGCGGCGTCATAACCAACGCTGGCGGAAAGTGGCACCAGCTCAAGATGACGACCAACGCGTCGGATCCGAACGCCACTCCGCTTCCGGAGCGCTACATCACCGGCGTCACGATCGATCCGTCCGACCCGTCGGGCAACACCATGTATGTCGTCTTTAACGGGTTCTCAGCGCAGTACGTTGAAGGCTTTGGTGCCGGACTCGGTCACGTCTGGAAGACCACTGACGGCGGGAAGACCTTCACCAACATCAGCGGAGACCCGAAGACATCAGCCAACGCGCTGCCCGATGTGCCGGCCAGTGACTTGGCAGTGGGGCCGTCCGGACAGTTGTTCCTGAGCACTGACCTCGGCGTCTTCGTCAGCACGAAGGCAGGGAGCTGGGCACGCTTGGGGACCGACCTTCCGACCACGATCTCCTATGACCTCACCATCCATAACGGCCTGTTGTACGACGGGACGTATGGGCGGGGAATCTGGAGTACGTCCGTTAGGTAGATAGCGGATAACCAGGACGCTGATCAGGCTGCCCCATCGCTACGTGGTGATGGGGTAGCCTGACCTCCATGCGGACGCGATTGCTCCTTACCTAGCCGCGCTGACCTACCCGGTGCGTATGCACTGATGTCGGCGCGGCTGCCCCTCGTGCTCGAGGGGTTTTTTCGTGTCCCGAGCCAATGACGAACGAGGTAGCCATGAGCCAGAGTCAGGGCACAAGCGGCGAGCCTGCGACCCACGCAGGTCCCCTGCCCGAGATGTACGACGTATTTGGTGTGCAGGACAAGTGGCTCCCCGTGTGGGACGAGTTGGCGCCCTTCCGCTCAGGCGACCCAGCAGATCCGCGTCCCAAGAAGTACATCCTCGACATGTTCCCGTACCCCTCGGGCGACCTTCACATGGGTCACGCGGAAGCGTACGCACTGGGAGATGTCCTGGCGCGGTACTGGGTGCAACGCGGGTTCAATGTCATGCACCCGATTGGTTGGGATGCCTTCGGTTTGCCCGCCGAGAACGCGGCGATCAAACGCGGGATTGATCCTGCGCCCTGGACGTACGAGAACATCGCAACGCAGAAGGCATCGATGCGACGGTATGCGTGCTCGTTCGACTGGGACCGGGTGCTGAACACCTGCGACCCGGAGTTCTACCGGTGGAACCAGTGGCTGTTCCTTCGCTTGTTTGAAAAGGGGTTGGCCTACCGCAAGCCGTCCCAAGTTAACTGGTGTCCGAAGGACCAGACCGTCCTGGCCAACGAGCAGGTCATCGGTGGTCTATGTGAACGGTGTGACACGCCAGTCACGAAGAAGAAGCTGACGCAGTGGTACTTCCGCATTACTGACTACGCGGACCGGCTGCTCGACGACATGAAGCAGCTGGAGGGGCAGTGGCCCGAAAAGGTGCTGCTGATGCAGCGGAACTGGATTGGTCGTTCGACCGGCGCCGATGTGGTGTTTCGCATCGAAGGTCGCGAGGAACCGGTCACCGTCTACACGACGCGTCCAGACACGCTTTTTGGCGCGACGTTCTTTGTGGTTGCGGCCGACTCAGATCTGGCGACCGAACTGGCGGCAGGTTCGCCCCCGGACGTTCGGGCTGAGTTCGACACGTACTTGGCACGCGTGCGCCAAACAAGCGAGGTTGACCGCCTCTCTACCGATCGGGAGAAGACCGGAGTCTTCTTGGACCGGCATGCGATCAACCCGGCCAATGGTGAGCGGCTGCCGATTTACGCCGCCGACTACGTGTTGGCCGACTACGGTCACGGCGCGATCATGGCCGTACCAGCACACGACCAACGCGACCTAGATTTTGCGCGCACCTACAACTTGCCCGTTCGACTGGTCGTCGCTTCGGAGGACGAGGATCCGGCTGTTTCGGGAGTCGCCACGACCGGTGATGGAAACCTCGTCAACTCAGGCCCGTTGGACGGCCTCGACAAGCATGCGGCGATCGATCGGATCATCGAGATCCTTGAGGGCAAGGGCGAAGGTCACGCTGCGGTCAACTACCGGCTGCGTGACTGGTTGATCTCTAGGCAGCGCTACTGGGGGACGCCCATCCCCATCATTTATTGCCCTGACTGCGGTGAGGTGCCGGTTCCAGACGACCAGCTGCCGGTGTTGCTACCGCCTTCTGCCGGTCTCGATATGACGCCGAAAGGAACCTCGCCGTTGGGTGGGGCAACCGACTGGGTCAACGTGCCGTGCCCGACCTGTGAGGGCCCAGCGCAACGCGACACCGACACGATGGACACCTTCGTCGACTCGTCGTGGTACTTCCTGCGCTACCTGTCCCCGCAGCTGGAGACTGCACCCTTCGATGTGGAACAGGCGAAGGAGTGGACGCCCGTCGACCACTACGTCGGCGGTGTCACGCACGCGATTTTGCACCTGCTGTACAGCCGGTTCTTCACCAAGGTGCTCCACGACCTCGGGTACGTGGACTTCATAGAACCGTTCACCCGGTTGCTTAACCAGGGCATGGTTGTCATGGACGGTTCCGCGATGAGCAAATCACGCGGAAACCTGGTCCGACTGACGGACGAGCTTGCAGTCAATGGTGTCGACGCGATCCGCCTCAGCATGGTGTTTGCTGGGCCACCTGAAGACGACATTGATTGGTCCGACGTCTCACCCGCCGGGTCACGCAAGTTCTTGGCCCGATCGTGGCGGCTGTCGGGTGATGTCACAAGTGAAGTTGGCGTTGACCCCGCTGGCGGCAACCTTGAACTTCGCAAGGCCACACATCGGGCGATCCACGAGGCCTCGCATGCCGTCGAGACGCTGCGCTTCAACGTGCTGATTGCACGGACGATGGAGTTGGTCAACGCGACGCGCAAGGCGATCGACTCTGGGCCTGGTGGAGCAGACCCTGCGGTGCGCGAGGCAGCCGAGACTGTGGCCATCGTGTTGTCGCTGGTTGCTCCGTACACGGCCGAGGAGATGTGGGAACGGCTTGGCCACCAACCGACCATCGCCTTGGCCGGCTGGCCGCAGGTCGACCCAGAGCTGCTGGTCCAAGACATTGTCACCTGTGTTGTGCAGGTGTCTGGCAAGCTGCGCGCCAAGCTAGAGGTTGCGCCGTCGATCAGCGAAGCCGAACTTCGCGAGCTAGCCCTCGCCGACGAGTCGGTTCAAAAGGCCCTAGAGGGACGGCAAGTGAAGACCGTGATTATTCGTGCGCCGAAGCTTGTCAACGTCGTACCCGCTTAATGCCGGAGATGGGTAGATCTCGCGTACTGTTTCGGGCATGAGCGGAAACGTTGTCGTCGTCACCGACTCGACCGCTTATCTTCCGGCCGCTCAAGCGCGTGCCGCCGGCGTGACGATCGTCCCAGTGCAAGTGGTTCTAGGTGGGGAGTCACGTGACGAAACCGATGTCTCGTCGGCCGATGTAGCGGTCGCGCTGCGGGAGTGGACGCCTGTCAGTACGTCTAGACCGTCACCTTCGGCGTTCGCCAGCGTCTATCGACAGGCTGCGGAATCGGGTGCCTCGGGGATCGTCTCGGTTCATCTTTCTGGGTCGATGTCTGCGACGGTCGAGTCGGCTCAGCTGGCTGCGAAGGAAGCAACAATTCCTGTCCGGGTGATTGACAGCCACTCGATCGGGATGGGTATGGGGTTTGCCGTGTTGACCGCTGCTCAAGCGGCTAATACGGGCGCCGACCTTTTGACGGTGGAACAGATCGTCCGAGATCGCTGCGCGCGTTCATCGGTGTTGTTCTACGTGGACACCCTGGAGTACTTGCGGCGCGGGGGCCGAATCGGGAAAGCCGCGGCACTGCTGGGCTCCGCGCTGTCGGTTAAGCCGCTGCTCCATCTGGTCGATGGGCACGTGGAACCGCTAGAGAAGGTGCGAACGGCGTCGAAAGCACTCGCGCGGCTGGAAGAGATCACGATTGAACGAATTGGTGAGGGAGCGGCTGATGTTGCTGTCCAGCACCTGTCCAACCCCGAGCGAGCACAAGCGCTGGTCACTCGGCTGCAGGAGCACTTGGGTGGAGCGGTGGCCGTCACTGTCGGCGAGGTTGGTGCAGTCGTTGGTGCTCACGTGGGACCGGGCATGATCGCAGTCTCGATTGCCCCGCGTTGAGAATGGCTGCCAGCCGTGTCTGACCTGCGTCCTGGTGTTCCCAACCGCGAGGACCCTTACCGGTACCAACGTGGTTGGAGCCCGGCTGCTCGGCTGTGGGCCACGCAGACCGTGCGCGAGGTCTTGGCTGAAGCAAGTGACCTGCTAGGTGCAAGCGAAGGTTTCGCTGAGGTAGTACGCGAATGTCTGAATGCGCGCAGTGTCAGCATCACGTTGATTGAAGGCGACGACTTCCGCGACCTGGTAAACGTTGGTCGTCTCGCGCCCGATCAGGTTCGTTTCCCGGTCGACCAGCGGTATCCGCTTTCGTCCTACCCTGCTACCACAGAGCGGCTGCTCTCGCACGAGGGATACCTCAGTACGTCGTCCTCGCTGGAAGTCGTTCGCGAATACATCGCGCAGTCACCGCGGGAAACAGTTGGCTGTTTCATGGGACTGCCGATCGCGGCGCTGGGTGAAGTGAGAGGCGAGCTGTTCGCCTTCCGAGACCCAGATGTTCCCGTCTTCTTGCCGGCAGACCTGGACATCGCTCGTGACCTAGCGACGCAATTTGGAGCGCAGCTACCCGACCTACTTCAGCAGCAGGCCTTCGAGAGTCCAGACTGGTAGCAATCCGTGTTGTGACGCAGCAGGGTCACGCACAATCGCTTTGACCTGCAGCCGACATGGTCACGAGAACAACACTTCCATCGTATTTCGGATCACCGTTCCTGGGGAATCTCCAGGATCCAAGTCCTGTGTTAATTGCCGCTTTGTCCCACGGGATGACTCGAGCGGACGCAGGGGTTCCGGCAATGCTTCCGCAGATCTTGTACAGGTATCCCTCGTGCACGGAACCCGAGTCGGAGCTTGTCGCGCCTAGAGCCGTCGTTACAGACACCGCGGCTTCTGGGCCATCCAAGTACGTCGTAAAGCAACGGTAGAACTTTGCTTGGGTACACCCCGGGGCGTCCTTGGTGGTTTCAAACTCCTTGGGCAGTTCGAAGGCGTGCAGGCTCGAAGCGTCGACCATGACGTGATCGGCCGCGCCCGCCCGATCAGAGCCGGAGTGATTAGTCATCGCGAAAGCGATGACACCTGCGCCGCCGCTGATGAACAGGACAGCCATCAAGAGCATGCTCATCGAGAGGCGACCGGGTTCGGGTTGCTGCGAGCTATCGGTCATCGCCATGCTCCAAGATCGGAACTGGCCGGAGCCAACTTAAGTCGGCTTCCCTACTCACGTTTCTGCACGCGGTCGTGCCGTTCCTTAGTGACCCTGCGCTCGTAGCGAAAGCGGGCGACAAGGGTCATCAACAGGAGCGCGATTCCGATTGGCCACAGCAAGAACCCCAGCCCATAGAAGCCACGGTCGATGAAGTCAACACTCACCACCTGTGCCCGGTAGGGATTGGTCGGCAAGTACCTAACATCGACGTGGTCACCAATCTTCGCTCCACAGCCCTCCGAGCTTGATGCGGCACTGCGCGCGGTGTGGACCTTCTCATCGACCTCAAAGTTCGCGGTTACTGGGCAAACATCATCGGAGTGATCTACGGCTGTCACCGTGCCTACGGCTGCTGCGGACATTGATGACCACGGGTAGAGCGCTGTCGGGGTGACGAGTGCGATGGCGGCCGCTACGACCAGCAGACAGATGGCGGCAGCGTTCCAACCCATGATCCGCTTCAATTCGCCTTGGCGCTCAGGAGGGGCGCCGTGGGCCGACCTGTTCGAAATCTCGTTGAAGTTTGGTGGCGTCTGGTAGCTCGCTGCTGAGATCTCTTCACCTCGTTGTCGAAGCAGCAAGCGTTGGTGTCGCTCTAGGTAATGATCCACGTCGGGTGTTCGATACCCCCGCGAGTAACGGGTGTTGGTGAACCTAAGGCGCTCAATATCCTCAAAAGAGTAGTGGTTGATGGTGTTGAGAAACTGGTCGACCTGATCTGTGTCATAACCCAAGCGCCAGTGGGTGACAGGGAAATTTACGCGTTTGCTGAGAGGTCGTGATGGTTTCGGAGTCGACGTCGCCTGCTGCAGGCGTGCGAGTGTCTGTTCAGGGCGTTCAGTCGGAATCCGGGACATTCCTCCCATGCCCGCAGTGTCCCCTGGGACAACAGTTTGGACAACGTCTTTTCAGGTGTCGTCTGTACCGTCTTGGAATCAAGAATTTGAAGATAGTTAACGCTCTATGCGGCTCTTCTTTGGAGTCATCCACAACGCGAAGGTGTCCACAGCGGTCGTCTGGTTCGGTCGACGATGGGTTGAGAGTTCGTACCGTCGAGTGGTGTGGAGTCCGCGCCGTATCCGTCGCTCTCAGGTTGCGCGCGCTCGTCTAGCCGCGTTGACCCCTGGGTGGGTGCCAACGAATGAGCTGGTGCAGGAAGCGCTTAGCCGCTTCGAGGTCGCAACGGGAGCATCACCCACTCAATCGGTGACGGCGGCTGACCCAGTGGTGCCGACGCAAGATGGGCCTTCTACACAGACCGCAGCGGATGTGGCCACGCCAGACCACCTCGACGTGGCTCCGGTCCGTCTCCGGTTGGACCATCCTGCCGCTCGTGGATTGATGCTGCTTGCGGTCGGGGCGGTGTTCGGCGGCGTCATCGTGGCATTCCTCGCTTGGCCACGTGGAGGTTCAGTCGAACCTGCAGCAGCGCCCCCGGTCATTGAGGGGGCGTCAGGCCAGGCGGAAGGTGTCGATGTGGCGTCTCCAACACCAAGTGCATCGGTCGTTGTGGTTGATGTGGCTGGCTTTGTGCGACGTCCAGGCGTGGTGGAGCTTGCGGTTGGTTCACGTGTCATTGACGCACTAAAAGAAACAGGGGGAGTACGTGCCAGAGGGGATACCAGCTCTCTCAATCTCGCGCAGGTCCTAGTCGATGGTGAGCAAGTTTTGGTTCCATCGGTGCACCAACTGCCTGTACCGCCAGCGAGTTCGAGTACCTCGCCTGGCGCGGTAGCTGGAGAACTTGTCGACATCAATACCGCAACCTTGGAACAGCTCGACACGCTGCCTGGGATTGGTCCTGTTCTTGCTCAAGCCATCATCGACTGGCGTACGCAAAACGGCAGCTTCACCAGCATTGAGCAATTGCGGGAGGTTTCTGGAATCGGCGATGCGACTTTTGCGGATCTGCAGCCACTGGTTCGCGTGTGACGGGTTCGTCAGAGGTTCCCCGAGTCGACCTTCGGCTTCTACCCAGTGTTATCGCCGCCTGGATCGCGGCGTGGCTAACGCCGACGCTGTCGGACCGTTTGGCGTTGAGCATGGTTGCGCTGCTCCTGGCCGTTTGCGTCGTTCAGCGGCGTCGCGCGATCGTGTGGGTGGCCTGTCTGATGGCTGCGGGCATCACCTGCTCGATGCTGATCCGTATCGGTTTGCATGAGCATGGTCCGATTGCAGAGCTGGCGGCGCAGCGACGTGACGTGACGGTCGTCGGAACGCTCACCACTGACCCTCGATGGACGGACAGGGTTGGATTTGGCGGAGCCGCAGCTCGAGGAATGATGGTTGACCTGCGCGTCACGCAAGTTTCTGTACCCGAGCACAGCTGGAAAGTGCGTACGCCAGTCGTCGTGATGGGCGATGCAACTGGTTGGGACGAGTTGAAGTTCGGCGCGACGGTCAAGCTCGAAGGATCGCTGCAACCTTCCGACGGATTGACGCCCGAAGCAGCCGTGCTGTTTGCGCGTGGGCCACCAGGCTTGGTCGAGCAACCAAGTGTCCTGCTCCAGGGAGCCGAGCGGATGCGCAGCGGCTTGCGTGACGCCGTGTCCGGAGCACCGCCCGATGTACGCGGTCTGCTCCCCGCGTTGGTCGTCGGAGATACCAGCGAGTTGTCTCCGACGCTTGTCGACGACCTTCGAACCAGCGGGTTGGCGCATCTCACTGCAGTCTCGGGAGCCAACGTAGCAATCGTGTTGATGGCAGTCCTTCTCATTGCGCGGTACGTGCGAGTCCGTGGCTACGCGCTTCCCGTCGTGGGGCTACTGGCAGTCGGTTGGTTTGTGCTGTTGGCTCGACCGCAACCGTCGGTGTTACGCGCTGCTGTGATGGGCGCCCTTGCCGTCGTCGCAGTGGCTGCGACTGGCAGACGGAACGGGCCGCGGCTGTTGCTCGCCGCGGTTCTGCTGTTGCTGGTCGTCGATCCGTGGCTTGCGCGATCCTGGGGTTTTGCTCTGTCGGTCGCTGCGACCGCAGGGCTGCTTGGCTTGGCTGGTCGGTGGGCGTCGAAGCTCTCGCTCCGCATGCCACGCGCGATCGCCGAAGGCTTAGCTGTCGCCCTGGCCGCCCAGCTCGCCACCCTGCCGTTGACCGTGGCCCTTTCAGGTCAGGTGGCACTACTCGCGGTGCCAGCGAACTTGTTGGCCGCGCCCGCGGTAGCGCCGGCGACCGTCTTGGGCGCGGGGGCGGCTGCAGTGTCACCGGCAGCGCCTTGGCTCGCGAATGTGCTCACGTGGCTGGCGCAGTGGCCGACCGCGTGGATTGCATTCGTCGCGCATCGTGCCGCCAATTCGTCACTTGCCACAGTCCCTTGGCCGAGCGGCTGGGTCGGTGCAGGCGCCGCCTTGCTGATGCTGATCGGTGGCGTGATTGGAGTACGAGCCGTCTTCAAACATCGCCTGTTGCGCGGCTGCAGGGGCTGGTTAGCACTTGCGGTCGCACTTTCAATAGCCATTGCGTTTGTCAACGGACCGGGCCGCTGGCCGCCACCCGGTTGGCTCCTCGTCGTGTGTGATGTGGGGCAGGGGGACGCGATTGTGGTGTCAGCTGGTCACGGGTCGGCGCTTGTCGTGGACACGGGTCCCGATCCTGTCCTTGTCGATCGATGTCTGGATCAACTCGACGTGGACCGGATCCCGCTGCTGGTTCTGACACACGATCACGCCGACCATGTCATGGGTGTCCCCGCTGTCCTCGATGGTCGAAGTGTCGGGACGGTGCTCGTTAGTCCGCTGAA
Source organism: Actinomycetes bacterium (assembly GCA_035543875.1). GTDB lineage: Bacteria > Actinomycetota > Actinomycetes > JAHEKZ01 > JAHEKZ01 > DATKIY01. The sequence goes on along the minus strand of DATKIY010000216.1, from coordinate 7,310 downwards.
CGAACCGGTAGAGCAGGCGGACCTGGTGGCCGAGTGGACGCAAGGTCTGAACGTGGTCACCGCGGAGGTGGGCCAGTCCGGCCAGATCGGTCCAATCCAATGGCAGGTGCTGTGGCCCGCACGCGTCATCCGCGGTGAAGGGTCCGACCCGAACAACGCCAGCGTGGTCTTAATGGTGGAGGTGGGCGGCGTGCGGGTTCTGCTCACCGGCGACGTGGAACCGGCTGCGCAGCGAGCATTGACGGAGTCGGGGGCTGACCTTCGCGCGGAGATCATCAAAGTGCCTCATCACGGTTCGCCCAACCAATATCCGGGCTTCTGGCAAGCCGTCAACCCCGACCTTGCCTTGGTCAGTGTCGGAATCGACAACACCTATGGCCACCCCGACGAGGAGTTGCTCCAGTCGCTTGCTGCGGCCGGTGTCACTGTCGGGCGTACTGACATTCAGGGCGCGCTTGCAGTGGTTGGCACCACCGGGCAACTGCGGTTGGTCACTCGCTTCACACGTTGACTGCGGCCCATGACATGCTGACGCCGATGACGGAACAGCTCGCACCACTCACAGTTGTCACTGGCTCCGAGGAGCTGTTGGTCGAGCGTGCCGTGCGTGAACTTGTCGCGTCGGTCGGAAGCGCAGATGAAGTCGAACTGCACGAGATTGACGCGACCATGCTTGCCCCAGGACAGCTCGCCGTGCAGACCTCGCCGTCGTTGTTCGGCGGCCCGCCGGTGGTTGTGCTCCAAGCCATCGAGGCACTGGTTCAGTCTAAATCTGAGCTGGACGAGGCCATCGAAGAGATTCTGAGCTACCTCAAGTCGCCGTCGCCAGATGCTTGCGTTGTGTTGGTCCATGCCGGGGGAAACGGTGGCAAGGCGGTCCTGGCCGCCGCCAAAAAGGCGGGCGCCAGCGTTATCAATACTCCTGCGCCCAAAAAGCGGTCGGAGATCCGCAGCCAGCGACGCGAGTTCGTCCGCGAAGAGTTTCGCCGGCGACAGAGTTCGATTAGCCCGCAGGCCGTCGAGGCGCTCGTTGACGCGGTGGGTACCGATCTTCGGGATCTGGCAGGTGCGTGTGCGCAGCTCGCGGACGATCGTGTCGACGAAGGACGCATCGAAGAGGCCGACGTCCGCCGCTACTACGACGGCCGCGCGGAGGTACAGACCTTCGATGTCGCCGACCGAGTCGTCGCTGGCCACACGGCTGAGGCGCTGGGTTTGTTTCGTCACGCGCGCGATGCGGGAGTTCCGGTGATCTTGTTTCCGGCGGCCCTTGCGCGAACCCTGCGCCAGCTGGCCCTAGTCGCGAGTGCGCCGCGCGGTGCCTCGGCCGTGTCCATCGCCGCTGCTGCTGAGATTCCCGACTGGAAGGTGCGGGCGGTCCGCGATACCGCCCGACACTGGACCGACGCCGGGCTGGTCACGGCGATCCGGGCAGTTGCGGAGGCCGATGCAGCGGTCAAGGGCGGAGAAGCAGACCCCGACTACGCCCTCGAACGCATGCTGATCACAGTAGGACGCTCCAGAACCAGAGCCTGATCGAGCATGCGAAAGGCGCCGCCCATCAGGACGACGCCTTACAGCTCTCGGAGAGAGTGTGCAGACGGATCGGCTTTAGGAAGCCTTGTTCAGCCGGTTGGCCATCCGTGACTTTTTGTTGGCTGCCTGGTTGGCGTGAATGATGCCCTTGCTCGCGGCCTTGTCGATCTGGATAGCGGCGTCGCGCATGAGCGCTTCGGCTTCTTCGCGGTTGCCGGCGTCAGCAGCCTCGCGGAACTTGCGGATGGCGGTCTTGAACTCCGACTTGGCTGCCTTGTTGCGCTCGGTGGCGGCTTCAGTCTGCCGGTTCCGTTTGATCTGGGACTTGATGTTAGCCACGGTAAATCCGCCTCATTCGTCGACTTTCGGGGTGGTTACGCGGCCCGCAGGACGGGCCGGAGAGTCAGGGTGCGTGCCCGTTGGGGCCCGTCCAATCTGACCTAAGGGTACCCGGGCATGATCGAGCGGCCAAACCGCCGGAGTGACGCCGTCTCGGCAGGCTGCCCGGACGTCCACTTGGAACCACCGCCTCTCTTCTGCGTCGATGCAGGCATGGGACGATAGCCAGGTTCCCGTTCAACTCCCTCGCTTGAGGATGTCCCGCGTGCCCGCGACTCCACTTGGCCGTGCCCCTGCGCCGGCGTCGACGGATCCGTCGCTGATTCGCAATTTCTGCATCATCGCGCATATCGATCATGGGAAGTCGACGCTGGCCGACCGCATGCTGCAGCTGACGGGGGTAGTTGACCAGCGGCAGATGCGCGCCCAGTACCTCGACCGCATGGATATTGAGCGGGAACGTGGGATCACCATCAAGTCGCAGGCTGTTCGACTGCCCTGGACGGGGCTGGACGGCCGCGACTACATCCTGAACATGATCGACACACCAGGTCACGTCGACTTCACGTACGAGGTTTCGCGCTCACTTGCTGCGTGCGAGGGGGCGGTCTTATTAGTCGACGCCGCCCAGGGCATTGAGGCGCAGACTCTGGCCAACCTTTACCTGGCGCTGGAGAACGACCTCCACGTGATCCCGGTCTTAAACAAGATTGACCTACCGGCAGCACAGCCAGACAAGTATGCGGCCGAACTCGCACACCTGATCGGGTGTGAGCCGGACGATTGTCTGCGCGTCTCGGGTAAGACGGGCGAAGGTGTTGAACCGCTCCTTGACCTGATCGTGGAGCAGTTCGTACCTCCCGTTGGGAACGCCGATGCCCCGGCGCGTGCCATGATCTTTGATTCGGTGTACGACACCTACCGTGGCGTCGTCACCTACGTTCGAGTGATTGATGGTCACCTTTCGCCGCGTGAACGCATCAAAATGATGTCGAATGGCGTCACCCACGAGCTGTTGGACATTGGTGTCATCTCACCTGAGCCCAAGTCGTCCAAGGGGCTTGGCGTCGGCGAGGTTGGCTACCTCATTACTGGTGTGAAAGACGTTCGTCAGTCACGAGTGGGTGACACCATCACCGACGCCCCAAAGCCAGCGTCTGAGGCGCTGGCCGGGTTCCGCGATCCCAAACCGATGGTCTTCTCGGGGCTTTACCCGATTGACGGGTCGGACTACCCGGAGCTTCGCGACGCGCTTGACCGGCTCCAGTTGAACGATGCTGCCTTGGTGTGGGAGCCCGAGACGTCGACTGCCCTGGGATTTGGGTTCCGATGCGGATATCTCGGCCTACTCCATCTTGAGATCGTGCGCGAACGATTGGAGCGCGAATCCAACCTTGAGCTGATTTCAACCGCTCCCAACGTTGTTTATCGCGTCGAGATGGAGGACGGTCAGGAGTTCATCGTCACGAACCCGAGTGAATTCCCAGGTGGCAAGATTTCGGCGGTGCATGAGCCGATAGTTCGAGCGACCATTCTTTCGCCGAGTGAGTTCATCGGCACCATCATGGAGTTGTGTCAGGGGCGTCGCGGTCAGCTGCTCGGAATGGACTACCTCTCCGAGGATCGCGTCGAGTTGCGCTACACCCTGCCGCTGGCCGAAATCGTCTTCGACTTTTTCGACCAGCTGAAGTCGAGAACTCGCGGATACGGGTCGCTTGACTACGAACAGAGCGGTGAACAGGCCGCGGAGCTGGTCAAGGTCGATATCTTGTTGCACGGCGAGCCGGTAGATGCGTTCAGCGCAATCGCGCACAAGGACAAGGCGTACAGCTACGGCGTCGCGATGGCACAAAAGCTCAAGGACCTGATCCCACGCCAGCAGTTCGAGGTTCCGATTCAAGCCGCCATCGGGTCACGCATCATTGCGCGCGAAAATATCCGCGCGATCCGCAAAGATGTGTTGGCTAAGTGTTACGGCGGTGACATTTCTCGCAAGCGAAAGTTGCTCGAGAAGCAAAAAGAGGGGAAGAAGCGAATGAAGATGGTGGGCCGCGTCGAAGTTCCTCAAGAGGCGTTCATCGCAGCGTTGTCCAATGACGACTCAAACACTACGAAGCGTTGACGTGAGCGCGTCGCTGATTTCGGTCAACCTCGTACACGAGCTGGTCGACGACCCGCACGGCGACGTCGGGCGCTCCGCCATCGACAAGAGACCAGTGAGCGGGGCCGTCATGCTTAGCCACGACGGACCGGTGGGGGACGTGGTGATGGATCGCGACAACCACGGAGGGCACGACCAGGCGGTCTATGCCTACGCGATTGAAGACCTCGACGCCTGGTCACAGATCACCGGACGCGAATTTGTTCCGGGACAGTTCGGCGAGAACCTCACCACCAAGGGACTCGACGTGACCGGCGCGGTCATCGGCGAAGTCTGGGCAATCGGCGATGCACGCTTGCAAGTACGTGATCCCCGAACTCCCTGCACAACGTTTCAGAACTGGCTGGGTGAAGCGCATTGGGTCAAGCGCTTCACCGAGAAAGGCGATCCCGGCGCATACCTGAAGGTGTTGACGCCAGGAGAAGTACAGGCCGGCGACACCCTGACACGCGAGCAAGTCCCCGCCCATGGTGTGACGATCGGCGACGTCTTTCAGGGCCGTAGAGGGGATCGGTCCAAGCTGCAGCGACTCTTGCAGGAGACCGACCTTGCCGAAGCTCTGGTGCCTTATCTACATCGAGAACTTGCCGTAGGCAACACTCAGGAGAACTGATGACAACGCCAACGACGAGCGGAAGCGCAACGGTCGCCTACCCCACGCCGGCTATCTCCGTTGCTCATATGTTGGTTGATCGCGTCACAGCGACTCCTCGACGTGAAGCCTTGCGATTCCCGGTTTCGGGTGGCTGGGAGAGCTTGTCCTGGGAGCAGGTGCAACGACAAGCATTCGACCTGGCGGCTGGGTTGTTATCGGTCGGAATCCGTCCCGAGCAACGGGTCGGCATCATTTGCTCGACGCGCTACGAGTGGATCCTTGCCGATCTCGCCGTGATGTGTGCTGGCGCTGCGACGACCACCGTGTACCCATCGACAGACGCCGCTGGAGTTGCGTACATCCTGGCCGACTCGGGAACTCGTGTGGTTTTCGCCGAAGACGATGTGCAGGTAGCAAAGCTACGCGAACGCCGTCATGAGCTGCCCGAGGTTGAAAAGGTCGTCGTCATTGACGGCACTCCGGACAACGACTGGGTGATCGGCTGGTCCAACCTTGCGAAGGCCGGGACCACTCTGCTGGCGGAAAGTCCCTGGGCCGTCGACAGCGTTATTCAAGCTATCCGGCCCGATCATCTCGCCACGCTGATCTATACCTCCGGTACCACGGGTCAACCTAAAGGTGTGCGGCTGACTCAGTCCTGTTGGACCTATGAGGGTGCGAGCGTCGAAGCGACGGACATCTTGACTCCCGACGACGTCCAGTTCCTTTGGCTGCCGTTGTCGCACTCCTTCGGCAAGGTGCTGCTCGCGGCGCAACTGCAGGTGGGATTTGCGACCGCCATAGACGGGCGAATCGACAAGATTGTCGAGAACCTCGCCGAGGTCAAGCCGACGTTCATGGCAGGTGCTCCACGTATCTTCGAAAAGGTTCACGCACGAGTGGTCCAGACAGCTAAGGGCGAAGGCGGCGCCAAGGCAAAGATTTTTGACTGGGCCTTTTCTGTGGGGCAGCAGGTCAGTCGGCGCCAGCAACAGGGGCTGGAACCGGTTGGTTTTCTCAAGGTTCAGCACGCGATCGCGGACCGACTGGTGTTCCGGAAGATTCGGGCCCGGCTTGGAGGCAACATCCGATACCTGGTGTCGGGTAGCGCTGCGTTATCGCGCGAGATCGCTGAGTGGTTCCATTCGGCCGGACTGCTGGTGCTTGAGGGCTACGGCCTCACAGAGACCAGCGCTGGCACGTGTTTGAACCGTCCGGACAACTGGCGGTTTGGCACGGTCGGCGAGCCACTGCCGGGGAGCGAAATCCGGGTGGCAGACGACGGCGAAATTTTGATTCGTGGCCCGGGCGTGATGAGTGGCTACCACGAGATGCCCGACCAAACCGCTGCCGTCCTAGACGCTGAAGGTTGGTTTGCAACAGGCGACGTTGGTGAGATTGACGAAGGTGGGCGGGTTCGCATCACCGACCGCAAGAAAGACTTGGTCAAGACATCGGGCGGTAAGTACATCGCGCCGTCGGTTATCGAAGCTCGGTTCAAGGCGCTCTGTTCGGTGGCCGGGCAAATGGTGGTGCATGCGGATCGCAGGAACTTTGCAAGCGCCTTGGTCACCCTCGACCCTGACACCTTGAGTCAATGGGCTGAGAACAATGGTGTCGTTGGCGACTACGCGGTGGTGTCGCAGGATGAGCGGACCCGTGCCTACGTTCAACAGTCAATCGATGAACTGAACGCGACCCTGAACCGATGGGAGACCATCAAGGAGTTCCGTATCCTCGACCACGACTTCTCAGTAGAAACTGGCGAGCTCACGCCAAGTCTTAAAGTCAAGCGCAAGGTCGTTGAGGCGATGTACGGGGAGTTGCTCGACTCCATGTATGGCGGTCAGACCAGGGACTAGTGGTGCCTTCATCACTACCCATCGGTGAGTCCGCCCCCGATGACGGCCGACTGCCGGAGTCTGCGTTGGCCCAGGTTGCTAGCCAACCGTTCGGTGCGTACGTCCACGTTCCCTTTTGCGTCACTCGCTGCGGCTACTGCGACTTCAACACCTATACCGCGGACGAACTACGAGGCACATCAACGAGTGACTATGTGGTTGCTGCTCTCGCCGAGATCGGTCTGGCTCGCGAGGTTCTGCCAGACGCTCCACCGCTGAACACGGTCTTCTTCGGCGGTGGAACCCCGACCTTGCTACCTGCAGCTGAGCAGCTCCGGCTGCTTACAAAGTTGGTTTCCTCGTTTGGCATTGCTTCCGATGCGGAGGTGACTACGGAAGCAAATCCAGAGTCAGTCGACGCCAATTCGTTGTTGGCTTTGCGCCAGGGTGGAGTCAACCGACTGTCCATGGGCATGCAGAGTGCAGTTCCGCACGTGCTCAAGACGTTGGACCGCGCGCACACTCCAGGGCGGGTAACTGAGGCGGTTGCCGCCGCGCGCACGGCCGGCTTCGACAATGTGAGTCTTGACCTCATTTATGGCACACCAGGGGAGACGGTCGACGACTGGCGCCGCTCACTCGAAGCTGCGATCGAACTGCAACCCGAACACATCAGCGCCTACGCGTTGATTGTCGAGGACGGCACACGGTTGGCACGACAGATCCGCAATGGCGAACTCATCGGGCCTGACGACGACCTGCAGGCTACTAAGTACGAGCTTGCAGACGAGCTGCTCACCGACGCGGGATTCGAGTGGTACGAGGTGTCGAACTGGTC
>DATKIY010000215.1:0-5663 GCA_035543875.1 Actinomycetes bacterium | reverse complement strand
CATTCCTATGCGGCTGGCCTGGCGGGCAAGACGTTGTGGCGCGGCTAACTCAGCCACTTTCTGCTGGAGCGCCTGCTCCCGATCTGACAGAGCGGTCACCTGTCGGTCGAGGTCGTGAACAGCAAATGCGCCTTGCGCGAGGAGGGTGTTCAGGAGCAGCAGGGCGCCAAGACCTGCCACCAGCAGAAACATCACCAGGGCAACGAAGGGGGCTCGCGGAGCCCGCGACGGTTGGGACTCCGGTCGTCCTCGAGGAACTGCCCGTACCGGTTGTGGGGGGCGTGGCTGCGGCGAAGGTCGAGCTGCACCGGCGGGTTTCGTCGAAACTGGAATGCTCACGCCGCCACCCGGACCCGTTCGGCGGCACGCAGCCGAGCCGAGGTAGCGCGTGGATTGTCAGCAACTTCCTCGTCAGAGGGTCTCTCGGCACCCCTCGTCAGTAGCCGCAGCTCTGGCCCGCTCCCTGGAACGGGAAAATCAGGCGGTACATCGTCTGCCAGGAACTTGGCGAAGCTGCGCTTCACGATGCGGTCTTCCAGGGACTGGTAGGACATCACGACGATTCGCCCGCTCAGCGCCAGGACCTCGATGGCCGCGGGTAGGGCGCGTTCCAGCGAGCTGAGTTCGGCGTTTACCTCGATACGCAGAGCTTGGAAGGTGCGCTTGGCGGGGTGACCGCCAGTGCGTTGCGAGGCAGCCGGGACTGCCGCGCGGATGACGGTCACCAAACGTTCGCTGGTGGCGAAGGGTTCTTGCTCGCGCTCTCGCGCAACTGCCGACGCAATACGATGAGCGAAACGCTCCTCGCCGTAGACGCGCAAAACCCGCGCGAGTTCGTTCACCGAGTACGTGTTCAACACGTCAGCCGCTGTCTGCCCCTGCGTCGAGTCCATCCGCATGTCGAGCGGCGCATCGTAGGAGTAGGCGAAGCCACGATCTTCGCGATCAAGTTGAAGCGAGGAGACGCCAAGGTCCATGAGCACGCCGCACACATGACCGAGACCGAGGTCGGCAAGGACACTCGGAATCTCGTCGTACACGGCGTGAACCAAGGAGGTTCTGGCAGAGAACTCCGCCAGCCTTTCGCCAGCGATCGATAAAGCGGAGGTGTCTCGGTCAATCCCGACGACGCGAAGTTCGGGGAACCGCTCAAGTAGTGAGTGGCTGTGGCCGCCCATGCCCAAGGTGGCATCGACCATGACAGCGTCTGGCTGCTCCAACGCTGGAGCCAGCAACCCCACAACTCGTTCGAGCATCACGGGGACGTGAAGTGGTGGCGGTGACATCTCAGGTCCACCGACTGACAACGGTCGCTGTGCCAACAGTGATGATGGCGGTCAGCAGCAAAGCAAGCGGAACGGCCAGGCCAACCGGAAGTCCGTGACTGAAGTCGAAGTGGCGCAGAGCACGATGCCGCGCTGACGAACGTCCAAGTGCGTGGAGCGTGCCGTTCAATGCTCGACCTCTCATTCGCTGGGCTGTTAGCTGTGTGCTAGCTGTCTGTTTGCTGGTCCCGGCTGGTGACCCTTGGGCCAGGTCCCCATCCGCTCTACGCTCTGGCACCGGGGAAGGTGCGCCAGTCGTCCTGAGCGGCTGGAGACCTCGACCAAGGCTCTCCGCGCCTACCGCACGTGTTATGCACGTGCATGACGCGTTACATAAGGCCAGGGACTACCTCCTCGCTGATTCCCGCGTAGGTGTCCTCGTTCTCGCTCATGTACTGGTTCCAGCTATCGATGTTCCAGATTTCGACGCGAGAACCCATGCCGATAACGACGCACTCCTTGTTGAGCTCGGCGTAGCTCCGCAGCGGCGCGGGGATTGTGATGCGGCCTTGACGGTCAGGCACTTCGTCGGCGGCGCCGGACAACAAAACGCGCATGTAGTCGCGTGCGCTTTTGCTTGACAACGGCGCGTCTTGTAAACGCTCCGCCAATGACAGGAACTCATCGCGTGGGAAGACGAACAGGGCGTGCTCCTGGCCCTTGGTCATGACCAAGCCGCCTTGGAGCTGGTCACGAAACTTCGCTGGAAGAAACAGCCGACCTTTGTCGTCCAACTTGGGGTAGTGGGTCCCAACAAACAACGTGGTTGCCACCGCCCCTCCTTTCCCCGGTTCGCCAGGTTTCCCCAAGTTCATGCGCTCTTGCTCCGTGCTGCGCCACGGTACTCCACTTTCCTCCACCGTCAACCACCCAGAACCACTTTGTCGTGAAAATTGGCTGATTTCTAGGAAAAATCGCAGGTCAGGCGGGTGGAGGGGAATTGACCCAAGACCTCGGTTATGACCCGAACTGGTCACAGGGCGGTCGCATCTGTCCAGAGCGGACGCGGGCACTGGCGGCGGCCTTTAGGCTGGGTGTGCTCGGTCCCGCAGACCGAGCCGACGGCCTCAACCAAGATCCGTCGATCTGCAACCGTGGAGGTCGTGGTTGACCACCGTTGAGGGATCACCCGTCCCTTCCAGTGCCGAAGCCAGACAGACCGACAATGTCGGGGCTTACGCCAGCACTTCGAGCGACGTCCGTGCCTCCGGTGCGCGAATCCGGGAGGCTGTTGAGACCGTCATCGAGGGCAAGCCCGAGGTCGTCCGGCTAGCGCTCGTCGTTCTGCTGGCCGAAGGACACCTGCTTATTGAGGATGTCCCCGGCGTGGGCAAGACCATGCTCGCCAAGTCAATGGCGCGAGCTCTCGACTGCACGGTGCGACGGATTCAGTTCACACCCGACCTACTACCCAGCGACATCACTGGCGTAAGTGTCTTCAACCAAGAGACACGCGACTTCGAGTTTCGGCCAGGTGCCGTGTTCGCCAACGTCGTGATCGGCGACGAGATCAACCGTGCGTCGCCTAAGACCCAGTCGGCGCTGCTCGAAGCAATGGAAGAGCACCAGGTAACCGTCGACGGTACGACCTACGAGCTAGCGGCTCCCTTCATGGTCGTGGCGACTCAGAACCCCATAGAGATGGAAGGCACCTATCCACTTCCGGAAGCTCAGCGCGACCGGTTCATGGCCCGGCTTTCGATGGGCTACCCGGATCGTCAAGCCGAACTCGACATGCTCGCGAGCCATGGCTCCTCCAAACCGCTCGACGATATGGCGACTGTTGCCACCGCCGCTGACGTCGCACAGCTCATCGACGTCGTGAGGAAAGTCCATGTCAGCGATCAGGTACGTAGCTACGCGGTAGACCTGGTCACCGCCACTCGCCAGTCGCCCGATCTTCGACTTGGTGCGTCACCTCGCGCAGCGCTTCACCTGATTCGAGCAGCTAAGGCGAGTGCGGCCCTCGACGACCGTGACTACATCACTCCTGACGACGTTCGTTCCCTAGCGGTCCACGTGCTGTCCCACCGACTGCTGCCCACCGCCGAGGCTCAAATCTCCCGACGAAGTGCCGCGACTGTCGTTCAATCCGTGGTGGACGGAACCCGAATCCCGACAGGTGGCTGATGAGGGCAGCGCTCGCCGGACTCACGACCCGCGGTCGAGCACTCGTGGCCGCGGGAGGGACAGCGTTTTTCCTGGCGCTTGCTTTCGGCCAGCGAGACGTTATGCGCGTCGGGGTGCTGATGGCTGCCCTCCCCCTACTTGCCATGCTCAGCGTCGCACGCACGCGGTTTCGACTGTCATCACAGCGAACGGTTGAGCCAGCTCGGGTCTCCACAGGACAGACCGCCTCCGTTGTACTAGCGCTTGAGAACGTCGCGCCGCTTCCCACTGGTCTACTCCTCGTCGAGGACCAAGTTCCAGCTCAGCTAGGAGTACGTCCACGGTTCGTCATCGACCGACTCGCCCCACGCAGTGTGCGCCGGGTGCAGTTTACGGTCCGGTCGGAGCTGCGTGGCCGATTCATGCTCGGTCCGTTGTCGGTTCGCTTGACTGACCCCTTCGGGTTTTGCCGACTCGACCGCTCCTTTTCCACCCAGCACCAGCTGCTTGTCACTCCTCAGACCGAGGACTTACCGAATGTCATTCTCAGGGGCGACTGGAGCGGAAGTGGTGACAGCCGCTCCCGGTCAGTTGCGGCGGCCGGCGAAGACGACGTGGCTGTGCGTGAGTACCGCCACGGCGACGAACTGCGTCGCGTTCATTGGCGCGCGACCGCCAAGAACGGTTCTCTCATGGTCCGTCGTGAGGAACAACCATGGGAAAGCCGCTGCACGGTGCTGCTGGACACGCGACTAGGTGGCCACCGAGGAACCGGTGCTGATTCCAGCTTTGAGCGCACTGTTTCGGCGGCAGCATCCGTGTCACTGCACCTCTCGCGGCGGGCCTACGCGGTTCGACTCGTAACCGGTACCGGGCCGGAGATCAGCGGCGCCCGGGATCCCGACTACTCAGGCGGCGGCGCCGACGCTGAAGGGCTGCTTCTGGACGCGTTGGCCGTTGTGACGTGTGAGCGACGACTAGCCACTGCCGCGCTCGCCCACGCAATTCGGCATACAAGCGACGGTCTGCTGCTGGCTGTTACGGGACACCTGACGCCAGAGGATGCCGACGAACTGGTCCGCGCGCGGCTTGGAATGGGTACCTCCATCGCACTTGTGTGTGCAGCGGAGGAGTGGTCGGACAACGACCAGGGCGACGCCGAGCTGGCTCAGCAGCGTGAACATGCAATCCGCTTGTTGCGCAGCGCTGGTTGGGTAGTGGCGACGCTCAAGCGTCGAGACCTGCTGAGTGAGACTTGGTCACACCTAGCGCACGGCAGCGATCTTGATCTCGACCTACCGCCGTCACCCGATTCGTCACTTGCCAGCCCAAGTACGTCATCGCTATTCCCGTCAAACGTGACGGTGATGCCATGAAACACCAGACGAGTGTCCAATGGCGGCTGACGGGAACGGCCGCACTCGCCACGTTCCTGACGTCGCTGTGTCTCACCCCGACGATGTCCGAAGGAAACTGGAACGCTCGCATGGTTGCTGCGATCGCGGTGGTCGCGGTCGTCGGAGGCACGTGTCGCCAACTCACCGTTCCTCGTTGGCTTACCCCAGTGGCACAGGTGCTCGCACTGACGTTGACCGTCACGGTCATGTTCGCCCACGACGTTGCCATGCTCGGGTTCGTTCCGACCGTCGACGTCGCGAAACAATTCTCGGAGCTGTTCAGCGATGGCTTCCGCATAACGTGGAACGAAGCGCCTCCCATCACGATCACGCCCGGAGTCGCGTTGATTGCCGTCGCGGGAGTGGCAGCCATCGCGATCGCCGTCGACGCGTTGGCTGTGACTTGGCGCCACGCGACGCTGGCTGGACTCCCCCTGTTTGTCCTCTACCTCGTGCCAGCTGCGGTACTTCCCGAGGGAGTCCCATGGCCACTGTTCGCGCTGGCAGCCACCGGCTGGATTTTGCTTCAACTGGCCGATGGCCGTGACCGACTGTCTCGGTGGGGCAAACTCATCGGTACTGACGCCGACGCGACGAGCGGAATGCATGCGGTTGGCGGCACCGGTCGGCGCCTCGGAGCAACTGCCCTCGTAGCCGCGATTGCCCTTCCACTTGTCGTGCCAAGCCTTACTGACGGAGTGTTCGGTGGTGGCGGCACTGACCCAGACGCCGAGAGCCCTGGAGGGCACTCGAGCTCGACGTTCAAGCAACCGGTGGTCAAGGTAACCCCGTTGCTCGATCTGAAGCGCAATCTCACGCAAGGCGCTGACAC
>DATKIY010000214.1:0-23725 GCA_035543875.1 Actinomycetes bacterium | reverse complement strand
CGCTCATCGCAGCTGGCGTCCCAGTCCGCAAAGGCGGTCCCGTCTGACGGACTGCCGTGGTGCATGACCAGCGCGAATCCGTTGGGTGCGCCGCCAATGAACACGTCGACTTCGCGTCCATCACGGAGCGTCATCGATTGGGTGATTGCCATCGCTGTCGGACGCTACTCCCCCGTTCGCCTTGATCGACAGAGCGTTTGGTCTGCGCAGTGACGCACCAGTCGCCGCTCTCATGCCCAAATGCTCGTAGAACCCGAGCGTGTCCGGGTCACACGTCAGATCGACCATGTAGAGGTCAGACAGGCGATCGAGCATGAGCCGCACCAGCTGCGAACCGATACCCCGGCCTCTAGCGTCTGCTCTCACTTCGAGCAGCGGAATGTAGGCCGACAACACACCGTCGCTGATTGACGTGATGAATCCAACGACCTTTGACTCCTCGTCAACCGCAATGTGCACGTACGTGCTGCGGCGAAGGATTTCTAGGTGTTGCATCGCTGTCGGAGGCTGCGGCCAGCCATCGAAGAATCCAACGAGGTCAGTTGGCTCGACGCCTTCGATCGACGATGTGTATCGCATGCCGTGATTCTGACGTCTAGACCCGGTTTCCGGCCACTGTGTAAATGCCCGTGCAATGGGTACTTTGCTGGCATGTCATTTTCTGTGCAGGTAACAGTTGACAGCGCGAATCCGCACGACCTGGCGGGCTGGTGGGCTGAGACGCTCGGCTGGCAGGTGGAATCCCAAGACGAGGCGTTCATCCGCAAAATGATCTCTGACGGACTGGCGACTAGTGCTGACACCACCGAACATCGTGGCGCCCTGGTTTGGCGCGACGGGGCGGCGATTTACCCCTCAAACAAGGACAACGGACCTCGAATCCTGTTTCAGCTGGTACCCGAATCGAAGATCAGCAAGAACCGTCTCCACCTCGACATTCGTACAGGCGACGAAGACGTGAAAGCAGTGCGGGAACGCCTAGTTCAACGTGGCGCAGTGGTCTTGTACTCGTCGAGTCAGGGACCGCATTCGTGGGTTACTTTGGCCGACCCAGAGGGCAACGAATTCTGCGTTTGATCGACCTTCACTCCAGTCCGCTGCGAATCTGATCGATGATTGTCGGGTCGGTGATGGACACGTCAGCTGCGAGCATGAATGCCTTGGACAAGATCACGGCCAATTTGCTGTCTGCTTCGAAGGGCAGCCAAAGGTGTTGGTCAGCGGCATTGGTGACGTCGGCGCGCTTGGGCACAATGCACAGGTATGAGTCATTGGGGCTCATCAAAATGTTCGTTGACCCAAGGTGGATGCGGTACTCGCGGAGTTGTCCACGCACTACAAGAAAGTTTCCTGAGATCTCGGCACAATCGCGGAGTGTGGTTCGCGGGAGCAAGCGTGCGAGGGCATCGCGTCGAATCTCTGCCGACTCGGTGAGCTCACCGAAACTTGCGTCATGCCAGTAGTTGCGGTGCGGGACATCTCCGCGATCCACCCATCCGGGGTCATTGGCGATACTCGTCACGCCGACGAATAGATCGACATCGCGCATTGCCTCGCTGAAGACCAGCTTTGGAATCTCGGAAAGTGGCACGGGCTCCCACCGGCGCTGGTTGACGCGTTCGAATCGAACCTGATCCGTCGCGCACAAACTCGGAGTGCCCATCTCGTCGGCTGCAGACTCGACAGCCTCGTAGTAGAACCTAACTCGAAGACCGTTTGGGAGCAGCCGGACAGCTTGTCCTAATTCTCCGCCTTCCCAACCACCAAGATGATCGGCATCCCAGCCGCGGGTTCGCATGAGTGCGCCAGCCTGTCGGTAGCGCAATATGTGCGCGGCAAACCGGTTTGAGTAGACGCGCGTCAACTCCTCGGCTGGTGTGACGAGGTATACCTCGCGGAACACTTGCTTGAAAGGTTGCGTGATCTGCTCGGCGATCAAGCAATCACGCCACAGCCGCGTGACGCGCGCTGGTTCCAAGAGCGGATGCCAAAGCCGCAGAGCGTCCTCTGGTCGGATGGTGCGATGACTCCCGTCGCTCAATCTCAAGGACCAAGAGCCATCGTGAAGCATCGGGAATCCCGACAGCCATTCGCTCATCTTGTGTTGACCGGTCAAGTCACGTGGGGTTTCGCGCGCATCGCTCGAGCGCGAAGTCGATGTCTGGTTCCCCTGTTGGGGCTTGCTGGCTACCTGCCAGATGAGTTGCCTGGCGTGTGCTCCCACAATCGGATGCTGGAAGTAGTGAGCGACGACGTCGTCGGAGGTCCAGACACGCTCCCGAACAAGTAAATCCTCAAGCCGAGCGCGCTGAGAGACAAGCGCCTTCTTGACGTCAGCCGCGAGCGTCCGCAACTCAGCGACGACCTCGGGATGTGCCGTACGCACTGCTGCCGGCACCGACCTCTTCCCTGCCCCACCGGTATCAGATGAGTCGTACCAGCGCGTCTCTAGCCGCGCAGTTTGGTCACCGATCGATATTCGGCACACGGCGATGTGGTCACCAACAGGCAGTTTGAGGACCTGGTCCGACCCAAAGCCGAATGTGGGGACGGCACGTTCCAGCAACTCAGCTGACGTGATGCCAGTGATGTCAGACACTCGGCCGAGCGCGGCATCAAGATCCCGCATCAGTTTCTTGGTGCGGGCTGCCGCACGAATCGTTGACAGTGCGGCGACCACGTCCTCGACCTCCGCCCTACTGGGCATGGTCGACGACGGCATGGTCCACTCCCGGGCCTTCAGCAGGGTGAAGGGCAGTGCAGCGATTGCGCTGGTTGCGACCTGGCTGCATCGAGGTAGTGACCCCGATCCGTGCATCGGACTGCTGCAGTGCGCAGCAGCGTCACGCAGCGTTCGTACGGTGTCCGCGTCAGGTGTGGACGTGACAAACCAGACAGCGGCACGAATGAGATTGGCTACGGGTTCAGACACAAATTGTCGACGCCACTCCACAGCCTCAGGGTCTGGTTGACTGATCATCAGGGACACCAGAAATCGGGCACCCGTAAGGGTCGGGGGATCGCTCGCGGTTAGATCGGCCGCGTCCTTGAGCCACTTGTCGCTGGCCGTGACACCACCGGCGTAGCGGGTCAACAGCAGAAACAGTCGCGCCGTTGCCGGCTCCCCTACGGCACTAAACAACTCAGTTCGTGCCTTCGTTCCGAAGGATTCCAACGGAAGTAGTGCACCATCCGACAAGGTCAAGGAATCGTCATTGGACGCCAAGGTGATGACTCGCCGGATCAGGCCCGGCCAACCCGGCTGATCGTTGAGCCAGTCACGGTTTCCGAGGGACTCAGCGAGTTCCTGCAGTTGCGGTCTCAGCCACTCAAACCCCGCAGGGTCTCGCTTTTGCAGATTCTGGGCAGCGCGAACAGCAAGCGACATGATCGGGTAGGTGGCACCGGTAAAACTGTCAGTCGGCGCCGCGAACGTCAGGAGCCAGGACGTCTGTTCTGGGGTCCAGTCAAACCGTCGACGGCTTAGTTGGCCCAAGAGCCCGGCGATGGGCGAATAAAAGGGGGCCAGCCACTGCTTCTCGGGCGGCGAGATGACCGTAAGGACAGCCATGACTGAGGCCCGTCGAATTTGATCGGTCGACGTCGATACCCGATCGAGCAACTCCTGAACCGCGACCCCGGCGTTGTCGTCTGGTCGACTCGCAGCGACCACCAGCTTTCCGACCCATGGTAACTGTTCGTCGCGCAACGCGCGAAGGTCTGGTGGAACGCTGAGAAGACCGTGATAGTGGCCGCGAGTCTCCCCACTCATCCGTCAGCTCCGCGTGCATCGAAAGAACAGCACCGTCGCAGCAAGCCCTCAACCACCGACTAGCTGAACGAGTTTGATGAACGCAATATCAACGTCTGAACCATCGACGTTTGTACTCAGGTCGATGACTTCGTCGAGGTTCTCAACCTGCTTATCTCGTACCAAGATAAAGAACCCGTTCCGACCGAAGGCTTCTTCTGCGACGTCAGCCTGCTTCTCCCAGTCAAGCTGGCGGCGATCAGGCATCCGATACCCGTTAAGCCCTAACTCCGTGCCAGTCGGTTGGACAAGTCCCTGAAAAACTGGGCCTAGAGTTGCGTTGTGCCTTGCAACTTCCTCGCGCACGCGAAGACGCACCATCTCGCGAACCGTAATCCGTTCCGGAACATTCGGCAGAGTCCAGCGATCAACCTCTTTGCCCGTAGGTGTTACGTCGCGGTATGTCATCGTCGCCACGTCTACTCCAGTTCTCGATTGGCCATCCCGGCTCCAATCATGCTCACGTTCAATCTGGGTGTGGCGATCAAGGGTGCCACCTCCGGTCAGCCAACGAGCGGTCTTTCCGGAAACGGCTACTCGCGGGTCCAGTAGCACTGACCGGGGCCAGGGACTTGGGTCAACGGCTAAGTGCACGCCCTCAGTGCAAGAAGGGGGCGGACTAGTAGCAGGCAAGTCCCTCGGTAGTGAAAGCCTTCGGGGAATCCACGGGGATGAAGACTAGGCGGTGCCCACTGGCATCGACGTAAAGCAACTTTGAGTCGCTGATGCGCGTGACCTGGCCCTCACCTCGAAAGGTTTGAGGCATGCCGCCACCCCAACCGAACTGTTGCTTGTCGGTGAGCGCCCACGCCCCGCCATCGGTGTGGAGGTAGCCGACCCAGCAATGACCCACGTCGAGAGTCACCTTCGTCGCGGGTGGTGCCGACGTGACTGAGGATTGTGCTTCAGTTTGGGTGGGCGAGCCTCCCCCAGGGCTCGGCTCGCTGGACGTGCAACCGACCAGAGCAACCACTGGTGTCAGGACTATCAGTGCCAAGCGCCACATGTGACTTCGACGCGGGGATGAGACCCGCGGTTCCGTGTTGGAAGTCGGCGGCAGCCAAGGGCCGGCGAGGCCGTCATCAGACAAACTGTGGTGCGCGAGGGGGGAGTTGAACCCCCACACCCTTTCGGGCACACGGACCTGAACCGTGCGCGTCTGCCTATTCCGCCACTCGCGCTGAGTTTCTCCGCAGACTGAAACGTCCGTCGGAGCCCCGAAAGGCTATCACCGGGGTCGGCACCCGCTCTTGACGCAGGATCTTGCCACCATTGCATTTCGCGGAAGCCTCGGAGACCTCATCGTGCTCCCGTGCGGCGGTCCGCAGGCCCACATCCACGCGGATACGATCGTCGGACGACCGCACATGTGGGCAGCAGCCAGTGACGCCCTGGAAATACCAAGCCAACGGAGGTGACGGATGGGCGTTCTTGACCGCTTTGAACGTCGCCTCGATCGGCTGGTCAACGGTGCATTTGCCCGCGCGTTCAAGGCAGAGGTGCAGCCCGTCGAGATCGCAAGCGCACTTCAGCGCGAATGTGACGACAAGGCCGCAATCGTTGGTCGCGGCCGAACCATCGTGCCAAACACCTTTCACGTCGAGCTCGGAGAACGCGACTACGAGCGTCTGGCCGTCTACAGCGAGCCGTTGTCGAAGGAGCTCGGCGACCTCGTCAAGGAGCACGCCGGCGAGCAGGGCTACGCAATCGTTGGCCCGGTGTCGATCGATCTACAACGCAGCGACGACTTAGAAACAGGAATGTTCCGCGTCACTAGCCAAGCCCAACAAGGTCCGATCCCAGAAGAGGCATTTCTTCCTGCCGCGACGCTTGAAGTCAAAGACCGCTCCATCGCAATTAGCTCTGACGTCACCGTGGTTGGCCGCGGCAGCGAGGCCGACTTGCAGATCGATGACCCAGGGGTATCCCGCCGGCATGCAATCCTCAAACTGCTTCCAACGCCCATCATTACCGACCTCGGCTCAACAAACGGAACGGTCGTCGATGGCGCCAAGATCACCGAAGCTGAGCTGCACGACGGATCCGTGCTCACCTTCGGGTCGACCCGGGCCGTGTTCAGGTACGGCGGCTGACCCATGACCGAGCTAACGCTTACCGTCATCCGGCTTGGCTTTCTGGCTGTGTTGTGGGCGTTCGTCCTGACGGTTGCCGGCGTCATGCGTACGGATATGTTCGGACAACGCGTCAAGCAGGGTTCGCGTGGAGGCGGAGGAAGGGCAGCAAAAGCTGGTCCTAAGCCGAATACTCCCAAGCCGCCGAAGGCCCCTAAGGCTAAACGCGGCACTGCACGCACGCTGGTAGTAACCGCCGGCTCGCTTCAAGGGACGTCCGTCACGCTGGGAGCAACGCCGCTAACTATCGGTCGCTCCGCTGACTGCACGTTGGTCATCGACGACGACTACGCGTCGAATCATCACGCTCGCATTTACCCGCATGAACAGGACTGGGTGGTAGAGGATCTCGGCTCAACCAACGGTACCTACCTGCAACGCACCCGTGTGGTCGCTCCGACGGTTGTTCCGCTCGGCGTTCCGGTCCGAATCGGAAAGACCGTTCTTGAGTTGCGGAAGTGATGGTGGCCTGGTGCCCCTTCGACTGACGTACGCCGCGCGATCGGATGTGGGACTGCTGCGCGACGACAACGAGGACTCCGGCTACGCGAGCCCGCGGCTCATTGCGGTTGCGGATGGCATGGGTGGAGCAGCTGCCGGCGAGGTTGCCAGCTCGGTGACCGTCGCTGCTTTCGCACGCCTCGACGATGACGAGCCGACCGGCGATCTGCTCTCCCTGCTCCGCGCAACACTCCAACGCGTCGAGGGTCAACTGACTGCACTTACCGACGCCGAGCCAGGCCTTCGCGGCATGGGAACAACTGTCACAGCCATAATTCGGTCTGGGAACCGACTAGGCCTGTTGCACGTTGGCGACTCACGTGGATATCTGCTCCGCGACGGAACGCTTGAACAGATCACGCGCGACCACACGCTCGTCCAGAACCTCATCGACGCGGGAAGACTGACCGAAGAAGAGGCGCAGACACACCCTCAACGCAATGTTTTGACCAGAGTGCTCGATGGCACACATCCCGTTGAACCCGATCTGTCCGTTCGAGAGCTTCGTGCCGGCGACCGCTTCCTGATCTGCAGTGACGGATTGTCCGGAGTCGTCTCAGAGGAAACCATCCAGGAGACGCTGCTTCAGTACGAACAGAGCGACCGGGCAGTCGACGCACTCATTGCCCTTGCACTTCGCGGCGGCGGACCCGACAACATCACATGCGTCGTCGCTGACGTCACCGATGACGAAGATGGTGAGGACCATGACGGCGAGGACTCGCCCTTGGTTGTGGGAGCGGTCGGCGTACAACGCAACTCAAGAAGGCTCAAGCTTCCCGACACTCCGGCTGGCCGCGCAGCTCGCCTAACGAGTAGCTCGCTTGACGCTCCAGGAAGTCAAGGACGGCGGATTCGTCGACGAGTCCTAATTTTGACGGCACTACTTACACTGATCCTCGGCATTGCCGTTGGCGCTGCGATTGGCTGGTACGCCTGGGCGCAAAAGCAGTACTACGTCGCCGCTACCACCAGTTCTAACGGTGAAGTTGTCGCTGTCTTCCAAGGCCCAGCTCAAGAGTTGTTTGGGTTCCAGTTGTCAAAGGTCGTTGAGACTTCCGACGTTGACGTTTTGGCACTACCCGAATTCGAGCAAGAGCAGCTAGCGGGAACGATCCCCGCGCGGAGCCTCGATGGTGCGCGAGAAATTGTGGATCGGCTCACCGGAGAAGCCGCTCAGTGTCAGCTGGCTAACCCGCCCTCCGGATGCCCGGACGTGCCATGAGCGTCGCAACAGCCTCTCCCGTCGCACCGACGACAGTTTCGAGAAGACACCCTCGAAAACGCCGAGGCGCCGAACTTGCATTGCTGCTGTTTGCGTACGGACTTTCGTTGGCGGCATTTGCGCAAGTCGACCTCGTGATTCTCGACGGACTAAGCGCATCATTTACTTCGTTTGCACTCACGCTGGGTGCCACCCTGGCTGCCGCCCACGTGGCACTGCGTTTCCTGGCGCCGTATGCGGATCCAGTGCTCCTGCCGGTCGTCGGTCTGCTCAACGGACTAGGTCTGACAATGATTCACCGACTCGAACTGGCCGACGTCGCTGGAATTGACGGCTCTGAACCCGACTATGTCGCGCAGCTCGGCTGGTTAGTCCTCGCGGTTATCGCATTCATCTTGATTCTCTTGGTGATTCGTGACCACAGGATCCTGCAGCGGTACACGTACACCGCCATGCTGGTTGGGCTGGTCCTACTAGTGCTTCCACTCATGCCACTCATCGGCACTGAGATCAACGGCGCGCGGATTTGGGTGCGCGCTGCTGGCTTTTCGTTCCAACCAGCGGAAATCGCGAAGATCGTGCTCATCGTGTTCTTCGCCGGATACTTGGTGACCAAGCGAGAAGTACTTGCCCTCGCGCGAAGTCGGGTCCTGGGGATCGACCTGCCTCGCGGTCGCGACCTCGGCCCCATCCTTCTCGCGTGGGCGGCATCGCTTGCCGTTCTGGTGTTTGAGCGCGACCTCGGTACATCGCTGCTGTTCTTTGGCGTGTTCGTGGCGTTGTTGTACATCGCGACTGAACGGCGCTCGTGGCTCATCATCGGAGCGCTGTTGTTCACCGTCGGCGCCTTCATCGCCTACCAGCTTTTCGACCACGTGCAGCTACGCGTCGCGATCTGGCTTCATCCGTTCGTCCATGAATCCACCTCCGGTTACCAAATCGCGCAGAGCCTCTACGGGTTCGCAACCGGTGGGATCCTCGGAGTTGGCCTCGGTCAAGGACATCCGGACTTTGTCCCGTTCGCAAAGACCGACTTCATCATGTCGGCGTTCGGCGAGGAGCTGGGCTTGACCGGCGTCATGGCGATGCTAGTGCTGTACGCCATCATCATCGAACGCGGAATGCGCACCGCCATCGCAGTTCGAGATCCCTTCGGCAAACTGCTCGCGGCTGGGTTGTCGATTGCTGTGGGAATTCAAGTGTTCGTAGTGGTCGGCGGAGTCAGCAAACTCATCCCGCTGACCGGGCTCACCACGCCTTTCCTGTCCTACGGCGGATCATCCCTCGTGGCGAACTGGGCGCTGATCGCCCTGCTCCTTCGCATCAGCGATGCGGCCAGACGTCCGCCCGGCGCCGAATCACGTCGGCTAGAAAGCAAACGTCGAGACAAGGTGGCAACGCCATGAACGCCACGATTCGGCGATCGGCCCTGATGATGGGGGTCCTCATTGGCCTACTCATCATCAGAGTCAACATCTTGGCTGTAGTTCAGGACGACGAGCTGCGCGCACGCGAAGGAAATAACCGCCAGATCATCGACGAGTACGACCACGAGCGAGGTTCCATCCTCGTTGGCCGTAAAGAAATCGCGAAGTCTGTGCCAACCGACGGCCGTTACAAGTACCTGCGCCAGTATTCAGATGGGGAGCTCTACGCACCGGTCACGGGCTACTACTCCCTCTACAGCTCGACGGGAATCGAGAAGTCCGAGAACGACCTCCTCGCTGGCAGCGACGATCGCCTCTTTGTCGACCGGATGACGAACCTGTTTACCGGTCAGCAGCCCAGAGGCGGAAATGTGGCTCTGACACTCGATCCTGACGCACAACGCGCTGCATACGACGGACTCAACGGACAAGCGGGCGCTGTCGTTGCGCTCGACCCGCGGACCGGGGCAGTTCTTGCGATGGCATCTGTCCCGTCGTACAACCCCAACACCCTCGCGTCACATGACGCTTCGGAGGTAAGCAAGAACTACGAAAGACTGACCAAGGATCCGGCAGATCCGCTGCTCAACCGGGCGACTCAACAGGTTTATCCGCCTGGATCGCTGTTCAAGGTAGTGGTGTCGGCCGCCGCGCTAGAAAGCGGGCAGTACGAGCCCAACACTGAAATTCCGGCACCAGCCGTGCTCGACCTACCCGATACGAATTCGTCGATTCATAACTACACCGACACCGAGTGCCCCGGTGGAAGCGTGACGCTGAAAGAGGCCCTGACCATTTCCTGTAACACCGCATTCGCCCGGGTTGGCATGGACCTCGGGGACGACGCCCTGCGTAAGCAAGCGCGAGCATTTGGCTTTAACCAGCCACTCGCTATCCCACTTCCGGTGACGCCGAGCATCTACCCAGACAATCTCGACGTCCCTCAGACCGCGCTCAGCGCGATTGGGCAGTACGACGTCCGTGCGACCGTGACAGAGATGGCAATGGTCAGCGCCGGAGTCGCGAACGATGGTGTGGTCATGAAGCCGTACCTCGTGGCTGAGGAACAGGCGCCCGACCTCACATCATTGTCGGTGACCGAACCAGAAGTGCTGTCACGCGCCATGTCGTCCACCTCTGCGGCGCAACTCAACGACATGATGGTCAGCGTGGTGGAGAGCCCGTATGGCACGGGCCACAACGCGCAGATTCCGGGGGTCACCGTGGCTGGCAAGACGGGAACGGCACAAGATGGTCCAGTGCGCCCACCCCACGTATGGTTCATGGCCTTTGCTCCTGCGGAGGACCCGCAGGTTGCAGTAGCCGTGGTCGTCGAAAATGGCGGTCGTGCTGGCGAAGCGGCAACAGGCGGCGAGGTGGCGGCGCCCATCGCCCGAGAGGTGATGGAGGCGGTGCTGCAATGACCGAAGGCACTACAGGTGCGCCCCGCACACTGGGCGGACGCTACGAACTGGGTGAGCTACTAGGGCACGGCGGTATGGCAGAGGTCCGCAAAGCCCAGGACACTCGACTCGACCGCACCGTTGCCATCAAGATGCTGCGTACCGATCTTGCCCGCGATGCGACATTCCAAGCCAGGTTCCGTCGCGAGGCGCAGTCCGCGGCGAAGCTCAACGCCCCATCGGTTGTTGCTGTCTACGACACAGGCGAGGACACACTTGACGGCGCACGTGTGCCCTACATCGTCATGGAGTACGTCGAAGGTCAGACGTTGCGCGATCTGTTGCGAAGCGGTCAGCGACTGCTTCCCACCCGTGCCCTCGAAATCATCGACGGCGTTCTCATTGCACTCGACTACAGCCACCGCCACGGGATCATTCACCGCGACGTAAAACCTGCCAACGTCATGTTGAGCTCTGCCGGCCAGGTTAAGGTGATGGACTTCGGCATTGCGCGCGCCGTTGCCGATTCAGGCGCCACTATGACGCAGACCGCCAACGTCTTAGGTACCGCTCAGTACCTGTCTCCAGAGCAGGCGCGCGGAGAAGTGGTCGACGCCCGTTCAGACGTCTACTCAGCCGGTTGCTTGCTGTATGAGTTGATGACAAACCGTCCGCCGTTCCAAGGTGAGTCACCGGTTGCAGTCGCCTACCAACACGTCCGAGAAAACCCGACTCCACCGTCGACGCTGAACCCCGATGTCACGCCCGAAATGGACGCGATCGTCATGAAGGCGCTGGCGAAGAACCCCGACAACCGGTATCAGTCGGCCGCAGAGATGCGTACCGACGCCCAGCGTGCCCTCCAAGGTGGGACCGTTGCGGCACCTCCAGTGTTGGCCGCACCACCCACGCAACCCATCCATGCCATAACCGATGACCCTGACGAGCCAGACAAGCGCAAGAAGGGTGCATACATCGCCCTCATCATCGGAGTGGTCGTTGTTCTCGCACTGCTGGGAGCCGCAGCGTGGGCAATCTTTGGTGGCGGAGCCAAGTCTGTTCGCATCGACAATGTGCAAGGCATGTCTTTGTCTAAGGCGATCAAAACTCTAGAAGCTCAAGGTCTGCAGGTGGGACAAAAGACCCCACAGCCGAGCGAAGAGAAGGTCAACACTGTGCTCGTTCAGAACCCACCAGCCGACACCCAAGTGGAGGAGGGTTCGGTTGTCGACCTCACCTTCTCAAGTGGGCCCGAGCAGGTGCAGGTTCCGCTGGTGATCGGCTCAACCAAGGAAGCGGCTATTCAAGCCCTCGAAACCGCCAAACTGGTTGCGTCGACTCAAACGCAGGATTCCGACGCTCCGGCTAACACCGTCATTGCCGCTGACCCGGGCGAAGGGGAGTCGGTCGACGTCGGGAGCACGGTGACCTTGACGATCAGCACCGGAAAGGTTTCGATACCCAACGTCGTCGGCAAGACTGAGACCGAAGCGCGCGCGATCCTGACCAACCAGGGCTTCGACGTCAGCCCCACGGTGTTCGAAGAAACCGATCAATTCCCTGCAGGAACCGTCATCAGCCAGATTCCGTCCGCCCACACCAGTGCGTCGCGGGGAACACTCGTGACCCTTACGGTGGCGAAGGCCCCACCCTCGCCGTCGCCCTCCGACACCACTAGCTCAACGGCGACGGACTCACCAGGAAATTCCGGCAACAGCAACGGGAACCCCGGAACTAGCCCATAGGAGACGCGCTGCTAAGTGACTGGTAGTTCCGTTTGTCCGCGGTCCATGGCGCGCCAGCATGGGAAGACAAACGGCGCCATCGTGGTGACGAAGTAGACGCCGCCCATGACGAGGAGCGTCTGGGTGAGTCCGAACCCGGTAACCATTGCCCCTGCCAGTAGGCCACCGAGTGGCATGCCCGCCCACGCAACCGCTCCGAGCGTGCCGAGGACGCGCGCCTGCATCGTGCGCGGAACCCGCTCGTATTCGACAGCACCGAGGATCGGGTTGATCACCCCAACAGCAAGCCCGGACACGAAGGAGACGGCGAGTACCGGCGACAGGGTCATGGCAACCGCCAGAATCAGGAACCTTGGGGCGCCACCAATGATGAATCCCCAGCCGTAGGTCCGTCGTCGCGGTAGCCGCTCTCCCACCCAGGCGGCGGCTGTGTTTCCGAGCACGGCACCAAGACCGAGGGCCGCAGCGACAAGTCCCAAGGCCAGCGGATCGCCAATCTCGTCCTCGATCCACACCGGCAGCAAGACCGACGACATTCCCATGTCCAACAAGTTGGTGACGAAGACCATTACCGCAATACCCATGAGAAGTCGGTCGGCGCGGATGAACCGCAGACCCACCCGAAGCTGTTCCATATACGACGCGTCTGGTTCACCCTCGAGGTGAGCGTGAGCGTCACGAATGGGATCGGCCGACCGGGGGATGAGCAGCGCAACCAGGCTGCCCGACACAACGAACGTAAGCGCGTCGATCGCGATAACCCATGGTGCCGAAAGCATCGCGATCAGGAATCCCGCCAGGGGTGCACCGATCATGCTGGTCGTTCGGTTCACACCGTCGTAGATCCCCGTCGCCCGCTCAAGGGAAATTTGTGCCGGTTCTTGCACACCGGGAAGCAGCACGACTCTGGCGGAGTCACCGGCTCCGCGCACGGCGCCGGACACCGCGAGTGCCGCTAGCAGCATCGGAAACGTCAAGACGTCCTTGGCATAGAGAATCGGCACGGTCGCAAGGACCAACCCAGCGATCAGGTCAGTCGAAATTGCGATGCGCCTTGGACCCCATCGATCGACGATCGGCCCACCGACCGCCTGTACGACAACAAAGGGTGCGAGCTCGCAGAAGGCGGCAAACCCAGTCTTCGTTGCGCTTCCGGTGGTGATGAGGACGAACCAAGGGATTGCCAGCATCGACATGCGAGTGCCGAGCATCGAGATGCCATCTGCGGTGAGCAATCCAATGAAGCCAGTTCGCGAACGGGCTGCGGTCGTCACAGTCGTAGTCATGACTCGTCCCCAGAGGTGAGCTTTGGAAGCAACTGCAACTGCACAGCCACCGAAGCTGCGGTCGCTTCGGAGGTGGGAGGCGCAGCGCGCTGGAAGCGTTCAATGACGGCGGTGAGCTCCTCCATAAGTTCGTGGCTCTGCTCTGGGGTCAAGCGGAACCGCCAGTCGCTGATGGTCCCCGCGTCGCGCCACTCCTTGGGCTGCTGATCAAGGTCCCTCAGCCAGTCGCTGATGGCGCCGCAGTTGTAGTTGGCAACGCTTCGCAAGTACTCCATGCCCAGCAGCTGCACGTCTGGTTCGGCGGCGTCGCTGAAGTCGAAGGACGACATACGGTGGGCGGCCTGCCACCAACGCTCCCTGCCGGTGCCAAGACCGGGGGCAGGAACGATGAATCCATACTGCTCGAGCTGACGCAGGTGGTAGCTGGTGGCACCGCTGCTTTCGCCGAGCGCAGTGGCCAGACCTGTCGCAGTGGCCGGTCCGTTGTCGCGAAGCAGCCCCAGCATCTTCACGCGCAGCGGATGAGCCAGGCCCCGCACGTTGACGCCATCGATGACGACCTCCGGGGCCGGTTCGAAGTCATTTTGGGCGTTCGCTTGATCTGCCATACCGCAAAGGTAACTTTGCAAAGGAACCTTTGCAAGTCCTTTTAGCGCGCGACGACCGGTGCCAACCCCTGAGACCGCTCCAGAGCGTCAGCGTCACCGCAGACGGTCAACCAATTGGCCAGCAGGTGATGCCCGCCCTCAGTGAGCACGGATTCGGGATGGAACTGGACGCCTTCAACTACTTGCTCCCGGTGACGAAGCGCCATGATCACCCCTGACTCGGTCTCGCCCGTGACCTCCAAGATTTCTGGAACTGTGCTCGGATCCAGGGCGAGTGAGTGATACCGAGTGGCCGTGAAGGGGTCGTCTAGACCAGCAAGCACGCCCACACCCCGATGGTGCACTTCGCTGGTTTTGCCATGTAGCAGCTCGGGCGCTCGCACCACCTTGGCCCCGTACGCGACGCCGATCGCCTGAAGTCCAAGACAAACACCAAAGATCGGGACCGTGCCCCCCAACTGCTCGACGATCGGAACGCAAACGCCTGCGTCCTCTGGCACCCCTGGGCCAGGGCTCAGCAGCACGCCGTCGAACTCTGCTGCCTCCGCCGGCGTCACAGCATCGTTGCGACGCACCGTGCACTCCGCGCCTAACTGTCCTAGGTACTGGACCAGGTTGTAGACAAACGAGTCGTAGTTGTCGACAACCAGGATGCGCGTGCTCATCGCCCCAGACTACGCGGGACGGATTGCAACGTCAGACGAAGTCTCTTCCGGCCGCGTCCTCGGCGGGCGGCAAGGAGGCCAAGAGTTCTACCGCCTCTCGGAGCAACTCCGAGTCGGTGACTGCATCTTGGCCTTGCGCGTCCAGGTTCTCGGGCCCCGGCATGAGATCCTGCAAGTCTCCGTGGATCGAGACACCGCTTGTCTGTAGCCAGTTGACGCGCCGATTCGACTCTTCCTCGATCCATGGTCTCATCGAGAGCGGAACCCGCAGACGTCTTTGCGGGTCTGGTCGGCCAAGGCGCGGCAACAGCGTCAGGTTGTTAAGCCGTCTTTGTCCACGTCGATCCAGGTGCCGAGCTGACGCATGGTTGACCATTCGTAGCAGCTCGGTTTGTAAAGCATCCATCGACTCGTTTCTTGGCACACTCTCCACATCCCAGGCACCAACGTCCAGACCGGTCGCGTCTGCAAACCTTTCCAAAAGAGCACGCAGCGCGAACGGACGCTGAGGAACAGTAACAACATGAATATTCTCTGCTGTCACATGTGGCGTCCACTGTTCGCACACCCGGGAAGCGTCGGTCCAAGGCGAGCCACTCGCTTGTTCTGCAGCGACGAAGTCTGGCCAGCTCACGTCAGGATCAACCATCTTGACCTTCTCCTGCCAAAGTGACGGCAGCACGTCGACCAGACCGCGTGCCATGACGATGACCTCCAGAGCGACATCGCCAAACGACCAAACGACTTTAGCGATGTGTTCAGGTGTCGAGAGACCGAGAATCTCGTGGGAAACGATGACGGAACCGTCGAACTTGGTCGCTCGACCAACAAGTTGTTCCCAAGCGCCGTTTGCCTCGGCTAAGTCGAAATCTACGAATGCGCACGACTGCAGATCGTTGGCCGCAAACCACATATCGTTGGGATGGTCGTGGGGAAGTAGGTAACCCTGCTCAGCCAGGTTTTCTCGGTTAAGCCACAGTAGTTTCTGGAGAAACGTGGACCCGGTCTTAACCGGGCCAACGTGCAGATACACCCGCGTCACGGCGAGTTACTTACTGGCGCAACGGGGCATTGGCGGAACTGTCGACCGTCACATCAGTGAACGGCAACCGGGGCTCCACCCATGGAAAGACCCAGCCGAACAACAAAACCACCACGAGGGCAAAAAGGACCAACACAAAGAAGATGCGCACATAGATAGGGCCGGGTAGCCGGTTCCATAACCATCCGTACATCGCTAGCCCCGATCCAACGCTGCTGGCTTACCCGCTGACTTCGGTGACTCATCCACCAGTTCCGCATGGAAGATGAGGCGCTGGTATGAGGCCCAGCGCGGGTTGCACGTCGTCAGGGTCATGAGCTCATTGGTTGGGGTTGCGTCTGGCTTACCAGGAACGGGCAGAATGACGTCAACCTGCGTGGGCGCGATAATTTGCTCGTCATAGACCTTGTACGTGTACCAAGTGTTGGATGTTTCCACCACCACGTCGTCACCGGCGCGGAGCTGGTCGAGGTATGCAAATGGTTCGCCGTTCGTGGCGCGGTGACCAGCTACCGAGAAGTTTCCGAGTTCGCCGGGGAGTGCTGTCTCTGGGTAGTGACCGACACCTTCCGCCAGCGAGGCTAGCGACACGCCTTCCACGATGGGCACCCGGTAGTCAGCGCCGAGCCGGGGGATAAACAGAAGTGCAAATGGCTTTCCATGCTCAAGCGGCAGATCAAACTCTGGCGCCGCGGGAGGGATTTGGTGCCACTTCTCAATCAGGTCGTTCGTGCCAGCTTCCGCCGCACGATCGGCCTGCACGTTGGTCCACACGAGTTGGTACGCCACGAAAAGCAACACAACCACGCCGGCCGTTACAAGCAGCTCGCCGAGCGTCCGGCTGCCCACCCGTAACGCCGAACGTGTTTTGCTCGTTGGCTGCTCGTCGGCCGGTGAGCTTTCCCGTTCCGTCTCGTCTATGGCTGTCACGACGACCCCCGCGCATAACGCAGGTCAAGTGAGCCCTCGTACGCAACCACAGTTGCCGGGTCGAGAGTTTCCACGTCGTAACCGAGGCCAATCAGTTCGGAGTACTGACGGTAGACACCAACTCCGGGAGAGGCGTCGAGCGCCCGCTGCATGCGATCGACGGGGCCCACGGCGGTAACGGTATAGGGCGGTGCGTAGACGCGACCTTTAAGGATCAGCGTGTTGCCAACACAGCGGACGGCACTGGTGGAAATGATGCGCTGGTCCATCATTTGTAGGGCTTGCGCGCCGCCCGCCCAAAGCGCGTTCACAACACCCTGCAGATCTTGTTGATGCACGACGTAGTCGTCGACTGCATAGCCATCGGGAATACCGTCGGACGGAATCGGCGCGTCATCCAACGTGACCGTGAGGCCAGGGCCGACCACCTCATCCATTCCCGCGGCGGCGCCCACTTCCTGGATCCGTTGCTGAAGTTCGGCGTCCTCCGGGTCGGAGCCCGACGCGGTGGCAGCTTCAACTTGATCACGGAGTCGCTCCACCTGGGCTGCGACCTCGTCGGCCTGTCTTTGCTCTGTGTTGATCAGATCGGTGAGCTCGCTTAGTCGATCAGCTCGTAGGTCGGTTCCATGCGCAAGTCGGGCCGTCGTGACCAAAAGCAGACCGATGACGGCGAGCACAGCGGGAACCAACCATCGCCACCTCCGATCTGATCGCTGCATAGGCTCTACGCTACGTGGCACAAGAAGGTGTCACGGCCAACCGCGGCCATGACCACCCATCCTGACCAGCAGGAGGAAGCAGCCGTGCCTAAGTCGCGAACCCGCAAGAAGGGCGACTTCACGCCGCCCCCAGAGCGGCGTCCCAAATCCGCGAAAGTAAGTGGCCGCTGGGTGGCCCCCACCATGGTCGCGCTGCTGCTCATCGGGCTGGCTTGGATCGTCGTCTACTACATCGCGGCCAGCTCCATCGGCTTTGTCTCGACCCTCGGTGCCTGGAACGTCGTCATCGGATTCGCCTTCATCTTTGGCGGCTTGATGGTGTCCACCCGCTGGCGCTGAATTACACGTGTGAAACTCGGTCCACAGTGGGGATAACCCCTGTGGATGACCTCCGCATGTGACGGCCCGACCCACCGTGACCCCGTCGTTCCCCCCGTTCTTTAGGGGGGAACGTCACGTTCCCCCCTTTAGAGCGGGGTCAATGTGGGGGTCACGGTTTGGTCCGACGCGGGTTGGTCCGTCGTTGCCGTGGGCATCAGAAAACCGCAGTGATCGGTTCGCAGCTCGAAGTTGCTGCAGCCTCGCACCTGATCGGATCGCCAGACGGTAGTTCCTACGCATACGGCCACGATCGCGGCCGACGCGGCGATGGAGATAGCCAGACGATTCCGCTGCGGCGCGTAGACCATGGCGGCCGTCAGCAGCGCACCAGCGATAAGACCACCAAAATGAGCGCGCCAGTTGATGTTCATCCCGGGTATAAACCCGATCACGACGTTAATGACGATCAGCGCAATAATCCCGCGGACGTCAAACCGCAGCTTCAACGCGAGCACGAAGAGCGCACCGAACAGTCCAAAGACTGCCCCCGAGGCTCCGACCGACGGAATGAACACCGAATCGACGGCGTACGAAAAGACCGATCCGGCAAGAGCGCTCACCAGGTAAACCGTGAGGTACCGCCAGCGTCCCAGTCGGCGTTCAACCTCACTTCCGACAACCCACAACGCAACCATGTTGAACAGCAGATGGGTGATGCTTACGTGCAGGAACGCAGCTGACAACAAGCGGTAGTAGTCACCGTTCACTGCGACCGAAAACCCGACCATTTGGAAGCGTTGGTCGACTGCGCCGTTGCTCAGGACCTGCAGTGCATAAACCCCAACGTTGATGCCGACCAGGATCTTCGTCAGTAGCACGGGATCTCGGTGAACGACGCCACCCGCCAGCGTTCGACCTACGCGGACGTCACGATTGCCCTCGCGCACGCACTCGGGACATTGAAAGCCAACCGCAGCATCCACCATGCAGTCTGGGCAGATCGTTCGATTACAGCGCGAACAGCGCACATGCGCTTCGCGTCCAGGGTGGCGGTAACAGGTTGGGGGCGCGCTCGGATCAGAGGCCGCTGGTTGTGTCATTGGCTAGCTACAACCTCGATCAGGAAGTGGCGCGTTCGATGTCGACCGACTCGACGATGATTGGCTTCACCGGCTTGTCCTGCGACCCAGTCTCAGCCGCGGCGATCGCATCGACAACCACTCGAGAGTCGGCGTCAGCAACTTTGCCAAAGATGGTGTGCTTGAAGTTGAGCCAGTCTGTGTTCGCCACAGTGATGAAGAACTGCGAGCCATTGGTGTTCGGGCCAGCGTTGGCCATCGCGAGAAGATAGGGCTGCGAGAAGGTCAACTCGGGATGCGTTTCGTCGGCGAAGCGGTAACCAGGACCGCCGGTGCCGGTGCCTAGTGGGTCTCCACCCTGAATCATGAAGCTTGGGATGACGCGGTGGAACGTCGTACCGTCGTACAGCTTCGCGGTGGTCTTTTCTCCGGTCCGAGGATCGGTCCATTCGCGACTGCCTTCGGCCAGCTCGACGAAGTTCGCCACGGTCTTCGGGGCGTGGTTCGGATAGAGCTCAACGCGTATGTCGCCTTGATTGGTCTTCAACGTCGCGAACAGTTGCTCAGCCACGAACATGCCCCTTCAATCGGATACTTCTTCCGGATGCTTATTCGATATCGCCAACGAACTCAATTGGTCTGAGTTCGGCCCAGGACCGATCTTCCCATACCCCAAGCTGCCCTGACCGTGGCAGGATCGTCGAATGAAGAACTTGATCGACGACGCCCTCCGATCGCGGCTGGTCAACCTGCGCGACTCCGAGTTTGCCGCCTTCGCCGAACGCACGCCGCGCTCAGCTGCCTGGTTGTCCACCGCAGCGGAGCTGATGCCCAACGGAGTTCCGGTCTCCTGGATGGCTGGCTTCTGGCGACACCGTCCTGTTGTCGCGGTGTCTGGCAAAGGGACTCAGTTCACCGACCTGGACGAGAACACCTACCGCGACTTCAACCTCGCCGACCTTTCGATGGCTGCCGGTTTTGCTCCAGAAGCGATCGATCGAGCTGTCGCGGCACAGTCGGCGAAGGGCAATCATTTCCTGTTGCCAACAGAAGATGCGCTGGACGTGGCTCGACTCCTGCGTGAACGCTTCGGCCTACCCAGATGGCAGTTCACGCTGTCGGCAAGCGGCGCCAACGTCGATGCACTCCGTGTAGCGCGTGCCTTCACCAAGCGGACGAAAGTCCTGGTGTTCGGTGCGAACTATCACGGACACATCGACGAGATGATGTGGTCCAACGGTGACCCGAACGCGCTTGGAATGACAGCGCGAGCTGGCCAAGATCTGGTGACGGTTCCGTTCAACGACATCGGTGCCGTCAAGGCTGCACTGTCGGACGACGACATCGCTGCGGTTCTGCTTGAGCCAACGATGACCAACTGCGGGCTCGTCATGCCTCAACCTGCCTTTCACTCTGCCCTCCGCGAACTCACCCGTGCCCACGGAAGTGTGCTGATCGTCGACGAGACGCACACTCAGTTTGCCGTCTACGGAGGTGGAACCCGGGAATTCAGCCTCACCCCCGACATGGTGACCGGTGGCAAGGGGATCGGTGGTGGAGTCCCAGTCGGAGTCTTCGGCATGTCCGAGCCGCTCTCGGACTATCTCGCCGCAAACCTTGAGGGCGACTTCATGACCGAACCAGGCGTGCCAACCGGAGGGACCGTCTACGGAAACGCGCTTTCCATGGCCGCGGCGAAAGCTGGTCTGTCGGAAGTCTTCACCAAAGAGGCACACGCCCGTGTCGACGGTCTAGGACAGCAACTGCAGAACGGGTTGCAAGCCCTCGTCGACAAGTCCGGCTTGCCATTCACCATCGATCGCTGGGGTGGCCGCTGTCAGTGGCGCCTCACCACGGATCCACCGATCACTGGGTACGACGGCTACAACTCAATCGACGAAGACTTCTGTGACGCCCGAAAGGGCTTCTACGCCAACCGAGGCATCTGGGATGCCATCGCGACCAGCGGTCCAGCCGTGTCGTTTGCCGCAACACAGGAGGACGTCGACGCCTTCCTCGCGGTCTCTGACGAGTTCCTCGCGGCGATTACCTAGTCACCACTCGGTTGACCCGCTCGATCGGGCAACGAAAGTGCAAGCAGCGGCTCACCCGCGTCGTCGAGCAAGGTGACGACCGGATTCTCCGTCTCGTCCCACCACCGGCCGGGCGTAAACGATGCCGTCTGCGCAAGCTGGCCCATCAACCAACGGTGCTGCGCCGCTGCGACTCCAGTGCAACGCACGGACGCGGGCGGCAGATCCTGGAAGGTCAGCGTTGTGCCGTCTTGCGAGTATCGCGCGGCGAAGCTTCCACATCCCGTCGTAATTGGCAGCGACCCGCCGGCAAACACAACGGTCAACGGAGCAGTCGCACGAGCAACCGGCGGTGCACCAACGACAATCCAAGGGCCGGACTCATTCAGTGGGTCCGGGTGACGCTGCGAGTCAGCAAAGTTGATACCCGCCCATGCCAGCAAAAGTCCGAAAACGACGCCTAGCGCGATGAGACCGATGTTTTGCCCGCGGGACGGCCTTGGATCCGGGGCAATCGGTTCGGCCGGCGTCAACGTCCACACCTGCGTCATGAAAAAAGGCTAACCGGCGGTACTACTGGCTGCAGCCTTTCGGTTGTATCGAATCGCCCATCGCTGCTGCCAGTCCACACCGTCGCCTGAGAACTCCCATCGCCAGTTGAAGGAGTCGTACGTAATATCCGAAAAAACCATGCGCTTGAAAACTTGCTCTGCATCAACGCGCTCGGGAGTACCAAGGATGAAGGTTCCATCGGTTTGCGGGCCGCCAACGAACGTCCAATAGCTTCCCGTTGAGTCGACCCAGGTCTGACGCCAGTCATCCGTATCGCCAACCGGCACGCTCACACTCATCCCAGAGAACGGTTCCGGCGGCGGTGCCTCAAACCGTTCAACGACAACCCGACCGTCGAGTTCACGGGTCACCGTGTTGCTGCCCTCGCCGCCGTCCCACGACGCATCCCACTCACCGATCCAGAAGTCGAGCCCACTCATGCGCTCAACTTAGTCATTCGTTTGCGGATTCGTGCGCATGCACCAGGCCTAAGGACCAGGAGCGATCGGATCCGGGACCTTCGTCACTGTGGGGCAGGAGACATCGCCGCAAGGCTTGAGCCAACTAACCGCGGAGGCTCCCATGCACAATCTGGTGACAAAGTGTCTACTGCTTGGGTCGGCCTTCTTGCTCGTTCTTGCGGGTGCGGTTCCAGCCGCCAGCAGTCCGCCCGCGCGCGCGGGCATCGACTTCGACGGCGATGGTCTGGGGGATGTCGCGGTGTCCTTCGACTATCCAAAACGTGACACGCAAGGACCTGCGACCCCGATATTGACGGGGACGATGATCCGAATGGGAACCGGACGAACACCGGTTCTCATGAGGCCGAACCGTGGCCGAACACCAGATGGATTTGGCGACGCGAACGGCGACGGGTTCACCGACCTGTTCGTTGGTTCCAAGTGGGGCCCGATGTGGATACCCGGAGGGCCAGACGGCGTCGACGACGCCAACCGCGTAAAGATTTCAAATGCCGAGGACACCTGCTCGATCGGCTTGAATAACTCGCCAGGGCCGGCGAACGCGAACGCATTGGATTGGAACGCCGACGGATTTGCAGACTTCGCGTGCCTCCAATGGCGAACCGACAAGCTGTATATTTTCCTTGGTTCCCCGGATGGGCCGGAGCAAGTTGTTCGAACCAGTCGAACTGAACTCGGGCTCCCGGCTAATCATTTCCGAGACAAGACAGCGTTGGCATCCGGAGATGTCACTGGAGACGGTGTTGATGACTTAGCGGTCGGTTGGTATGGACACATAACTATCGTGTCATCCGGACCTGATGCGGCCCCCATCGTGAAGAGCGACTTCCGCAGTCGGCTGGAGTCGAGGCGAGGTGTGTACCCCGGCTTTGCTGTGGGCGATGTCGACTCGGATGGCTACGCCGATGTCGTTAAGGGCATGCCCAAAGGTGGTGGATTTGTAAGGGTCCTGTGGGGCGGTTCCAACGGACTGGTTGTACGGAACGCCAGCAGTATCAGTCAGGAACGCGCAGGAGTGAGAGGTGCAACGACAGGTGCCGAGTACTTCGGTCAGTCTGTGGCCGTGGGCGACTTCGACGCCGATGGCTTCGGTGACATTGCTATCGGTGTACCTGGCGATCGAAGAGGCGGTCGAGTGGTTGTGGTCTTCGGCTCACCTTCGCGAACTGGCAAGGTCCGCAGCACAGGCGTAAACCTCACAAAACCTGGCATCCTTGGTCGCGCCGGGAACGAGCAGATGTTCGGCGAGCGGGTCGGCGTCGCCAAGCTCGAGACATCGGGTGCCGACGCATTGTTGGCATTTACCTGGCTGGGCAAGCCACATCCGTCGGACGCCGTTGTCGGCCCGGGGTTCGGTGTACTCGTGCCGTTCGGAGCCACCAAATTTGATACCAAAAAAGCTATCGGATTCGACCCAGAGGTCATGGTTCCAAATCGACCGAAGTGGGCCCCCGATGCTCCCGGGAGTCTGAGTTTCGTGTCGCTGCTCGGTTAGTTGACTGGCCGCACGCCGCGGCGACTGGCCAGCAGGCGAGAGCGTGCGATTCACTCGACCCAGATCTCGCGCGGACGTCGACCACCAATCGGCGTTCCAGAAAGTCCTAGCCAGAATCTGGGAGACGGTGTCGGATCGTGGCATAGACGTTCGTAGCAGGGGTGAGCGGCCGCCCATCAGGGGCACCCCAAGCACAGGAGATGATCCGAGAATGAAGTATCTGGTTTCCGTTATCCACGACAGTACCGAGCTCGCCACCGAGGACG
>DATKIY010000213.1:0-4427 GCA_035543875.1 Actinomycetes bacterium | reverse complement strand
AGCAGAACAACATGGGCTTCGACGACTCCGTCTACCAGCGGCTGCTTCGTGAGCGCATCATCTTCTTGGGCTCAACCGTCGAGGACAGCATCGCCAACGCGTTGTCGGCGCAGATGCTGCTTTTGGCTGCCGAGGACCCGACAAAGGACATCTACCTCTACATCAACTCGCCAGGTGGCTCGGTTTCCGCCGGAATGGCGCTCTACGACACGATGCAGTTCGTGCCGTGCGACGTAGCCACGGTCGCGATGGGGCTCGCGGCGTCTATGGGGCAGTTCCTGCTCTGCGCCGGTGCAGAGGGAAAGAGGTACGCACTCCCTCACGCGCGGATCATGATGCACCAGCCGTCAGGCGGCATCGGAGGTACGGCGTCGGACATCAAGATTCAGGCTGAGCAGATGCTGTACACGAAGAAGAAGATGGCCGAGCTCATCGCGGCACACACCGGGCAGACAATCGACCAGATCGAATCAGACTCCGACCGCGATCGTTGGTTCACTGCCGACGAAGCCAAGGAGTACGGGTTCGTCGACAACGTCGTCGCGCAAGCGCGGGACGTCGCAGGTAGCGGGGGAACCAATGCGTGACGCCGTGTCAGCCACCCCAGGAAGGACGCCTGAAAACGTGAGCAGCATCTGGACACCCGGGCCTGAAGCCACGGTGGGCGAGCTGGTGGAAAACGTTCCCAGGGCTCGGTACATCATTCCCGAGTTCCGCGAGCGGTCCGCTCAAGGCGAACGCGTACACAACCCGTACACCAAGCTTTTCGAAGAGCGGATCATCTTCCTTGGAGTCCAGATTGACGACACGTCGGCCGACGACGTGATGGCGCAGCTGCTGTGCCTTGAGTCAATGGACCCCGATCGGGATATTTCGCTGTACATCAACTCACCCGGTGGCTCCTATACCGCGATGACGGCGATCTACGACACGATGCAGTTCATCAAGCCAGACGTGCACACCGCTTGCCTTGGTCAAGCCGCATCGGCCGCCGCCGTCATCTTGGCTGCTGGCACGCCAGGTAAGCGTTCCGCGTTGCCGCACTCTCGAATTCTCATTCACCAGCCCTACACCGAGGGCGGTGGACAGGGGTCCGACATCGAAATCCAGGCGAACGAAATCCTTCGGATGCGCGAGGAGATGGAAGCGATCCTTGCGGCGCACACCGGCAAGACTCCGGATGAGGTTCGGATGGACATCGAGCGCGACAAGATTTTGACCGCGGCGGGCGCGAAAGAGTACGGGATCGTCGACCAGGTGATCTCAAGCCGGAAGACTTCCGGCGGCTAAGGGGCCATCCGGGCGACTCGCCAGGGCCGAAATCGGGCTCTGACGCCTCTGGCGGGGTACCGTCGTCCGATACGGCGTTCGTCCGACGGGCGCCGGCGTTGCTCACTGCTCGTCCAACGCTTCATCTGACCAGGCCGACGACCGAAGGAGTCACGTGGCACGCATCGGCGAGAGCGGCGACCTGCTCAAATGTTCGTTCTGCGGCAAGAGCCAAAAGCAAGTCAAGAAGCTCATTGCCGGCCCCGGTGTCTACATCTGTGACGAATGCATCGATCTGTGCAACGAGATCATCGAAGAAGAGCTGTCGGAGTCGACTGAGGTCTCGTGGGATGAGCTGCCGAAGCCCCGCGAGATTTACGATTTCCTTGGCCAGTACGTCATCGGTCAGGACTCCGCCAAGAAGGCGCTCGCGGTAGCCGTCTACAACCATTACAAGAGGTTGCGGGCCGGAGAATCGGATCGAAAGTCCGAGGACGGCGTCGAGCTCGCGAAGTCAAACATCTTGTTGTTGGGTCCGACGGGCTGTGGCAAGACGCTGTTGGCGCAGACGCTCGCTCGCATGCTCAATGTGCCATTCGCCATTGCAGATGCCACTGCACTCACCGAAGCTGGCTACGTCGGTGAAGACGTCGAGAACATTCTCCTCAAGTTGATTCAAGCGGCCGACTACGACACCAAAAAGGCCGAGACCGGAATCATCTACATCGACGAGATCGACAAGATCGCACGCAAAAGCGAGAACCCGTCGATCACGCGTGACGTCTCAGGCGAGGGAGTCCAACAAGCACTCCTGAAGATTCTTGAGGGCACGACCGCGTCGGTGCCGCCGCAAGGTGGACGCAAACACCCGCACCAAGAGTTCATTCAGATCGACACCACCAACGTGTTGTTTATCGTCGGGGGAGCGTTCGACGGGCTCGAGCCGGTGATTAGTCAGCGCGTCGGGAAGAAAGGCATCGGCTTCAACGCCGAGCTTGAAGGAAAAGCTGAGCGTGACGCCAAGGACGTGTTCGGTGAAGTCAAGCCCGAAGACCTAGTCAAATACGGGATGATCCCTGAGTTCATCGGACGCCTTCCCGTTCTCACGGCAGTCCAGAGACTGCAGCCTGGTGACATTCAGCAAATCCTCACTGAGCCCAAAAATGCGCTCGTTAAGCAGTACCAGCGGTTGTTCGAGCTCGACGGTGTCGAGCTCGAGTTCACTGACGACGCGCTCGAGGCGATCGCCGACCAGGCGATCATGCGAGGCACCGGAGCGCGTGGCTTGCGGGCGATCCTGGAAGAGGTTCTGTTGGCCGTGATGTACGAAGTGCCGTCACGCAAAGACGTGGCGCGAGTGGTTATCACTCGCGATGTCGTGTTAGAGCACGTCTACCCAACGTTGGTGCCGCGGGAGAAGGAATCGAAGCGCGAGCGTCGCGAGAAGTCGGCCTAGTACAGCGCTACTACCAGTGCTCGATTTCTTCTCTGATTGAAGCGGCCTTAGTTGAGTCCAACATGTCTGCAGAGCCAACGAGGATGCCAACGGTGTCCTCATCCACCCAAACGCAGGCGTTCAACGTATTGACTGCTTTCTCGCTGCATTTCAGCTGACCAGCGAGCGAACCCGGGGGAACGTCGACCAGTGTTAGTCCCAGTCCGGAAGAGCCGGCATCTGCGCCTTCGAAGAAGTCCGCAGCGTCGGTGTCCTTCACGCCATCGGCAGCCGCAACGATGATGAAGTGCCCATCTTCGTAGTAGACCTGTGTTTCCAACGGGGTTCCTGCTGTCGTATTGCGCATGTCGGAGACGGCAGATTGCATTTGTCGACCAGCATCGGAGTTGGGGTCGAGCTGATCGATCCCGGCGAGGGTCTCTGGCAACTCGATGGTGCGCCCCGATGGCCACATGCGGTGGTATGCGTTGGTGGTGCCGACGAGTGCCAAAACGACGCCTGCGATGAGTAGGAAGATGGCCTTCGTGTCCCAGCCCTGCGACGCAGCCGCGGTAGGTGTAGGCAGCTGCTGATAGCTCGACGCGGCACCGACAAGACCCGCTGGTGGCACAGCGGGTGGCGGAGTGGTGCCTACGGGAACAGCGCTCACTGGGCTGGCGAAGAAGTAGTCGTCGCTTGTGGGTGCGGGTTGTGGAGCAGGCGGCGGCGTTGGGGATTGTGCGATCGGCGTCAGCTGCGACTGTGCCTGAGTCTGGGAACGGCGGAGCAGGTTTATGGCCCGCAGGCTCATACTCACCCCAGCCGCGATCATGAAAACGGCCGCTATGACTCGACCCCACTCGTAGGTCGTCATCGAGAGGTACACAACAAGACTCCGTCGTTGACTAGTGCACGACTGCCGCGCGCGCGGCCTGCGCCGTTGCGTCGACGTCAAGCGTGGTGGCGTGGAAGGACATGACGCCGAGCGTTTGGTCGCCCAACCACATGCAGAAGGCAGTAGCAGACTGGGTATTTACGGCGCATCGAATCTGTCCGTCTAAGGATCCGGTGTCGACGTCGTGAAACGTTGTGGATGCGCCCCCGACGACGATGGGTTGACTGGTCCTCGTCAAGAATTCGTCATCGGCTGAGCTAGAGCCAGAAACGTCGGTCGCTGCGATTATGAGAGTTTGCTGGTCACCCTGGTAGGCGGCCGCCTGTAGGTCGGCGCCGATAGGTGTGCCTTCCGCTGCACTGAACGCCTCCTCAAGTGCCTGACCGAGGTCAGAGTCTGGATCGACACGTGTCATCCCTGCGATCTGATCCGGCATCTGTATCCGGCCAGGGGCCGGAGTCAGTGCGTGGAACGAGGTGAATAGACCGACGCAAGCCAGAAGGCAGCCTCCAACCATCCACGCGATCGATGCGTTGTTCGACCACGGTTTCGGGGAGGGTGTGAGTGGCTGCCGGTAGTCGGCTTGTTCGCGGGTGTGACCGATCGTGGCGTTGGTAGGTGGGATTGGCGTGCTTGCGGTACTCGTGACCGTCCCGGCAAAGAAGAAGTCGTCTCCCGCAGGCGCGATTGGCTGCGGGATGGCTGTGGCAGCCTGACTTACCGGAGCGGGGGCGAGCGACGTCCGGGACATCGAGTAACCCTTGTAGGCCATGGCGACGCCAAGCCCGAACATAGTGACCGCGCCGGCCGCTTGGCCGAGCTCGTACG
>DATKIY010000212.1:0-2882 GCA_035543875.1 Actinomycetes bacterium | reverse complement strand
TCCAGGCAGTTCGACCGAGCCACCACGCGTTGGGCCGGTTACCGACACCGGTAGGTAGCCAGGCTCGCCAAGCTCATCGACGCGAACCCCGACCGACCGCAGCGCGTCGATCAACGGCCCGAAGGGCCGACCACGTAGCTGTGCGCTTCCGTCGACCACGCTGCGCCCAGGACTGAGGCCCAGCGCAGGAAGGATGAAGCGAGAAGTGGTCCCAGACTGGTCAGCGTCGACGTGTGCTGTTGGCGTCGTTACCCGAGGGTCGGTGCCAGTGACCGCGACGGTGTTGGCGGACTCATCGATTTCGAGCTGAGCACCCACCCCGGAAACAGCGTGAAGCATGGCTCGGGTGTCGTCAGCGAACAAGACGCCAGAAAGCTGGCTGCGACCCTCGGCCAGCGCAGCGCACAGCAACGCACGATTGGTCAGACTCTTTGAACCGGGGAGTTGAATTGTGACGTTGGCTGGCGCGGTGAGTGGGTGAACCAAAGCTACATCAGACGGGCTACTGGCCTCGAAGGTCACATGCGTAGTTTGTCAGCCGACAGTGCGGTGGGCAGGGACGGGATCGAACCGTCGACCTTCCGCTTTTCAGGCGGACGCTCGTACCAACTGAGCTACCTGCCCCATACCGGCGAACCGGTAGAGCGGTCCCGACGGGACTTGAACCCGCGACCTCCGCCTTGACAGGGCGGCGAGCACTCCAACTGCTCCACGGGACCTTGTGGAGACCTCCTGGCGGAGGACGTACCCCCAGCGGGATTCGAACCCGCGCTACCGCCGTGAAAGGGCGGCGTCCTAGGCCGCTAGACGATGAGGGCTAGCTCCGCCGGAAGCCCGCTCAGCATAGGGGATGCTTCGACCGACCTCCAAAGCCGGGCTGTCAGCTTAACCTTGCCTGGCCGGCTTGATCGAGCATCGCTTCTAGCGATCAGCAGAGCGTGGCACCGAGCGGGACGACTGAACTGGAGCAACCGAAGTGGCACGACGTGTTTGAGATCACCCGGGCTGAGTTTGAGGAGTTGGTCTCGGAAGCGCTCGATGGCGTCCCTGCTGCTCTGCTCGACCTGCTGAACAACGTCGTCGTCCTCGTCGAAGATGAGCCGAGAGCGCAGCAGGACGCCGGCCTGCTCGGTCTCTACGAGGGGATTCCGCTAACTGCCCGCGACAGCACCTACAGCGGGGTGCTGCCTGACCACATCACTATCTTCCGAGGTCCGGTGATGCGGATGTGTTCAACCCCGGAGCAAGTTGTGTCCGAGGTGCGTATCACGGTCGTTCATGAGATCGCCCACCACTTTGGCATCGACGACGACCGTCTCCACGACCTCGGCTACGGATAGGGGGGAACGTCACGTTCACCCCCTTCTATCGGGGTCAATCCACTACCCATCCGCGTCGAGCTCAGCTCGACGCGGCTCGTTTAGAGGTGGCGACCGCAGACTGGCCAGGGTGAACGACCCGAACCGTGGTAAAGAATCCAGGCGCGCTTGGTCTGCTCCCAGTAGCCATAGTCGGTCGGGTTGCCTCGACCGCCAACCGCGTGCCAGGTAGACAGCGAGAATTGGTACAGGCCGTAGAAACCCGAGGGGTTGACCGCGTTCGGGTTGCCACCAGATTCGCAGCGAGCCAGTCCGATCCAGTTGGGGCCGGTGCCCACGCGAACAATCTTCCGCTGCGGGGACTTGATCCAGCGCGATTGAGCTGCCTTCTTAGACGCCAGCTTCCCATCGACGTATCGCTTGCGCCACGTCACGTGCTTGATGCCGTTGTGGCCCTGTTGGTAGACGCGGGTGCCGCCGGCCCGGACCAGCTTGCTTCGGTCGCGTTCGACGTTGGCCTTGACCCGGAACCGGTCAGAGGGGAAGGCGACTCGGACGTCGTGGACGACGGCGACGCTGTCCTCAAGGACGCGGTCCGTGCCGGAAAGAGTTTTGCCGTGTGGGCCGTAAACGCCGGTCCACTCAAATGAGTACGCCTCAAAGCGTGAAGTTGCTCTGCGCTTTCCTGTCGGCAGGTTCAACTCTGCGCGTGCATGGTTCACGCTGCCGACCGTGACTAGCTTGTTGTAGCGCTTTCCGTGGTCACGAACGGTGATGTGTACTGCGCGCGTAAGTTCGACATCGAGGCCGTTCGAGATACGAACTGCTGGCCCCGGAGTAAGCAAGTCGTTGTCATCGAACCGAACGTCTTCGTCATTAAGTAAACCGGCGACGGTGGAAGCGTTGGTTGTGACAGTGCTGGTCTGTCCGTTGACGGTGAGCGAAACAGTCGGCGTTGTCGCTGCGGACGCGGTGCCGGTGACGGCGACTCCGACAGCAGTGGCAAACACCATGCCAAGTGCGATGACAGGTGTGCCGCGTCGAGCGCCGAACTTCCTGGTTCGCGTGGTCCGCGAGACGAACATGAAACTCCCAACCTGGTCCTTCCCGGGCAGGAGCGCAGCGCGACGCGAATCGCGCTGAGTATCAGGGCTCCACCCCGGCTGTCGGCACCGAAAGGTGCCAGCGACCCTTAGCGGGTCTCGTCCACGACGGGACGGCTAACTAGGACGAAACACTAACCACGCGCCCCGAGAGGCTGTCCAGTCAAAGAAGCGTCGTCCACAGGACAACCCCCTCGAAACGGACGTTTAACCAGGACAAGTCAGGGTGTTTGAGATATGGCTCACAATGCGTGTGTCGTGATGTGGACGACCGTGGGAGAGTCTCGGAATGACCAATAGTTCGCGCTATGTAGTGATCGAAGCACCGTCCGTACTTGGACTGTGGCCAAGTGGTCTCGAAACCATGCCGGATGCGCTCCATCGCGCCGGGCTCGCTGACCGCTTGCATGCAGCTGAACGTTTGCGCGTAAATGCGTTGCCTTACAACGACGTGCGCGAC
>DATKIY010000211.1:0-9238 GCA_035543875.1 Actinomycetes bacterium | reverse complement strand
CAACCCGCCGCTGCGCACCAGCGACGACGTGGTGGCGGTGCGGCAGGGCCTCGCTGACGGAACCATCGACGCCGTTGCCACCGACCATGCCCCTCACTCCGTCGAAGACAAGGACTGCGAGTGGGCAGCAGCTGCCATGGGCATGGTCGGCTTGGAGACGGCAGTCAGCGCAGTCGCAGAAGCCATGGTGGAAACCGGCCTGTTGGACTGGGCTGGCGTGGCTGACCGCATGTCAACGCGCCCCGCTCGCATTGGTCGGCTTTCCGACCAGGGGCGCGGCATTGACGTCGGAGAGCCCGCCAACCTCACGCTCATCGACCCCGCCGCGAGCTACACGGTCGATCCGCGCGAGTTCGCCTCGCGTAGTCGCAATACTCCGTATGCCGAGCGCAACTTCGCGGCGCGTCCAATGGCTACCTTCCTGCGCGGGCACCTCACCGCACGTGAGGGCAAGCTCGCGTGAATCCGATCGTGTTCTTTGATGGGGTTGCCGTCAGCATTACCG
This sequence comes from Actinomycetes bacterium, assembly GCA_035543875.1. Lineage (GTDB taxonomy): Bacteria > Actinomycetota > Actinomycetes > JAHEKZ01 > JAHEKZ01 > DATKIY01. Next base: position 8,733 of record DATKIY010000211.1, on the reverse strand, counting down.
CCAGCACGCAGGCCAGTGCTTCGGTGACGAACTGGCCGGTTCGTCTGGCGCTGCTTGTGGCGCTGGGCTTGTTGGCGGGCGCACTGTTGTTTGGGATGCGTCGTGGTTGGGTGAGGCGCGCCCGCGCCGATGAGTCGCTGCCCGCGCCGCTGGAATCACCACCAAGCGATCGACGGTCTGAGCCAACTTCGGGTCGTTACTTGGCAGCGACGCGACATGAAAACTGGTTGTCGAGGTTTGTTGCCTTCGATTTGGGGGTGCCAAGTCGGACCGACATTTTCGTTGACCCTGACGGTGTCTGGTTTAGACGCGTCGGCGCACGGTCGCTGTTCGTGCCGTCAACACAGTTGCGTGACGCAGCTCTCAGCAACGGCATTGCGGGCAAAGGTTACGAGGCTGGAGGTTTGGTGTTGGTGACTTGGCAGCTGGGTGATGAGCTGATCGACGTTGGGTTTCGTGCCGAAGCACCCGATTGTCACTTGCTGCTGGTCGATGAGATTCGAGCGGTCTTGGTGAATGCACAGACAACCCCGCACCACATCCCCGGCGGTGCGTCATGACGCCGCCGGCACTGCTGGTGCTCGAGGACGGTCGCTCGTTTACGGGACAGTCCTACGGCACCTTGGGGGAGACCTTCGGGGAGGCCGTGTTCTGCACCGCGATGACGGGCTATCAGGAGACACTTACCGACCCCTCTTATCGTCGTCAGATCGTCGTTCAGACCGCGCCGCAGATCGGCAATACCGGCATCAACGGTGAGGATGCGGAGTCCGCGCGCATGTGGGTTGCCGGTTACGTCGTCCGCGACCCGGCGCGCATCGCGTCAAACTGGCGGTCGACGTCAACGCTGGACGATGAGTTGCGCCGACATCAAGTGGTGGGAATCAGTGGAATCGACACTCGAGCTCTCACTCGCCACCTGCGTGAACGTGGGGCGATGCGCGCTGGAATCTCCACTGAGACGACTGACCCAGCGCAGTTGTTGGCTCGGGTTATCGACAGCCCACCCATGGCGGGCGCTGACCTCACCAGCGAAGTGTCGACTTCGAGTCCGTATGTCGTGAAGGCGGTTGGTCAACTTCGCCATCGGGTGGCCGCGATCGACTTGGGTATCAAAGCGATGACCCCGACGCGCATGTCCGAACGCGGCATGGAGGTACATGTCGTCCCAGCTGCTACGTCGGTTGACCAGCTCGAAGCCCTCAACGTTGACGGCGTCTTCTTCAGCAACGGTCCAGGCGACCCCGCGACTGCAGACGAAGCTGTCACCCTGATGCAACAGGTGCTGGCCCGTCGGATTCCGGTTTTTGGGATTTGCTTCGGCAACCAAATCTTGGGACGTGCCCTCGGCTTTGGGACCTACAAGTTGAAATACGGGCATCGCGGAATCAACCAACCGGTGCAGGACCGGGCGACCGGCCGCGTTGAGGTCAGTGCGCACAATCACGGCTTCGCCGTGGACGCGCCGACCGATCGAACATCCGACACCGAGTTTGGGCGAGTCGAAGTGAGCCACGTTTGCCTCAACGACAACGTGGTCGAAGGTCTGCGGTTGTTGGACCGCCCCGCCTTCAGCGTGCAGTACCACCCTGAGGCGGCCGCCGGACCGCACGACTCCGCCTACCTGTTCGACCGGTTCGCCGCTGCGATGAACGGCGGGCTCTGATGCCCAAACGCGACGACCTTCGGTCAGTGCTGGTGATCGGTTCTGGCCCGATAGTCATTGGCCAAGCCGCCGAGTTCGACTACTCCGGCACACAGGCTTGCCGCATTCTGCGTGCAGAAGGTCTGCGCGTCATCTTGGTCAACAGCAACCCGGCGACCATCATGACCGATCCCGAGTTCGCCGACGCGACGTACGTCGAGCCGATTACTCCGGAGATCGTCGAAAAGATCATCGCCAAGGAACGACCAGACGCCTTGTTGCCAACGCTCGGTGGTCAGACGGCATTGAACGCTGCGATCACCTTGTTCGAAACCGGTGTGCTCACCAAGTACAACGTAGAGCTCATCGGTGCCAACGTTGACGCGATCCAGCGAGGCGAAAATCGCGAGCTGTTCAAGAAGATTGTTGGCGAGGTCGGCGCGGAGGTTGCCAGGTCGGCGATCTGTCACTCCATGACCGACTGTGAAGTCGCGGTCAAGGACCTGGGTTATCCGGTGGTGGTGCGTCCATCGTTCACGATGGGTGGCGCCGGGTCGGGCATGGCGTACAACGATGAAGATTTGGAACGCATCGCAGGCGAGGGCCTGCAGGCAAGCCCAACGACGGAGGTGCTGCTCGAAGAATCAATCATCGGTTGGAAGGAGTACGAGCTCGAACTGATGCGCGACAAGAACGACAACGTTGTGGTCATTTGCTCCATCGAGAACTTCGACCCCATGGGCGTTCATACAGGTGACTCGATCACGGTTGCTCCAGCGATGACACTGACTGACCGCGAGTACCAGCACATGCGAGATGTCGGTATTGCGATCATCCGCGCAGTTGGAGTCGACACAGGTGGCTGCAACATCCAGTTCGCCATCAACCCCGACGATGGCCGACTGATCGTGATTGAGATGAACCCGAGGGTTTCCAGGTCCAGTGCTCTCGCTAGCAAGGCAACTGGATTCCCCATCGCGAAGATCGCGGCCCGGTTGGCGATCGGATTCACGCTTGACGAAATTCCCAACGACATCACCCGACAGACACCTGCGTCGTTCGAGCCCGCGCTCGACTACGTCGTCGTCAAGGTGCCGCGGTTTGCGTTCGAGAAGTTCCCAGCTGCGGATCCGACTCTGACCACCCACATGAAGAGCGTCGGGGAGGCGATGGCGATTGGCCGCAACTTCACCGAGGCGCTGCAGAAGGCACTGAGGTCGATCGAGAAGTCCGACGCCCCGTTTTCTTGGGTTGCCCCGGACAGTAACGTTGATGAGTTGTTGCAGCGCGCATCAGTGCCGCACGACGGACGCGTTCGACTCGTGCAACAAGCGTTGTGGCTGGGTGCGACGATCGAACAGACCTACGTCGCGACCGGGATCGACCGATGGTTTCTTGACCAGATCGTTGCTCTCAACGAGATCGCCACCGAGCTTGCAAAAGCGGCCGACTTGGACCCGGGTTTGTTGCGGCTGGCTAAGCGCCACGGCTTCTCAGATCGGCAGATCGGTGAGATCCGAGGGCTGCACGAAGACGTTGTTCGTCAGCTGCGGCACGCCTTAGGGGTTCGTCCTGTCTACAAAACTGTGGACACTTGTGCAGCAGAGTTCGCTGCGCAGACGCCTTATCACTACTCGTCATACGACGAGGAAACCGAAGTGCAGCCACGCGACAAGCCTGCGGTGATGATTTTGGGCAGTGGTCCGAACCGCATCGGCCAGGGGATCGAATTCGACTACTCCTGTGTCCATGCGGCGCTTACCCTGGGCGATGCCGGATACGAAACAGTCATGGTCAACTGCAACCCGGAGACCGTGTCGACCGACTACGACACCAGCGACCGGTTGTACTTCGAGCCGCTCACCTTCGAGGACGTCCTTGAGATCTACCACGCGGAAGAGCGGGTAGGAGAAGTTGTTGGTGTCATCGTTCAGCTCGGCGGGCAAACGCCGCTCGGCCTCGCCCAGCGGTTGAAGGACGCCGGAGTGCCAATCGTGGGTACGTCACCTGAGGCGATCCACTTGGCCGAGGAGAGGGGAGCTTTTGGACAGGTGCTCGCAACAGCCGGTCTGGTCGCCCCCAAGCACGGCCTCGCGACGTCGTTCGACGAGGCAAAGGCCATCGCCGACGAGATCGGCTTCCCCGTACTCGTTCGACCCTCGTACGTACTGGGCGGTCGCGGCATGGAAATCGTGTACGACGACGACATGCTGCGCGACTACATCGGCCGCGCAACGCAGGTCAGTCCTGAGCACCCGGTGTTGGTGGACCGATTCCTCGACGACGCGGTAGAGATCGACGTTGACGCGTTGTTTGACGGTGATGAGTTGTTTCTGGCCGGCGTGATGGAACACATCGAAGAAGCTGGGATCCATTCGGGCGACTCAGCCTGTGCACTGCCTCCGATGACGCTCGGGCGAGCGGACATCGAGCGAATTCGACAGGCCACCGAAGCAATAGCCAGAGGTGTGGGTGTTCGAGGTTTGTTGAACGTCCAGTATGCGCAGGCGTCCGATGTGCTTTATGTACTTGAAGCCAACCCTCGGGCTTCGCGCACCATTCCATTTGTCTCGAAGGCGACAGCAACGCCGGTCGCCAAAGCTGCTGCCCGCGTGATGTTGGGAGAGACCGTCAAACAACTGCGCGACGATGGCCTGCTGCCCGCACAAGGTGATGGCGGAACGCTGCCACTCAGCGCGGCCATCGCGGTCAAGGAAGCGGTTCTGCCCTTTGGCAGGTTCCACGGCGTTGACACCGTTCTTGGGCCGGAGATGAAGTCAACCGGTGAGGTGATGGGTATCGACGCGTTGTTCGGCACCGCATACGCAAAGTCGCAGATCGCCGCCTACAACGGTGGGCTGCCCACCAGTGGCACGGCATTTGTCAGCGTCGCCAACCGCGACAAGCGTTCCATGATCTTCCCCGTCAAGCGGCTGCACGATCTTGGCTTCGCGATCCTTGCCACTGAAGGCACGGCCGAAGTGCTGCGAAGAAATGGTGTGCCGGCAACCATTGTTCGCAAACACTTCGTGCCAGCGTCGGCTGATGCCGAGCCCGACACCGTGGCGCGCATTCTCGACGGGAGTATCGACCTCATCGTCAACACGCCTTACGGTGTTGGTGCGAGGCTGGACGGATACGAGATTCGCTCGGCCGCCGTGCGTAAGGGCGTTCCTTGCATCACGACAGTCCAAGGTCTAGCGGCCGCGGTGCAGGGCATTGAGGCGCTCATCAGAGGTGAGATTGGCGTGAAATCGCTACAAGAACACGCTGCCGACCTACAAGCTGCGCGAGGTGAAAGTTGATGGCCGCGGTGCAAGTGCGAGGCGAAGTCCTCAGCATTCGGCGTGCTGGTGCCTACCACCAACTCACCATGGTGGCCCCTGGCATCGCCGAACAGGTTCGCGCCGGTCACTTTGTTGCATTGGCTGTCGGCGGTGACCACTCGTCGATGTTGCTGCGGCGCGCGTTCTCGGTGTATCGCACGCAAGACCGCGGCGTCTACGGTGGCACGGTTGAAATCGTCTTCGCCGAACACGGTAAGGGCACTCATTGGCTGTCGCGGCTTCGTCCGCACGACGTCGTCGATATTGCGGGTCCTCTCGGCAGACCCTTTGCGCTTCCCAAGGAGTCAGTCACGTGCACCTTGGTCGGAGGCGGGTACGGAAGTGCCCCGCTGTTCGCGTTGGCCGAACAACTACGGCAGCGCGGTTGTCGAGTCGATTTTGTTCTCGGGGCAGCCACCGAAGAGCGACTGTTCGGCGTCTTGGAAGCCAAGCGGATGTCATCGTCGGTAGCGATCACGACTGAAGATGGAACGCTCGGAGATATCGGTCGGGTCACAGACGTACTTCCGGCCATCTTCGAACGCACCGGAGCTGAGGTTGTCTATGCCTGCGGCCCGATGGGAATGTTGCAGGCGGTAGCTGAGCTCGCCCAGCACTTCGGCGCACACAGTCAGTGCGCGGTTGAAGAAGCGATGGCATGTGGGATCGGCGTATGTATGACCTGCGTTCTGCCGGTCGTAGGCGACGACGGAGTCACCCGAATGCTGCGTTCGTGTGTCGACGGCCCGGTGTTCAAGGGCGAGAGGGTTCGATGGTCTGACGTCGGGACGATCCCCGACGACACACATGGCGCACCGGTTGTTGTACCTCCAGCTAGCGGCTCGGTCGGTCCTGTCGGGTCCGACAACGGCTCCGTGGGTGCCCGGTCATGACCAGGCTGACCCGGGTTATTGCTCCCGGTAGCGACGATGAGCCGCTGCCAGACGTTGACATGCAGGCCACTCTTGGCGCGTTGACCTTGCCAAACCCGATGATGACCGCGTCTGGCTGCGCCGGCTACGGCCGAGAGCTCGACCAGTTCTTTGACATCACCTCGATCGGTGCAGTCGTCACCAAGTCCATCATGATGTCCCCGCGCTCCGGGCGGGCGACGCCGCGGATGGCCGAGACAGCGAGCGGCATGCTCAACTCGATCGGGCTGCAGGGGCCGGGGATCGAGTCGTTTATGTCGCGCGACCTGGCCTGGCTCGAAAGCCGAGGGGCGCGTGTTGTGGTGTCCATCGCGGGCGGCACGGTCGAGGAGTATGCGCGACTCGCGCAGAAACTTCGGGTGTCCGCTGCTGTGTCTGCCATCGAGGTCAACATCTCCTGCCCAAACGTCGAGGACCGCGGTCTTGTGTTTGCGTGCGATCCCGGCGCGAGTTCGACGGTGGTTGACGCGGTTCGGCGCAACACGAGTCCCGGTGTTCCCGTCTTCGCAAAGCTTTCTCCTGACGTCACAGACATCGTCAACATTGCCGAGGCGTGCGTCGATGCGGGCGCCGACGGCCTGTCCATGATTAACACCCTGCTGGGCCTGGTGATCGACACCGACGCCATGCGCCCGCACCTTGCCGGGGTGACAGGCGGATTGTCAGGACCGGCGGTTCGACCGGTCGCGGTGCGTGCCGTGTGGCAGGTGCACCAGGCACTCCCAGAGGTTCCCATTCTCGGCATGGGCGGGATTCGCGATGGCCACGACGCGTTGGAGTTCATCCTGGCGGGCGCGTCAGCGGTACAAGTTGGCACAACGCTGTTTAACGACCCGATGGCGCCGCCGCGAATTCTGGGCCATCTGCAGCGACTGTTGGCCGACCGCGGCTTTTCGCGACTCTCCGACGCTGTCGGACACGCACATCAGCCGGTGCCAGCGCCGGTATACTCAGTAATAGACGTGGATATCGCGAACGAACCAGAAAGCGCCGGGGCCGAAGGGTGACGGCGCCGATCGCAGTCGCTTTGGACACCACCGATCTCGCGCAAGCAAAGCAGTGGGCCGAGCTCGTTGCGCCGCACGTCTCCACGCTGAAGGTAGGACTGGAGCTCTACCTGCGGGCTGGTGCCAGTGGTGTTGAGCAGATTCGTTCGTCAGGAGACAACTGTGAACTGTTTCTTGATCTGAAATTGCATGACATCCCCAACACGGTGGCCGGTGCAGCACGCGCCGTCGCGCCGTTGTCTCCCGGGCTGCTGACCGTGCATGCACTAGGTGGTGCTGACGCCATTTCGGCAGCGGCCGACGCGCTGCCCGAAACTCGAATCGCCGGGGTGACGATCCTGACGTCTATGTCCGCAGCTGACCTGGTGCGAGTGGGAATAGCGGGTCCGCCGGTTGACGCCGTTCGGCGACTCGCATCGCTTGCGGTGAATTCCGGTGCACGCGCGTTGGTTTGCTCCCCGCAGGAAGTCGCTGCCGTCAGAGCCGAGGTCGGACCAGAAATCACCCTGATCACACCAGGGGTTCGACCAGCTGGCGCGGATATCGGCGACCAGGCTCGAGTGGCGACGCCAGCGCAGGCGATTGCCGATGGCGCCGATCTGGTGGTGATCGGGCGGCCGATCACGGGTGCGGCCGACGTCGCTGCTGCCGCGGCCGAAATCGGCGCTTCCCTCGCAGTTCTGGCTTGATTGACCGATGATCTATCGCTCGTCAGCATCGCGGATAGCGGATGATCCCAAGCCTGGTCTAACCGACCAACACACCGGTCCACGTTGCCGCCAAGGGCGTGGAGTCGCTAGGTTCAGCGCGTCCGATCGCCGTTCATCGACCCGAGGTGCTCACTGTGGCTCTGCCACCACTGACTCCCGAACAGCGTGCTGCTGCGCTTGAGAAGGCCGCCGTGGCCCGCCGCGTGCGAGCCGAGGTCAAGAATCGGTTGAAGCACTCCGGGGCATCACTCTCCGACGTGTTGTCACAAGGGCGCACCGACGACATTGTGGGCAAAATGAAAGTTACCGCCCTGCTTGAGTCGATGCCGGGAGTCGGGAAGGTCCGTGCCCGCCAAATCATGGCGCGGCTTGGTATCTCGGAAAGTCGTCGGGTCCGTGGCCTTGGAGCAAACCAAGTTGCCGCCCTTGAACGCGAGTTCGGCGCCGTCTGACTTCAGTGTCGTCACCCACACTCCAACCACGGTTGACCGTTCTCACTGGCCCCTCGGGGGTTGGGAAGAGCACGGTCGTCGCTCGGCTGCGCGCCACCCATCCGGAGATTTGGCAGTCAGTCTCGATGACCACGCGTCCGGCCCGTCCGGGAGAGATTGGCGGCTTGCACTACCAGTTCGTTTCTGAGGATGCATTCGTCGAAAGCATCGATCGGGGAGAGCTGCTCGAGTGGGCTGAGTTCGCCGGACATCGCTATGGCACTCCGCGCCGCCCGGTCGAAGATCGACTTCGGGCGGGTGTGCCCGTCCTGCTGGAGATCGAGCTGGAAGGTGCCCGGCAGGTCAGGGCGGTGATGCCCGACGCCACTTTGGTGTTCCTGGCACCCCCGTCGTGGGAGGTGCTAGCGGCCCGATTGGCGGGCCGAGGCACCGAGGACGAGGCTGTCGTGGCCAGGCGCCTGGAGCGCGGAGCGGTCGAAATGGCGGCCGTGGCCGAGTTCGACGTGGTGCTGGTAAACGACGATGTCAGCCAGGTATGCGAGGACTTGGTAGCATTGGTGATGTCTGGGCCGAGCAACCAGCCCCAGATCAAAGCCCAGGCCGAACCCCAAGGCCGAACCCCAAGGCCGAACCCCAAGTGAAACAAACTGAGGAGCAGCGT
>DATKIY010000210.1:0-5562 GCA_035543875.1 Actinomycetes bacterium | reverse complement strand
GCGTGCGACAAACAGCACGTCGTCGGGTCCGACGTCGATCACTGCGCTGACCTGCAAACCCATCGGTGTGACTGAAGCTCCATCTGCGCATAGGGCGTACGTGTCGTCGACGACCTCAATGGTGAGCAGCTGTCCTGACGGTCCCCACGCAGGGACGCCAGAATTCACATCAACCCAGGCCGAGTCGGTCTGACTTCTCATGACAGCGACTTCGCCGTCGTCGTCCACAGACAGGACCACCGCTTGCGTCTGGCTACGCTCGAGCACCTGCACGAGAGGTTTGCCACGCTTTGACCAATGCACGGCCGCGACGTACTCCCAGTCGCTGTGGTCGAAGGAGATCTCGTGGCGCTTGCCATCCATCGCGATCAGCCAGAGCGAAACAGCCGGGTTGTTAGTTCCAGCGGCTGGGTAGCGATGAGTTACTGAAGGCTGCTCGGGGTTGGTTGGATTTGAGACCTGCCACTTCACGACGTCGGACTCGTCGTAGCGCTCGGCGATCAGGTGTGATCCGTCTGGTGACCACCAAAGACCCCGACTGCGATCCAATTCTTCCGCGGCGACAAAATTCGCCAACCCCCAAACGACATCAGCCACGTCTTCGCTTTCGGCGGCTACCAGCTCGCGATCACCCGTTCCGTCGACCTCAATGACGCGAATCGCACCGCTGCTCGCGTAGGACACTCGACTGCCCGTTGGATCAACACGGGGATCGATTGCTGGAACCCGTACCGGCAGCTCGCGAGTATCACCGCTGGCGATTTCGATCACGAAGACTCTTCCGGACAACGCAAAGACTGCTGTGCTGACAGTCTCGTCAGTGGCGTAGCCCACGATCCCACCAGCTGATTCGCGCATTCGTTCGCGTCTGGCTCTTTCCTGAGGCGAGAGGTCTTCATCTCCACCGGCAAGCAGCGAGGCTGGGTCAACTAACTGCTCCTCGTGCCCGAACGTGTCGCCAGGGGTCAAGTCAAGGGTCCATAGCCGCCCCACTCGATCGGTCCCACTTCCACTGCGGACAAACAAGACGCGAGTACCGTCTGGGCTGATCGAAAACGATCGAGGTCGGCCCAACGTGAAGTGCTGGGTCCGCGCGCTGAGTCGTGGGTAGGAGACCTGGGTCATGCCTTCATCCAATCAGTAGGTCGTAGGGTCGGCAGCATGACTTCGTCCTTTGATGGTCCTGCTGCTCACGTTGCTGTGGATGTCCCAACCGGCGATGCTGCGACGGGTCGCCGAATGCTGCTCGTTCACGCTCACCCCGACGACGAGACAATTTCCAGCGGCATAACGATGGCTAAGTACGTTGCTGAAGGCGTTGCCGTCACATTGGTCACCTGCACGCGCGGTGAAGAAGGTGAAGTGCTCGTCAAGGGTCTTGAACACTTGGCAGCGCACGTCGAGGACAACTTGGGTGAGCATCGCGAGCGGGAGCTCGCCGACGCCATGCACATTCTCGGGGTAAGCGACCATCGCTTTCTGGGTGGGGCTGGTGCTTACCGGGATTCGGGAATGATGGGCACCGACTCGAACGATCGACCGGAGTGCTTTTGGCGTGCTGACTTGTTGGAGGCGGCCGAACACCTGGTTCGGGTAATCCGTGAGGTCCGTCCCCAGGTGCTCGTGACCTACGACCAATTCGGTCAGTACGGTCACCCCGATCACATTCAGGCGCATCGGGTGTCTATGTACGCGCAGTTGTTGGCGGCGGTCCCGACCTTCAAGCCGGAACTCGGTGCGCAGTGGGAGATCTCGAAGGTCTACTGGACTGCTTTGCCGAAGTCGGTCATCCAACAGGGGATGGATGCATTCATCGAGGCTGGGGGGCAAGGCTTCTTTGGGCTTGAGGAGGGCGAGACCATCCCATGGGCCAACGAAGACCATGAAGTGACGACGCAAATCCGATCGCTCGACTTAGAGCCCACGAAAGTGGCCGCTTTGCGCGCGCATGAGACGCAGGTGGAACAAGATGGAGACTTCTTCCGGATGTCTGAGGTTGTTGGTCCGGAAGCCATGGGGAACGAGTTCTTCCGACTCGTCAAAGGGGCACCAGGCAAGTTGGACGACAGCGGGCGCGAGACTGATTTGTTCGCGGGTCTAGGCCTTCTGGGTGACGGTAGCTGAACTGGGGTTTCGCGGAGGGCTTTCCTCAGGAAGAGTGTCGGTTATAGGTGACGCTGGGTGACCGAGGCACTGGCCGTGGGCGAGGAGAGATCGTGACGGATACGCAGGGTGAGGGCTCGATCCCGGCTGGAACCACGGAGACACCGGCGATGGCCCTGCCTCTTGGTGGCATCGGTGGGATCCTTGCAGCGCGTCACGCAGACGTCGGGGATAGCCGGGAAAAGCAACGCCGGCGTCGGCTCCGCACACTCGCACTCAGCCTAGGCATCCCAGCAGCGTTCTTATGGTTCCGCATCCTCAGCGGCCATCCCTTTTCGCCGAGCTTGCCGACTATCGACCCCTTCCTGTTAGTTCCCATCTTGTTTTTCGGCGCGCTGCTAGCTGTGCTGATTGGTACGACGTTGGGAGCTGGAAAGTCACCGCACATTACGTACCGCCCCGAGCAGATCGGGGTCAGCCTCGACGACGTCAAGGGCATCGACGCCATCAAAGAAGACGTGGTTCGCTCCCTCAACCTCTTCTTGGCACACAAGACCTTCTCGCAAGAGATGGGCGGCACACCCAGACGCGGCCTGCTTTTCGAAGGCGCACCGGGAACAGGCAAGACGTTCTTGGCCAAAGCCATGGCGCGCGAAGCAGGCGTGCCATTCCTGTTTGTCTCTGCCACGTCGTTTCAGTCCATGTACTACGGAGCTACCGCTCGCAAGATCCGCTCGTACTTCAAGCAGCTACGCAAAGTGGCCCGCCAGGAAGGCGGAGCGATCGGGTTCATCGAGGAGATCGATGCAATCGCCATGGCCCGTGGTGGATTGTCGGCTACTGCAATGCCGCAGTCGTTGGCAGCGGTTGGGCTAAACGCTTGTGGCGGGCTGGCTTCTCTGCCGGCTGTCTACGGCAGTGCCACCCGACTCGTCACCAATCAGTCCATTACGAGTGAAGGTGTCGGCGGCGTTGTCAACGAGCTGCTGGTTCAGATGCAGTCGTTTGACGAACCGACGGGTTGGCAGAAGTTTCGCACGAAGATGATTGACCGGCTCAATTTGCTGTTGCCGCCGCACCGCCAAATCAAGCGTCCAGAGCCGCCATCAACAAACCTACTGCTCATAGCGGCAACGAACCGGGCCGACAACCTCGATCCGGCGCTGCTGCGACCGGGCCGGTTTGATCGACGACTCACGTTCGAGCTCCCCACCAAAGGTGGTCGACGCGAAATTATCGACCACTACCTGTCGACCAAGTCTCATGGACCTGAGCTTGCCCTAGAAGACCGCCGGGACTCCCTGGCCGCCGCCACCCAGGGCTACACCCCAGTGATGATCGAGCATCTGCTCGACGAGGCTCTGGTCAACGCCGTGCGGCGTGGTGACTCGGGGATGTCGTGGGCCGATGTGGAAAAGGCGAGGTTGGTTGAAGAAGTCGGCATGGGTCAACCCGTTGACTACACCGACCATGAACGGCGCCTGATTGCAACTCACGAATCGGGCCATGCAACCGCGGCGTTCCTGACGGCCCCTCATCGCCGGCTTGAGGTATTGACCATCGTGAAGCGTCGCTCTGCGTTGGGCATGCTGGCGCATGGCGACAGTGAAGAGGTCTACACCCGCTCACGGACAGAGATGCTGGCCCTCATCCAGATCGCTATGGGTGGCCAGTGTGCGGAGGAAATCTTCTTCGGGGACGTTTCCACTGGGCCGGGTGGTGACTTGCTGTATGCCACCAATGTTGCCGCGGAGATGGTGGGTTCGTGCGGAATGATGAACTCACTGATCTCATTCGCCGCTGTGCAAAACAGCGCGCTGAATGACAGCAACATCGTGGGACGCGTTCTGGCCGATGAGAAAGGCAGAGCGACTGTCGAAGACCTGCTTCAAGAGCAAAAAGTGATCGTCAAGGGGCTGCTTGAGGAAAACGCTCATCTGGTCTGCGCTCTGCGCGATGCACTACTGGAGCGCGAGGAGCTGATCGGTCGGGAGATCACCGACATCCTGAAGGCGGCTCAAGAAAACGGTCCTGACCAGGTGATTGACCTGCGGGCACCTGCCGCCACACCGACGAGCTAGCGCCACTTGGGGCGTCGGGCCGAGCCTGGCGCAGTCAGGGACTGCCTTCAGGTCCGTGGCGCATCCGCCGATGAATTCGCCGTGGAGTCCCTAGACACGGCCGATCACCGGCTCAGCGATGCTGATGCACCCGCGACAGGTCCCATTGGCGGGGTCATCTTGCGGTTTGCGGGAGCCCGCTACGCCGTAGATATGAGCACGGTGGCCGAAGTGGTCCCGGTGCCTTCCATGACCCGAGTTCCTGGTGGGCCGCCCTGGCTTTCGGGAGTTGTGAACTGGCGCGGACGGGTTTTGCCCGTGCTGGATCTCCGCCCACTTGTTGGTGCGCCGTTGTCCCCCATGCCGACCAGCTCCAGGCTGGTGGTTTTGGCAGAGGAAGACGTCGAGGTTGGTGTCATTGCGGACATGGTGCCTGGCCTATTGGACTGTGACCCTGAGCTGCTTGAGCCGCTGCCAGCGACCGTTTCTGCTGGGATCGCTCCACTCGTTTTGGGTGTCGTTGACTTTGACGGACCAGTGGCGTTGTTGGACACCCACGCAGTGCTCGCGATGAGGCAGCAGTTGCCTTCCGCTCGTCGATCCTAAGAGACACCAGGCATGGAGTCCGAGCTAACGCCGTCGATTCATGGCTCTGAGCTGTCGGACGGACTGGCGCGGTCAGTCGTGACCGACATCGAGCACGCAAGGGGTAGTGGCTACTCGCTGCTCTTCAGTCGAACTGATCGAAACATGGCCCTGGCCACCCACTGGGGGATGGCCGGGTTAACGGCTGTGATCTCCATTCTCTGGTTCGACGCCGCGCATGCCCTCGACGTCTCACGGATACCGGTGCTATCTATGGTGACGCTGACGGTTCAGATTGTGGTGGCTGTCGCCGTTTCAGTTCTGGCTACTCGTGCCGTGCGTATAGAGAGCACCTACCAAGACACAGACCTTTGGGACAACCTCACATCGATGACCCAAACCGCCGCAGTGATCGTCGCAACCGTGGTTTTGGGTGGCTCCCACAGCCCGTTGTGGTTTGTCGTGGTTGTTGGAATGACTTACATCGCCATGCTTGCAGTCGGGTGGCGTGGATACCTAGCAGGAGCCTGCATCGCAAGCGGTGTCGCGGTATCGGCCGCAGCCAACGACCAGTGGGTCGGTAGCGAAATCTCCGTCACGATTGCTGCGATGTTCGGTCTGCCTTTTGCCTACTTCCTCTGTCGGCATCTGGCACACCAGCTGTACGTGACGACTGAGGAGAATGTGTGGGAGCGGGAGGTGTTGCGGGCTCGGGTGGTGGAGTTGTCGGGGTTGTTGGAGCGGGCTGCTGCTGGTGATTTGTCGGTGGCTGGTGGGTTGTCGTCGGTGGTTGCTGGGGACCGTTTCGGTGATG
>DATKIY010000209.1:0-8228 GCA_035543875.1 Actinomycetes bacterium | reverse complement strand
CACCGCTCCGGCGCCTTCGCAGCGATCGCATGTTGGGAGGTGTCTGCAGCGGAGTCGCACGCTCCCTCGGGGTCGACCCAGTCTTGGTCCGAGTCATCGTGGTCATCTTGGCGCTATTCGCCGGTGGCGGCGTCTTGGTTTACCTCGCCGCCTGGTTGTTGATTCCGGAGGAGGGCCAACCCGAGTCAACGGCTCAGCGGTGGATCGGTAGCGCGAGCAACCAGACCACGTTGATCGTGGTGATAGCAGTGGTGGTTGGGCTCTCCATCGTGGTGCCGTCTGGGCATCTGTTCGGTTTTGGGCCACATCTTGGTCCGCCCGGCTTCCTGCTCATTTTGGCCGCGGTTGGGTTGGTGGTCTGGCTCATCCGCCGTGACGACGCATCACCCTCGGCCGCTCCGCAACCCATCACGTCCGATGCACCCCAGCCAGTTTCCTACTCGACGCCGCCCAACGACGGAGCCTCCATGACTACAGCAGTACTTCCGCCCGCTTCCATTGATTCGCCAGCAGTTCCACCAGCAGTTGTGCCACCTAAACCCCGTGAACCGCGAAGCGTTCTCGGCCTGCTGACGGTGAGTGCCACTGCACTTGTTGCCGGAGTCTTGGTGATCGTCAACCTTGCTACTGACGGCTCCAACATCGATGCAACAACCATCTTCGCGAGCATGCTCGCCACGGTGGCCCTCGGCCTGCTTATCGGGACGATCTACGGTCGCAGCCGTGGTCTGATCTTTCTCGGCGTCCTGCTGGCAGTGGTCACAGCCGTAAGTTCAGCCTTGCCCGACGTGAACCTGTCGGGTGGCGTGGGAGACCGCACGTGGCGCCCGGCCTCGGCCAGCGACCTCGACAAGCCTTTCGAGCTCGCGATCGGTGACGGGACGTTGGACCTGCGCAATCTCACCGTTCCAGCAGCGGGACTAACGGCACCAATCAGTGCCTCCGTTGGTGTGGGGCAGCTCACCGTGTTGTTACCAGATGATCTGGATGTCCAACTCACCGCCGATGTCGGGGCTGGGCAAATCGACGTTCAGAACAACCAGATTCACGGATCAGATCGAACGATGACGACGTTCATCGATGTCCCCGACCAGACCGGCGTCATAAACCTTGACCTCGAGACCGGTCTGGGGCAGATCGTCGTCAAACGCGCCCCCAACATCAATGTTCCACTCAAGCCAGGAGCCAACTCATGATTCGCCATCGCATGGACGCTGTGTCACTGGTCACTGGCCTTGTGTTCGCCGCAGTCGCCGGTACTTACCTCCTCGCCGCGCAGGCGGCGGTCGACGTCGACGCTCGGTGGGTACTGCCGATGGCAATGATCGGGCTCGGACTAGGCGGCGTCGCCGGCGCGATCAGTACTGCGAGGCGGCAACGAGAAAATCTGACCGATGACACGGCTACAACTGCAGATACGGACGAGCCAACTCTGCAATCGGAGTAAGTCGCAGCGCGTCAAGGTCGGAGATGTCATGCCAGGTCGGCGCATCACTACTGCCGTCTACATCGATGACACGAAGTGGTCCGTCTGACTCCACTTCGAGCCGATACAGAATGCGCACAGCGTGGTAGCGCTCCAACATTTCCTGATCGATCAAGCTCTCACGCGTGTGTGAATCGACATCAAGCAGCTCGACGACGCGTCCGCGCAGCCCAGTTTCCTCATAGAGCTCACGTGTCACCGCCTGCGCCGGGTGTTCGCCGTGGTCAATGCCACCACCAGGCAACGACCACGACCCCGGCGACGGAGTGATGTCGGTCAACCTCACAAGCAATAGCAGCTGCTCGCGTTGCACAACACCGTATGCGGCAACGCGCTGCACATCTTGGACTGCTCGGCCCATGAGCGAATGTTCTCAGAGTTGTCGCGTAACTGGATCACTGCCTCCCGGGGGCGAACCCGGTCGGGGCTTTAAGCCGCCGACCGAGCCCGCCAGCCGAGATAGCGCAGATAACTGCGAGTTCCCACGCGAGCGACTGTGGGAACAGGGCTTACGGTCCAACCGCGATCGAGTAGGTATCCGAACCACGCCGGATCCGGCTCTCCAAAAGCTGCCGGCCAATCGAATCGCTGCCAGTCCATTGCCTCGTCCTGATCTGGGAAGGGATCATGACCTGGGAAGGGTCTAACCATTACTTCGGTTCACACAGCCTAGTTCTTTAGGACTAGATGTGTCTAGTTTGCCCAATTCGACCTGCTTGCCCGCCCTAGAGCTGGTGATACCTCGAGAACCGCTGGAACTCGCATCCCGAGGTGGCCTCAAGGAACTGGTAGCAGACATCGCCAGCCAGCTGGGGACCGCCGATCACGGTGTCCTGGCCGGATCCTCCGAAGAAGGAGTCGTCCCCCGGTCCGCCCTCGAGCAGGCTGTCACCAGCGAACACGACCATGGCATCGTCGCCAAACCCACCCGTGACGTGGTCTGACCCAGCGTCGACCTCGATGTAGTCGGCGCCATCTCCAGCCGAGACCTCGTCGTCCCCGCCTTGGCCCTCAAGCGAGTCGTTCCCACCAGCCCCGGCCAGCACGTCGTTGCCCTCGCCGCCTTCTAGCACGTCTCGGCTCGCACCGCCGCGCAGCGTGTCGTCACCGCCGCCACCAATGAACCAGCGGAATTCGTCACCGCCGCTCATGACGTCGTCAAACTCACTTCCGACGACAAGGGACACGTTGACCAATTGGTCTCGCCCTTGGCCAAGCGCGACATCGTTTTTCACTTCGATGGCTTGCGTAGCGTCGTTGTAGTGAACCGGGTCGAGATAGCTGCTCTGTTCTCCAACGTCGAAGCTGTCGTTGCCGGCCCCACCCCAGAACTCGTCCGGATCGTCGTCTTCTGCCCCTGGGTTGTAACCGTCAGTGCCGCCGAAGAGATCGTCGTCTCCGTCTCCCCCGTAAATGAGATCGCCGCCTTTCTCACCACAGATGAGATCGTCGCCGCCCATTCCCTTGATGAGATCGGGGCCCTTCCCCGCCACGATGACGTCACGACGCTTGGTGCCTTCGATGATTTCGCCGTTGTTAGTTCCAACAATCGTCGCGCGCACACCTTGGCAACGTTCCGTGGCATCGGTACGTGCGGCGTCAGTGGTGTTCAATACCGGCAACCGGCGTGCCAGGGCTGCACTCGTCACAGCGTTCGATGGTGCTTGTGCGCCGGTGATTCTTGTTGCTTGCGGCGGGTTCCCATCGTCGAACGACGTGTCACAACTGATGGCCGTTTCGAAGCTCAGCGTGCAGTCGTCGCTGTCCGCTCCACCGTCTGCGACGTCGACACCTGAAGGATCTGACAGTGAGTCCCACTGTCCACCCCCAAGCACCGTGTCGTCTCCGACACCACCGTCAAGCGAGTCGGCGTCTTCGTTTCCAGCAACCGCGTCATTACCAGCGTCACCGTCAATGAAGTCTGGACCCGCGCCGCCTAGCAGCGTATCTGCGCCTGGCCCACCGTGGATTCCGTCACGGTCATCGCCGCCCTCGACCCAGTCGTCACCGTCGCCGCCGATCAGCTCGTCGCGACCTGCCAGCCCCGACAGATGGTCGTCGCCACCAAGGCCGTATAGGCGATCGATCGGAAAGAAGGCAGTTGCCTCGTCGCTATGGTCCGGGTCTGCTTTGTCGATTCCGGTCAGGAAGTCGTTGTAGTCCGTGCCATAGACCACATTGATGTTGTACAGGTGGTCTTTGCCCTCGCCGGTCGCATTTCCGAGGTAGCCCGAGTACCCGAGATCGACGACAACAGGGTTGGGGACATCCTCGTAGTGAACGCGGTCAAAGCCCATCGGGCCGCCACGGAGGTCGTCATCGCCAGCTCCACCCCACATGTCTTCTGGGACGGGATATCCGGAAGGGAGCGTGGCGTTGGCCCCAGTGTTCAGGTAGTCATCGTCGTCACCACCGACGAGTTGATCAGAGCCCTCGCCGCCGCAAAGAAAGTCTTCACCGCCGAATCCGTTGATCACATCGTTGCCACCCAAGCCAACGACGACATCGTTTCCGCTCGTCCCGTCGATGACGTCATCGCCCTCAGTGCCGACGATGGTCGCTGGCGTGTTCCAGCACAGCTCGCTGTCGGCGGCTGATGCGGCGGGGGTTCCGACCGAGACGGTAGCTACGCCAACCGCGAGGACGGTAAAACTGACCGTCAGGAAATGATCAAGGTGTCTGCGCATGGGTGTGGTGGCTGGCCTTCCGTGCATCGGTATCTGGACGTCAAGACACTTTGTCAGATTTCATTGCGAGGTCAAGCAACCAGGCGGGTGACGACGCACGAGTCGTCACATCGCCTCCACGACCGACAACAGACGGCTTTGCGCATTGACCTCCTGCGCCAGGTAGTCGGAGCGATCGTGCTCGTGCCGGGCAGCGGCCAGGTCGGAGGTAACGAGTCGATAGATCGCCGCGCGAGCGAGCATCGATCGGGCTTCGCCTCCAAGGCAGTCGACCAGTCCGGGACCGGCCCCGTGCCAGAGAATTGCGTCAGCCACGACGATGGCATCTGCAAACGCTGCGGGACGCCAGTAAGGCACGAAGTCGATAATCGCCGGTGGTCGCGGATCGTCGAACAGAACATTCCCGGCCAGGTCACCATGGACGATCTGCCCACGCTGCTCGCAAGGAGTTCGAAGTGCCGCTAGCACTTCAACGATCGGCCGGAACTCCTGATGGGTCACGGTGGGCGTTGGCGTCCCCCAAGCTGCGCGATCGCCCAACGACCACGGGTCATTGCGCTGGTCCAAAAATGCTGGTCGCGTGAGGTCGCCAAGGGCGAGATGGAACGAACGCCCTGCTGCCAGAACGTCTTTCCAACCTCTCGTTAAGTCGTGCGAGCCAGAAACCCAACTCCAAGCTGACCAGCCGGAGGTCGTCCAAGCTCCCGCGTTCGAGCGGATTGGGCGGCTGACCCGATAGCCGGATTCGGGCAGCTCGTGCAGAACTGACGCTACCCACTCAGCCTCTTCGAGGCCTGAGATTGGTTTAAGCACCACGCCACCAGCAAGCCAGGTTGTTCCTTGGCCACCGGCCAAGGGCGTGGGAACGGTGTCAGCGATGCCGAAGGCGCCAAGTACCGACAGATCGGGTGGCGACATCACTCACCGATGATGCCAGTCGATCCAACTCAATTAAGAAGAGCGCTTACGCGGGCAGCGCCAGCTAGATTGCCTTGGCGTTTATGAATTTCTAACGCCGATTGACGCAAAACTCGTGCTTCGTCTGCACGGTTCGCAGCGTCCACGATGTCGCTGAGTTGTTCCAGGGCCATCGTGTGAAGGATGGCGAGATCGGTGGGCGCGGCTAGGTCGACAGCCTGCCTGGAAGCCGTCTCGGCTTGGTCTAGCCTGCCCCGAAGCTGTCGGCCAAGGGCCGTGACGAACCGCTCGTTGATGCGCGCCTCCTTGTCGAGCACAATTGGGCGTTCACGTTCTTCCCATTTGGTGATCAGCGCAAGCGCTTCGTCGTCACGTCCCTGCATGGCTAGGGCGCGAGGCAGCAACCACTCATCCGATTGACCCCACAGGTCGCCCAACCTGCGCATTGTTTCGACGGTGGCTCGCAGCGAACGTTCAGCCCCCACGGCGTCACCCAATTCGAACTGCGCCTTAGCCATCGCCGAGTGCTGCACTGCCTCAGGCCAATCCAAGCCGTGTGTGGCTGCAATCTCGGCCCACTTTCGGCGTGCCCGATCGAACGCGTCTCGATCCCCACGAAAAGCGCACACGGTGGCAGCGGTAGCAGCTGCGGCAAGTTGCCAGATCGGCCCGTGTTCGGAGCGAAAAGTGCCGAGTGCGCGTTCGACTTCATCGACAGGCAAGTACCCGCTCGAAAGATATCGACCTAAATCGCCACCAGCCTGTATCTGTTCACGAACCCGTCGCGCGGCGTGTGCGGCCTGAACCGCCTTGATCGTGCAACGGACCCCTTCCGAGATCTGCCCTAGTGCCCAATGGAGGTACTCGAGGACGACCCAACCCTCCGCCAGTGCAGTCTGGTCGCCGCTTTGCTCCAACGCCTTAACAATTCCCATGGCCACACCGAGGAGCCGCTCAGCGTCGTTGTCAGTCTCACCGAGGTATACCCCTCGCAAAGCGATCAGCTGAAGGTCGATGCGGGCACGCTGGACCTCCGTGATGTCGCTGTCGTTCTCGGACGCAGACCGGAGCAGACGTTCCGCATCTGCCATCCGTCCGGTTTCCATCAGCGAGACTCCGAGGTCAGGCAAGAAGACAGAACGCGTCGAGTTGGAGAGCGGCAGTAGGGAAGCGGCTCGACCCAACAACTCTGCAGTTGCGGTGAGATCCAGGTTGCCGTAGGCCCGCGCGCCCGCGGCCGCATAACGTTCACCGGCCCGACGTTCCATCTCGGCCGTTTCCGCGCCGCCTGCGCCGAGTTCTCTACGCAGTTTGGCTGCCCGTTCCAGATGTGACCCAATCACTTCGTCGATCGGGGAGTCAGCTTGCGCCAGGTGCGATGCAAGTTGCACATGCAGTGCGGCTCGGTCCTCTTTCGGTGTGCGACGAGTTGCCGCGTCGTGGATCAGTGCATGCGCGAACTGCCAGACGCCCGATCCGCCCAAAGTCACCAGGCTGCGCGTCTCGAGGTGCTCAAGAACCTCCAAAACCGTCGCTCGATCCAGGTCCGAGTCCAACACCGCCATGGTGTCGGTGTGGAACTGCCGCCCTTCGACTGCCGCCAGGTCCATGATTCGAGACTCCAGTGGGGTCAGATGATCGAGTCGAGCGGCGAGCAGTGCCCGCAACGAGGGCGGAACCTGGAGTAGGCCATCGTTCGGCCCTCGCTCGGACACCCGAGCGGCGAGCTGCTCCAAATACAG
The DNA here is from genome assembly GCA_035543875.1 of Actinomycetes bacterium. Classification (GTDB taxonomy): domain Bacteria; phylum Actinomycetota; class Actinomycetes; order JAHEKZ01; family JAHEKZ01; genus DATKIY01. The sequence goes on along the minus strand of DATKIY010000209.1, from coordinate 1,395 downwards.
GGGATTCCCCTCGGAATCGGCGGTCAGCCGTCGCCGCGTTTCGCCGTCGGTGTCCACGAGCAGGTGCGCGGCCAACTCGTCAGAATCACTAGCAGCAAGCGGACCAAGCGTTATCGACACCGACCGAGGTTTCCCGCCTCCCCACGACGGTCGCTGTTCCAACAGCTCCGGCCTTGCCGTGCAGACAACCAGGACAGGTCCCCGAACCGACGCAACTACTCGATCAAGCAGGTCCAGCAACGCATCGCCACCGAAGTGGATGTCTTCGACAATCACAACCACCGGGCGTTCGTCGGACAATGCTTCTAGCAACCGCCGCAGCGCCCAGGCCAAGTCACCACCGATTGTTGGACCGACTCCACCCATCAACGACGTGAGCCGTTCGACAACGGCGACGGCATCAGGGCGGTCACCAACGATGGCCCGCAACCCTGTCAGGACATCCGCAGTCCCATCCACGGCGGCGGCCGTTCGTACCAACCCAATTAAGGGAGCGTAGGCGACATCTTCGCCGTAGGTGGGCGTGAATCCGACAAGCACCGTTGCTTGACCGCCAAGCTCGGTACCGAGCCGCTCCACAACGCGTGACTTACCGATGCCTGGAACGCCGAGCACAGTCACCAGCACCGACGCCCGGTCCTCCACACTCTCAGCGAAAGCAACGCGTAGCGCATTCAGATGCCGAACGCGGCCGACGAAGGGGACTGAACGGCGGTTACCCGGCTTTTGCGCGACCGCGTTCAGAACGAATGCATTCTCCAGCTTCTTCTTCCCCTTTAGTTCCATCGCCGGCAGGGGGCGTAGATCGGCCCACCCTTCAAGCAGCTCTGAAGTAGCGGAGCCGACCAGGATGCCGCCGGGTTCGGCGGCCGTCTGGAGGCGTGCTGCAGTATTGAAAATGTCGCCACCGATAGTTCCGACATGCGGACTGGCCGGATCGAGCAATACGTCGCCGCTTTGTATCCCAATGCGTGCCTGCAGCACCACGTCGAGTTCAGCCAGATCAGCATTAACTTCGGACATCGTGGCTTGAAGCTCAAGCGCGGCCCGTGCCGCGCGAACGGCGTCGTCCTCATGCGCTGTGGGGATTCCGAACACGACGACAGCAGCGTCGCCCAGGTACTTCTCTACCTGCCCGCCATGGCGGTCAACAGTCTTTCTGACGGCATCAAAGAAACGCCCGAGCACCAGCCGCAAGGTCTCAGGATCCAAGCGTTCGCCAAGAACCGTGGAGTCGACCAGGTCGCAAAACAACACGGAGACGACTCTTCGTTCCCGATGACCGGGAGCTGTGTCGAGCGGTGTCGCACACTGCGAGCAGAACCGAGCCGAGGCACTGTTCGATTCACCGCAGGACGGGCACGACCCCATCCATCGATGCTAGTCGACCTTCAC
>DATKIY010000208.1:0-3950 GCA_035543875.1 Actinomycetes bacterium | reverse complement strand
TGAACTGAGTGCCGGCCGACCCTGTGCGGAGCCATTCCCGGCTTCGTAATCATTGTTGATGTCGCCAATCTCTGTGGAACCCGAATCAACGTCGTACACGTACACGTGGTCGAGTTCATCAGACGGAGAATCATAGCTGAGGTTCTCAGCCGAGGACACAAAGGCAACAGTCGAACCATCGGCGCTAATAACCGGGTCGAAGCTGGGGCCGTTCGCAGCGTATTCCCCACCCTCTCCGTCGTCATGTTTAGTGATCAGCGTTGTTGTCTCCGCCGCAACATCGCGAAGATAAATATCGTCGTATGAGTTGTTATCCGTTGACGAGAGTTGAGCCCTGGTTCGAAATACGACGAGGTTGCCATCGCCACTGATATCCGACGAGAACGTCGTGTCATTTGCCTGCGAGTCCGGGTCGCTCGCTGGACCGTTTCTCGCACTTACCCGCTCAGTTGCTCCCAACGGGCGGGGTTTCAGAACCTCTGGAGCGAGAACGCGGTCACGGCTGTAGAGAACGTCCGTGCCATGCATGAGCTTGATGCGATTCGCGCCGGTGTTGAAGGGCACAGCAGCCGTGAATGTGGCGGTATTCTCCGTGGTCACTGGCCCTGTTAGCTCGTTATGGTCCGAGGTTTCGAAGTTAATAGGCACCCCGACGTCGCTGAGTGTCTCAGGACCCCCTGGGCCACCAACCGTTTGCTGAACCAGACGGAAGGCGCTCGTGTTGTCGACATTGAACCGCACGCCGTTCTGGAAGTAGGACTCGGTTATGTCGGCAGTTGGCGGCGATCCTTGGGTGATCACACCGGAGATTACGAAGGTGGGTTCGTTTCCAATGCCCTGCGCGGTTCCGACTGTCGACGTCGAGGTCGGGCAGCTCGTAGGCGGCGACGGCGTCAACGCGCACAAGGTGAACGCCCAGTCCGACGGCTCAAAAAGGGTGGTCTGGTCGTTCCACGTGTCGCGAACCGCCATCACGGTTCGGTCGGTGGCGAGGAACTGCCGCGTCGGAACGTTGTAGGCACGGTTTGGCGCGGTGTCGTCGGCCTGTGTGTTCTTCGAGTGGTACCTGCTGAAGGGGTCCGCATTGGCGGCTGTCAACGAGACATCCCCGAAGGTATGTGCGATCTCCATGGCCATCGTTGAACCGGTTGGCGACGGACTGCCGCTCCCATCAGGCACCAACCTGGCCCACGTGATCGGCTGTCCGACCTTCGACATGCCCTCTGCGCACCCGGCGTCACCTCCAAAACTGAGTGAGTTACTGACAACGCCGATGACGCGGTCGGCAGGGACCGAAGAGTTGTTGGTGTTCCACGTCTGAAGGAAGGTCGACAGATTTGCTGCGACGGGATCGAAATTGGCTGCCGTACCACAGAACTTGGTCACGCCGTTGATTGTCGTTCGGAATGACCGCACATCGGCAATCGTCGGGGCGACTGCATACCGGATTCCGCCAGTCGTAGAGGTAGCCAGATCGCTGGCGCCATCAGGGACAGGCAGGGTGCGAGCGAGTGCGCGCATCGCTCCGGACGTGGTCGATTGATCCGTTGACGTGAACTGCTGCGCATAGGAGACGGTGGGATCACCCATGGGCACCACGAGAATGCGCAGCGCATTCGAGCGTTTTTCTACGACGGTTGAGATCGGATTCGTAGTACCAGGACGAGTGGTGAAGTTGACGCTTCCCGTGACAGGGGTGGCCCCGCTGCCCGTTATCGCCGAGTAGTTGATCCTGACTGTCATCGTTGCCGTGAACCTCGCGGCCGTCGCAGCAGGGGCAAGGACCGACCCAGGGACTACGAAGCGAGTATCTGCTGGCGAGTCGACCGCTGGCGCATTTGTGTAGGGCGCAAGTAGTGGCGCGGGGTTGGTAACAAGGTTGTCCGGGGTGATATTCGTATTTGTGCCTGCCGCACTCACGCTTAACGAGGCCCCGGTAACTGCGATCGTGTTCGACTTGGCAGCGCACGACGGCAAACTTAGGTAGGCGCGCACGAGAGCTTCCTTGCCCCGCACCAAGGGGGTGTACGAGCCAACCCCTTGCGTGATCGCAACGTCACGTAGTTGAGGAGTCAAGGCGCACGTAGCAGCCGTCGCCGAACCTCCGTGGACCATCGCTAGCGTCGCAGTGGCGAGCGCCACCGAAAGCACCGCCGAAACCGCGCGACGTCGAGTGACCCTAGGCATTTGATCCTCCCGTTAATCCCGGGGGTGCGAGATGAACCACCTCAAGATGAGCCTGAGCCTAGGTAAAAGACCAAGGTATTGTCACTGGATCCTGAAATTGAGGTCACGGTGCGTACGTGGGTTAGTCCAAAGGCTGACACCGCTCGTTCGTTGACGGCTATTTTGGGTCAACAAGCAACTACGGTCCGCAACAAACTGTTGCCGATATCGGGGCGAAGGGGACAGTTCACCGAGCCGTAGTTGCCTGGTGCACCAACCGCGGTCGACCACGAGGGGCGGGAATGGAACAGGGCTCCGAAGACCGGGTCGGGACTGATCCCAGGGGCAACGAGGGCACGCGCTCGGCAACTGCCGTGTTGCGCACATCTGCTCTCCGCCGGGTACTCACCGCCTACCTCGCCTTCGGCATCTCCGAGTGGGCCACTTGGATTGCCATCTTGGTATGGGCCTTTGACAACGGTGGAGCTAGCGAAGCCGGGTTGGTCTCTGTTGTTCAGATGGTGCCCGCGACGCTGGTGGCGCCATTCGCTGCGTCGCTGGTTGAGCGGATGAGACGCGACCACGCACTTGCGCTGGGTTACGTGATCCAAGGAGGCACGAGGCTCGCGGTGGGAATCGCACTCGTATCCGACGCTCCGACATGGGTGGTCTTCTTCACCGCCGCGCTGGCGACCACATCGATCGTCATGACCCGACCGGTGCATCACGCAATCATTCCCGAGATCGCGGAGACACCGGCCGAAATAACCGTGGGGCATTCCGCGTCGAGCACGATCGAGGGCCTTTCGATGTTTGTGGGGCCGATCCTCACTGGTTTGATGCTTGAGGTCTACGGGCCAGGTTCAGTCTTCTTCTTGACGAGCGCAGCGGCCATTGGATCGGCTGTCATTACGCAATCTCTCCCGCTGCGTCGCTCCTTTGAACGAGAGACGTCAGGCGAAAGCATCGTCAAGGCAACCGCGTCGGGAATTCACGAACTTCGTCACAACGCAGGAGCTTTGCTCTTGACTCTGGTTGTGGGTGCGCAGTGGGTTGTTATTGGAGCGCTCGACGTCCTGACGGTCGTCTTCGGGATTGACGTGCTTGATATGGGCCCTTCCGGACCGGGAATCTTGATGTCTGCGGTCGGTCTCGGCGGATTGATTGGTGCTGCTGCCACCGTCGTCCTCATCGGTCGTCGAAAACTTTCGCCGGCGGTTGCTGGCGGAATGCTGCTAACGGGAGTTGCACTCATCGCCGTGGCGTTCAGCGTTATCCCGCTCGTCGCATGTGTCCTGTTGGCCGTCTCAGGACTGGGTAAAGCATTCGTCGACGTCGCCGGTCGAACGCTGCTGCATCGCGCGGTTCGACACGACATTCTTTCGCGCATCTTCGGTGTGCAGGAAAGCATGGTCATGGGCGGCGTCGCCGTCGGCGCAGTGATCGCCCCCGTGTTGATTAATCACCTGGATCCTGGTGGCGCGTTCGTCGCAACTGGCGTCTTCTTACCGGTTGTTGGATTACTAGCGTTGATTCAAATACGCACACTGGACTCCGAGGCGCTACTGCCTGGCCCTGGCTTCGCCCGGCTTGAGGCGATTCCAATGTTCGCGACACTCAACCAAGGCACTCTGGAGCAGCTATCTCGAGACCTCATTCCGATCACTGTCGCTCCTGGCATCGATGTCTTCGAGCAAGGAGACGCTGGTGACCTCCTGTACATCGTCGACCAGGGAACCGTCAGCATCATTCGGAACAACGACGAAATTAATACGACCCCAACC
>DATKIY010000207.1:0-6984 GCA_035543875.1 Actinomycetes bacterium | reverse complement strand
GAGCACATGCAGTGGCTGGTTCGTCATGTCAGCGGTGGGTTGTCTCACGGCGTCGACCACCGTTGGATCGTTGTGTTCGAGAAACGCGACCGATGTGGCTAGGTGCGACTGGCTTTGCACGGTCGTCGCTAGTGCCTGCATAGATGCTGAGTGGCGGAGATCAGGGGAGCCGTGCGCGATGAGCAGGAGGCTCACGAAGTCGCGTCAACCCGCGCTGCGACCACGTCACCAATGACAATGACTGCGGGTGACTTGACCTCACGTCGCCGCGCTTCCTCCTCGATGGTTGACAGCGTCGCGACGGTCACGCGTTGCTCTGGAGTTGTTCCGCGCTCGATGATCGCCACGGGCTCATCAGCGCGTCGTCCGTGCGCGATGAGCTGGGCGGCGATCTCCGGCAGCCTCGAAACACCCATCAGGAACAGCAACGTCCCATCCAGAGCGGCAAGGGTGCTGAAGTCGAGCGGTCCGTCGTGGCCGGAGACGACGGTAAACCGACTCGTTACGCCTCTTTGGGTGACTGGTATTCCAGCTGCGGCGGGAACCGCGATGGCGCTGGTGATTCCGGGCACGACCTCGACGTCGATGTCGGCGGCCCGGCAGGCGGCGACTTCTTCGGCGCCACGGCCGAGCACGAATGGGTCGCCACCTTTGAGTCGCACCACTCGCTGCCCACGTTGGTAGCGCTCGATCAGCAGCGCGTTGATTTCGTCCTGCGTCAGCGTGTGCGCGTGGGGAGCCTTGCCAGCATCGATGATCTCGACGCCCTCATCAAGTTCGCTGAGCAACGCGGTCGGCGCGAGTCGATCGACAACCACCACGTCTGCCTGTGCTAGCAACGCCCGCCCGCGGGTCGTGATAAGCCCGGGGTCGCCAGGCCCGCCACCGACGAGCGCGACATGTCCGTTCCCGCTTCGGTGGTGTCGCAACGGCAGGGCGCCTGCCGTCAACTGGTCGGCGATCGCGTTGCGGAGCTCGATCGCCCGCTTGGGATCGCCTCCTGCGTTGACGGCAACCGTGACTCCGGCAAGGCGGACCACAGCAGGCGTCCATGCGCTGCTGCTCGCTGCGTCGTCAGCCCTTACGCACCAGATGCGTCGAAGCTTCGATTCGTCAGCGACGAGTGTGTCGATGCCGACCTCGCCAGTTGCGGTGTGCACCAGCCACGCCTCGTCGAGATCTGGCAGCTCGAACTCACGCAGATGCAGCGTGATCTGCGCATGAGTCGCGAGATGCCAGATGTCCTCGCAGGCAAAAGGGGTAACGACGTGCACGTCAGCCTGGGCTTCGACAAGCGACTGAACGCGTCGGGCAGCGACCGGTCCGCCGCCAACGACAAGGACCTTGCGCCCCACGAGGTCGAGCAGAAGCGGGTATCCGTTCACACGTGCAGTCCGCACTCAGACTTGTCGCGGCCAGCCCAACGTCCGGCACGCGCGTTTTCGCCAGGACGGACTGGACGGGTGCAGGGCGCGCAGCCGATGGAGGCAAAGCCGATCTGCTGGAGCGGGTTCACCAACACCCCATAGCGTTCTGCGTAAGCGTCGACCTCGGCGTGCGTCCACCGAGCCACCGGGTTGACCTTCACCATGCCGCGACGTGCGTCCCAGTGGACAACCGGCGTTCCGACTCGCTGCGCCGTTTCGTCCCCACGAATGCCGGTGACCCACGCCTGGAACGGAGCAAGCTCCCGCTCGAGCACCGTGACTTTCCGCATGGAGCAGCAGCGGTCAGGGTCGGTCGCCCACAGCAACGGTCCGAACTTCTGGTTCTGCTGCTCAACCGTGAGGTCGGGCGTTGCGTTGATGAGGTTGATGTCGAGCGTTGCAAGGAGTGCGTCACGAGTTCCGAGCGTCTCCGCGAAGTGAAGACCGGTGTCCAGGAATAGGACATTGACTCCGGGATGTGCGCGCGAAGCGAGATGGGCCACGACTCCGTCGGCCATCGAGGACGCGACCACGAAACGATCGCCGAAGGTGAGCGAGGCCCAGGTGAGGATGTCGATGGCACGGGCATCCGCGAGACGTCGACCTGCGTCCTCGGCCAACAGCTCTAACTCGGCTGGTCCAAGCCCGCTCGCATCGGCAACCACCACGCCGTATCGCGCGTGCAGCGCGGCAGCTGGATCGATCGTCATGAGCTAGCTCCAGAGAGAGGTTGAGTACCTGGCAGTGAGAGTCCGAGCATCCGTAGTGAGAAGACCCGAGCGCATGCTCGGCATTCCCAAGCCGTCGAATCCGTTTCGTTGGGGCGCAGGTCTTCGTCGGCGCAGTACGGGCAGTAGAGGGGTGCTTGACGCGTCGTCACGACAGATCCGCCTCCTCGGCACGCTGAGCCCAGGTAGCGAATGACTCGTCGGGGTTGCGTTGCTCGTCGAACGTGCGAGTGACTCGCTCGACGAAGGCAGGCAGGTCGGCACTGGGCACCTTGAGGCCGCGGGGCTTGCGGCCGAAGCCGGCATCGACGCCGAGAGCTCCACCGAGGTGCACCTGGAAGCCTTCAACCTGCTCACCGCGGTCATTAAGCACAATCGACCCTTTGAGTCCGATGTCGGCGACCTGGATGCGGGCGCAGGAGTTCGGGCAGCCATTGACGTGAATCGACAGCGGCTGTTCGAAGGTCGGGAGTTTCTTCTCAAGGTCGTCGATGAGGTCGGCTGCGAGTGCTTTCGTCTCAACGATCGCGAGTTTGCAGAACTCGATACCGGTGCACGCCATCGCGCCGCGACGAAACTCCGTGGGCTTGGCATCTAGTCCGTGCTTAGCGAGCCCAGTGACCAGTGAGTCGACCGCCGACGGGGGCACGTCGAGTACGAGCAGTTTTTGTTGTGCCGTAAGGCGAACCTGGTTGCTCCCCGCGGCTTCCGCTAGGTCGGCGACGGCATTGAGCGTCGATCCGGCAACCCGACCGACCGTTGGCGCGACGCCAATGTAGAAGTTGCCGTCGCGTTGCGGGTGAACGCCGACGTGGTCGCCACGACCGGTTGACGGCTGCGGGGCTGGGCCGTCGGCCAGTGTCCGACCGAGATAGTCCGACTCAAGGACTTGCCGGAATCGTTCTGCGCCCCAGTCGGCGACGAGGAACTTGATGCGGGCGCGATGCCGCAGCCTCCGGTATCCGTAGTCGCGGAAGATTGATACGACGCCGTGCCACACATCAGGGATCTCATCGAGTGTGACGAAAGCGCCGAGGCGTTGGGCGAACATCGGGTTCGTGGATAGTCCGCCTCCAATGAAGACATCGAAGCCGGGACCGAGCTCTGGATGAACCACGCCAATGAAGGCGATGTCATGAACCTCATGCGCGACATCGTGGTTCGGGGACCCCGAGATGGCTGTCTTGAACTTGCGGGGGAGGTTGGACAGTGACGGGTCGCCGATGAACCGTTTGACGATCTGTTCGATCGCTGGAGTTCCGTCAATGATTTCATCGGCCGCGACGCCGGCCACCGGGCTGCCGAGGATGACCCGGGGAGTGTCGCCGCATGCCTCCGCGGTGGTGAGGCCAACGTCCTCGAGCCGCCGCCAGATCTCGGGGACATCTTCGATTCGGATCCAGTGGAGCTGGATGTTCTGCCGGTCGGTGATGTCGGCCGTGTCGCGGCCGAACTCCTCCGAGATGTTTGCGATGCAGCGTAGCTGCGCGATGTTGAGCCGACCGCCGTCGCTTCGCACGCGGAGCATGAAGTACTCGTCAGACAACTCGTGGGGCTCCAAGAGCGCGGTACGTCCGCCCTCAATTCCCGGGGCGCGCTGGGTGTAGAGCCCCCACCAGCGGAATCGGCCGTTGAGGTCGGATGGGTCGATGGACGAGAAGCCGGCGTGGCTGTAGACGTTCTCAATTCGCGCGCGAACGTTCAGACCGTCGTCGTCGAACTTGGTGCGTTCGTTTGGGTTCAGCGGTTCGCGGAAGCCGAGTGCCCACTGTCCCTCGCCACGTGGCCGACCGGCGTCAGGGCGTCGGCCCCGGCGGGTCGGTTCTGCAGTGGCGGTCATGGGCGGTCTCCGTGAGGTCGGGGACGCGCGGGCTAGCGTAGGTCCGCTGGCCGTGTCTTAGACGGAAGATGACCGTCGGGGCACGACGCGCTCGCGCGCCAGGGGCGCAGGATTTACAGCGAGCGCATACAACACGTGCTGCCGGACACGCGCATGAAATCGACGTGACGACGCACGACGAGGGTCACAGCGGTCTGGGTCATAGAGTCGAGGATGCCACAGCCGTCTCACTATGTGTCAACGATGTCCACAATGCGGACAGGTTCGTGTCGTAGGCCCGGGGGGCCTCATGGGGGTGAACTTTCCCCGACAGTCGTGCGTTGGAGGACATTGGGTGACACCCTGTCCATGCCAAGATCGACGTTTGGTCTGGGCATCCCCTCGATTGCAGGAGCACCATGGCCACGAACAAGCGGGAGCCTTATCGGTCAGCGGCAGAGCGGGCCGCCGCTGGCAAGGCAGAACGAGAGCGCGTCCCTCGAAGCTCGCACGCGGAGTATCAACCGGCGGCGGATCGTCCACATCCGGTCGTCACTCTCGAACTCGAAGGCGAGACGCGGGTCAAGGACCTGCTGCCGCTGAGGTACCAGCGGATGAGTGCCACAGCATTCACGTTCTATCGGGGTAGCGCGAGCGTCATGGCGTTCGATCTGCATGACGGCCCACGGACGAAGCTCAGCACCCAGCTCTGCGGCGACATGCATATGGCAAACATGGGTCTGTACGCATCGCCCGAGCGGACGCTGCTGTTCGACGTCAATGACTTCGACGAGACGCTGCCGGGTCCGTTTGAGTGGGACGTGAAACGACTCGTGACGTCCTTCGTCATCGCCGGTCGGACACAGGACCTACCCAAGAAGATCACTCGGCAAGCGGCCTTGGCGTGCTCCAGCTCGTACCGAGAAGCCATGGCGAAGTTGGCTAGCCAGGGCACGCTCGACATTTGGTATACCAAGGTCGACGAAGCCAAAATCCGAGAGTTCGGCCGTGCGGCCGATGCGTCCGCGCAGGCCAGGACCAATGCCGAACGCGAGTTCAAGAAGGCTCGATCACGCACGTCACTGTCGTCAGTGAACAAGCTCACTGAACTAGTTGACGGCCGGAGACAGTTCCGCGAGGACCCACCTCTGTTGTCGCGTGAGGTCGTTCCCGACGAAGCACGCGAGATGCTTCCAGCGGTGATTGATCGCTATCGACGCACACTTGCCCACGATCGTCGGCATCTTCTCGACCGATACAGCATGGTCGATGTTGCGCACAAGGTGGTGGGAGTCGGCAGCGTGGGCACAAGAGCTTGGGTGCTACTCATGCAAGGACGCGACGACAGCGACCTGCTTTTGCTGCAAGCAAAGGAAGCGGCAACCTCGGTGCTTGAGCCATACCTAGGACGAAGCGCGTTTCGTCATCCTGGACAGCGCGTTGTGGAGGGGCAACGTTTCATGCAAGCAGCCAGTGACATCTTCCTCGGCTGGGCAGACGGCGTCGATGAGTCGTACAAGTACTACATCCGGCAGCTGCGAGACATGAAGGGTGGAATCGACGCAGACAATCTGCAGCCTGGCGGAATCACCGCATACGCGCAGATCTGCGGCCAAACGCTGGCTCGTGCGCATGCGCGGGGTGGCGATGCGATCGCCATAGCGTCGTATCTTGGCAAGTCTGACAGTTTCGACCGTGCACTCGTTGAGTTCGCCGAGCTCTACACGGAGCAGAATGAGTCGGACTACTCGCAGATGATGCTGGCGATCAAGGACGGAACGTTGCCGACAGAGTCCTAACTCAGGTGGCAAGTAAATGTTGGCGTTTCCGGACGTCCGGTGACACCAGCGGTTAGTCGTTCTTAGCGAGCTCCTCCGGGGTGAACGCGCGCAAGACACAGAACTCGTTGCCTTCTGGGTCCGCGAGAACCACCCACGTGACGTCATCGCCTTGTCCGACCGAAACTTGTTTGGCGCCGAGCGCTTCGATGCGGGCCACTTCGGCTGCCTGATCGTCAGGGCGAAGGTCGATATGCAGCCGATTCTTCACCGTCTTGACGTCTGGCGCCTTGCCAAAAAGCAGGTCGGGGGAGACGCCGTCTGCGGGGCTGCCCTTCGGAGGTTCGATTACAACCTCGTCTGAGTCCTCGTAGGTGATTCGCCATCCAAGGGTGGCTGCCCAAAACGTGGCAAGCAGCTTTGGGTCCTGGCAGTCGACGCACACGGTTTGGAATCGAACAGTCATGGCACCACTCTGCCCGTCAGATCGCGGTTAGTCGACCTCAAAGATCAAACAGAATGGGTGACCAGAAGGGTCGACGGTGGCCCATTCGACGTCGCGATAAGTCACCGCGGGCGCGATATCGCTGCACCTTCGTTAGAACCGAAGGATGCACCACTGGTACAGGTGGGGACTCTTCGCTCCCGCATGCCACGTGTCGAGCACTTCGATCCGTCCGTGCGCGGCGAGCAAGGCGCGAACCCGGTCGGTAGATCGCCAGCTAAAGAACCGACGAGGTTCGATGGTGTCCTCGGTGTACTCGCCCTCGCCGTCATCACCACCCCACATCCCCAACGCCACCGGAGCACCGGGAACAACGACGCGTTTGATTTCGGCAAGTGCCGTCTCGATGCTGTCGTTTGCGATGTGCATCAACGTGCTCATTGACCACACGGCGTCGAACGTGTTGTCCATAAAAGGCAGGTTGAGTACTGACGCTACGAGTGCATCGACTCCCAAGCCGCGACTTAGCGTCGCATGCTGCGCCGAGAGGTCCACTCCAGTCACCGAAAGTCCCATTGCTTGCAGGGCTGCGGCGTCTGTGCCAGGGCCAATGCCGACCTCCAACAGCAGGTTGCGCTCTTCAGTTTTGAGAAGGTGTGCAAATCCGTCGCGTCGCCGGATGCGCTCCGGATCAATCGGACGTGCCGCACGAGCGCTCGCGTCCTGGTCGTAGTACCTGGCGAGATCGTGTTCCAACGAGGTCACGCGCTAATGCTAGGCACCAAGG
>DATKIY010000206.1:0-3658 GCA_035543875.1 Actinomycetes bacterium | reverse complement strand
GACGGACCATTTCGACCAGTAACGCCCGCGGGCGTAACACAAATCCTCATCTGCCCTGTGAGCACTGGCGACGCTTTGCCAATCGTCATACATCAGGCACAGTCCGTGACTGTGGATGCAAACGATCCGCAGTTCAGTCAGCTCATCGCTGCCCTGTCGCTACCCAAGCTTCCAAGTCCTCCGACCATTTCCTGTATCTCTGGGCGACCACCCATTGTGATCGCGCGAACCGCTGACGGCATCTACGCGCTGCAGGTCCCCACGTACGTCTGCGGTTTCGAGCGACCCGAGGTCAGAGACGCCGTCGCTAATGTGCGCTGACGCAACTCGTGCCACGACCAATGCAGTTTTTGTACGCGCGAGGTACTAAAACTGCACTAACCGTCGAGACTAGTTGCCAAAGTCGAGCGAGGAATCGACGACAGCCACAGCGTTCCAGGTCGAGCCGTCGTCTCCTGACAACTCATACGTCGGAAGCAGCACGGCCGCGCCGTCGCTTTGCGTGTACATGGCAAGCCCTAGTCGAGCCTTGGTGATCGTCACCTCTTGAACTGGCCAGTCGAATGAGTCGCCGGGCTCGACGGTCGGCGGCAACGTCGGCGTTGGTGCTGCGACCGGTGAGTCCGGCGGTACGGGGTTGTCTCCCTCGCCCATCTTCATCATCGGTCGGCCCTCCATCGCTCCGGCATACGGCATTGGTCCGCCGTAGTAGCCAGCGCCGTAGCGGGGGTCGGCGAGGCGGTCGACAGCCACCGTCGGGCTCACCACGTCGTAGCTGCCGAGCGATGCAAGCGGCGCCAGTCCACCGGACAGTGATTGGACGTCACGGCCGGCGAACGAGGCGCTCCACATCGCGCCGGTGCGTTGACCGTCGACCACTTCGTATGCGGTGACGTAGGCGGGGTTCGGGGAACCGTCCATCGCCTGGAACTCGTAGTCCGATGTCTCGACGCCAAGGTCAGTCATCAATCCCTTGAGGCGACTAATTGCCGCGTCACCGCTGATCAAATCCGACTGTTCGTTCGTGCAGTCCTTGCTTGGCGATGTGCCGGTCATAATTTGAGGTTCAGCGACACCGGAACCGCTGGAGCCACTGGAGCCAGAAACGCTGCCATCGGGGCCTTGGTTTGGCTCGACGATCCCGCCGGGGTTACCTGGGCATGCGTACCCGTAAATCGACGCGTCCCAGTAGTTGAGCATCGCCTGGCCGTCAGGTGCAAGCTGAAGCGTCGGGCCCGATCCGTCGTTTGATCCAACGGTCCACACACCGTTGACAAGAGTCGGCGAGTCATTGAGGGCCAAGACATCGGCTGCCTGCTGAGCGGTCTGCCTCGAGAAGACCTGGCTCGGGTCGTATGTCCAGGCTTTGCTGGAACTGCCGGCGTCGGATAGTCCAGACGCGATGAAGACAGTCCGCCCGAATCCGTACGGCATGATCGTGCTGCCGACGCGGTTACCGGCGGAATTCAACATTCCGGGTCCGCCCATCACGCCGGGGACGCCCTCATCACCGATAGCCGACCCTTTGTTCTCAAGAGAAATGGGTGCCTGCACGGGGCTGTTGTGGTCACCCGACTGGCCTAACGCGTAACCAGCGGTGGCCGCCACCAACACGAGAGCGCATCCCCCGGCGACGATGGGCCACCGTGCAGGTCCACCTCGTGGAGTTTCCGCCGCGGCCTCTGAACTCAGCACATCGTTGTCGGTCATGTCGCCCTCCATCAGTTGCCCCTCTTAGGAGAACAGACGGTCCCCGATGTCCTCGGGTTCCAATTCTAAGTAATGATGCGCCGATCGGTTGCGGTCAAATCGCGACAATGAGTGTCAGTTTGCGTCCACAACCGGCGAGCGAGCAGCGATATGGCGTCGACTTCTCCACAGTTGGTTCACCTGCTCTGGCAAGAGGCAATTGGGTTGGCAACGGTGCTCGTTATGCCAACGACACAGCAACCGCACCGACGTCTGATCGATATCGCGCAGACCCAAGCTGGAGTATTCACGCGAGCGCAGGCGATCAACGCCGGATTCACCGCTCGTCAAATCAGATACCGGTTGACGTTCAGGTCATGGTTGCCGATTCTCACGTCCGTCTACGTCTTCGCCGCAGTGCCAATCACCTGGACCACCTGGGCCTGGACCGGTGTGCTTTCCGAAGGTGATGGGAGCGCCCTGGTTGGCGCGTCCGCGGCGGCAGTGTGCGGTTGGACGAGTGAAACCTGGCCCATCACCATCGGGCTCCCGGCCGACCGCAGGATTAGATGGCCCACAGCGCGACTCGACGTTCAACGAGTTGAGGTGCCGGCGGACGACATTGTCAGGGTGAGCGGTCTCCCGATCACGAGTCGGCTCCGAACTGCCTTCGACATTGCGCACGTATTTCCACTGGCGCAAGCGCAGGAACTTCTCGATCGACTCCTCGTTCTCGATCTCATCGATCTCAACGCACTGACCGAAGCAATCAAAGTCTCGCGGCGCCACGGTTCGAAGCAGGCTCGGCGACTGATGGCAAGAGCGGCGGACCTGGCTGCGTCAGAGGCTGAACGCACAGCCAAGCGACTCTTTGTCGATGTCGGGTCAGGAGGGTTTGTCGCCAACTACCCGGTGGCTATCGCGGGTCGTACCGTGAAGATTGACATCGCTTTCCTTGCCCTCAAGGTTGCGATTGAGATCAAGGGGTGGGCATTTCACTCGCGTCCCGACCGCGGACGCGCCGACGAAGCCAAAGCCACCGACCTGCAACTAGTCCGCTGGTTTGTGACATCCTTCACCTGGCATGACCTCGTCGCACGCCCGGAATACGTGGTCGCGAAGGTTCGGCAGATTCTCCGTGCCCGCGCAGCGGCCGCATAACTGGTCGATTGAGGACAACCAAGGACATTGAGTGTCACTTCGCGACCACAACCGCCGCCAAGTTCGTCCCTGCCCAACGCGGCAAACTCGTGGAGGGACCGTCGGTGGCGGTTACGGGGTGGCTACCCAGTTCAAGGTCTTCCACGCCGTGCCTGTTAGCGGGTTGACGTTGCTTCCATTTTTGTTCCACATGTTTGTTAGCCAGACGACTCCCGTTGCCCCTGTCGTCGAAGCGGCAGGATCAGGTGTGGCGGCAGAGTAGTCGCCCCATCGGCATTCGTCCGTTGAGGCGGGACACGCGAAATCGACGTCGAATCCTGGCGATGTCGCGATCGTTACCGGCGAGGACTGCGCTGCCCCACTCAACTTAGAAACCATCTTGATAGTCGGGAAGCTCGCGGACGACGAGGTGTTGAAGCCTAGAACCATGTTGGCGCCGAAAGCCTTGATGCTTCCGTTGACAACGCGGTCTGGTGAGATCGCACCGTTGAATGAGAACAGCGACGAACTCGTCACCTTTCCCTTATTCAGCACCGAGGCATTGGCTGGATTGATCTCATACCAGCGCACCTGCGAGCCCGCGCCGCCGCTCACTGTGTGTTGGGTCCAGAGCGCAAGAACATTGTTCCTCGCCGGATCGATCGCTGCCACAGCCTGCGTAGGTCGCGCGTCGGCGGTATCAATGGTCCTTCCAGTCCCCGACTGCGGAGCGGCCGGGGGGATTGTGTAGCTCGGTACTGCAACGTCGGTACCCGTGGTTGAGACGACGGGTGCTCCGGTGCCATTCTTGGTCACCTGAAAGATGCTT
>DATKIY010000205.1:0-11160 GCA_035543875.1 Actinomycetes bacterium | reverse complement strand
GTCCCAACCCGGCGGAACATAGTTCGTTTGCATTCCAGGCGATCCGTAGCCGTTGAGGTACTTGCCAACGAAACCGGTCTGGTAGTTGCTATCCAGCCAAGTGCCCAAAGTGTGGGCGTCGTCGAATGCGAAAAACCCTGATGGTGGGACATTGTCCACGACACCGTGGTTGTGGGCGTACTGCCCAGTGAGCAAAGTGGCACGGGCTGGACAACACAAAGGAAACGGAGAGTAAAAGCGATTGAACCTGGCTCCCTGATCACCGATTAGGGCGTTCGTCGCCGGCATGTAAGCCGGGTCGAAGTCGTCTACTCTCGCGTCGTCAACGAGCAGAACCACAAAGTTCGGCAACGGGTCTGTGACCGACTGTTGTGCAGGCGACAACAAGTTGTTGGCTGCTGTTGCCGGTACGATAAGCAAGACGGTGCCAACCGTCGCGATGGCGAAGAACAGGACCACGAAGTTTCTGTGGATGCGCACGTCGCCTTTGGCTCTTTCCCTTGGTCACTGACGGGCTGCGAAGTAGCCCCCGCCATCCAAGGTATTCACGGAGAAGTGCCAGCGCTGCGGACCAAAGTCCCCGTTCAACGGGCCTTTGGTCTCGCGAGTGGCTTACTGAAAACAACCGTCAGGCGGGCTTGATGTTCTGGTTACCCTTGAATGTGTTTTTGGGATCGAACTCGCCTTTGATTGCAGCCAAGCGCTTGTACTTGTCCTCTCCGTACGCCGCACGCACGCGGTCCTGACCTTCCTGACCGATGAAGTTCAGGTACACCCCCCCATTGGTGTGCGGTGCAATGTTTCGGCGGAAGTTCCGCACCCACTCGACGTTGGCTTCAGCATCCTCAGGCTCCTCCCACACAGCAAAGGGGTGACTGACCCACATCGAGTTGCGCTGGGACAGCGGAGTCGCGTCGTCAGGAACGCGGGCTACCGCGCCACCCCAGGCAATCAGGAACTGCTGAGTTAACGGTGAAACTCGGTTCGCCCCTGCGTCAAGAAACACCTCAATCGCATCGTCGTCAAAACTGTCGTGGTAGTCGGCACTCCAGTAGTGCCGGAACCCTGGCGGGTCCGTCAGCATGATTTGCATCTCGGTGTATGGCATGGGAGCAATTAGGTTTATGGTCGGGTCGAGGTCTATCAGGGGTTTGAGTGCGTCCTTGCCCTCCTCGACAGGTCCGGCGTAGCAAGCCGCAACCCCAACCAGTGTCTGACCGACCAGTCCCGGGGGAACGAACTCTTCAGGCGGACCCGAGATGACGGCGAGGCCAGAGCCGAGTTCGTCTGGTGCGGAAAGCATCAGGTCGCGATAGGCGCGTGAGATTTCAGGGGCACGGTCGTAAGGCCAGGCGGCTAACCCTGCGAGGACAATTGGGCCGAGTTTGTGCAGGCCAAACTCGAATTCCGTTGCGACTCCGAAGTTTCCTCCGCCGCCGTGGAGTCCCCAGAACAGGTCCGGATTCTCAGATTCCGACGCGCGTATTTCGCGTCCTTCTGCGGTCACCAGTGTTACCGAAATCAAGTTGTCGCACGCCAGGGAAAAGGCTCGAGAAAGCCAACCGTCGCCTCCGCCTAGCGTGAAACCTGCGACTCCGGTGCTCGTTGCGCGTCCACCAGTCACGACGAGTCCGTGCTTCTGTGCGGCAGCGTCGAACTCGCCCCACGTAACTCCCGCGCCGACACGAGCGGTACGCCGCGACGGATCAATCTCAATTGTCTTCATCGGTCTTACGTCGATCACAAGACCGCCATTGTTGGTCGAAAGACCGGACACCGAATGGCCACCGGCCCGTACCGCCACTTCGAGGGATTGCCCGGCGGCATACGACAGAGCCTCGACGACGTCAGCAGCCGTCTCACACTGCGCGATTACCGAGGGGCGACCATCGATAGCGCGGTTGAACAGTTGGCGTGCTTCGTCGTAGTCAGCATCGGTCGGGGTTATCTGCTTCATAATCGCCTCCGCAATTTGCCCCTAGCGAATGACTCACTTTGATAGGAGGCTTCCGTCAGCGGCAATGGCTAGGCGTGCCCATATGGCCCTGGACTGCCGCGCGCTGAGATTGCAGGAAGTTGAGCGCTCCACCAGATTGGTGTGTGCAGACGCGTGACTGATTCGTCCGTTTTCCCTAGGTTGGTCCTTGTACCCAACCACCCCCGCTTGGAGTCCTCATGACTGTGCTGCTTCGCCGCCTCGCGCCACTCCTGTCCATAGTGCTGCTTCTGGGGGTGCAGGTGGCAATCGGCGCAACCCCAGCGTCCGCTGTTTCCTATGGAACAGCTACCAAGATTTCGGCTGGCGGCTATCAGGCTTGTGCAATCACACCATCGCATCACCTGAAGTGCTGGGGCGACAACGACTACGGGCAGCTTGGGATCGGGAGCGACCTCAGCGACCAATTGAAGCCAGTGACGGTACCGAACCTAGATAACGTCATGCATGTATCGGTGGGTGACTACAACACCTGCGCCATCCTCAAAGGCGGCAAGCTCAAGTGTTGGGGCTACAACGACTACGGCGCAGTTGGAGATGGGACGACTCACGAACGTCACCTGCCTACCCAAGTGAATGGTCTGACAAGTGGTGTCAAGAGCGTCAGTGTCGGCGAGTATCACGCGTGTGCACTTTTGACCAGCGGAAAGGTGAAGTGCTGGGGCGACAACTCCGACGGCGCTGTTGGGGTTGGGACGTCGGGTGATGTCTACAAGAGCCCCAAGGTGGTTGACAACATCAAGCAGGCCACACAAGTTTCAGCCGGCTACTACTACTCGTGTGCGACGGTCAATGGTCACGCCAAGTGCTGGGGATACAACGGGGATGGGGAGCTCGGCGACAAGAGTGTCCAAGATAAGTACTCGCCAGTGCAGGTCTTTGGGCTAACCAGCGGCGTCAAGCAAGTCATTGCCGGCTACTACACAACCTGCGCATTGCTTAAGGGCGGCAAATTGAAGTGCTGGGGCTACAACTACTACGGCGAGGTTGGCACTGGCGTCTCAGGCAACGAGTACCACCGGCCAGTTCAGGTCGTGGGCATGACAAGTGGCGTCAGCGCGGTGGATACCGACTATTACTTCACCTGCGCAGCGCAGAACGGTCACGCAAAGTGCTGGGGAGACGACCAGTACAACCAGCTCGGCGATGGCGCAACCGACCCCCGCGATGTCCCGCGGCAGGTCAGCGGACTCACGAGCGGAGTGACGGATGTCGACATTAGCTTCTACACCGGATGCGCTCTGCTGAAGAGCGGTGCAGAAAAATGCTGGGGCTGGAACGGCGAGGGTGAAGTCGGCATCGACTCAGGAAACGACCAGATACCCACGCCGAAACGCGTGCATCTGTAAGACACGGCTCAGATCTACCAACCCACCCGGTCACCCGGGTGGGTTAGTAGTCCTGGACCCAGGGCGCCGATAACCAACGGTAGACGTCGTAACGGCGTCATCCGTGGTGTGCGCCGAGGGGACCAGTTTCGTGAGAGCCGAACGCAAGGCCGTCAAGCTCGTGGGCCTGCCGCTGTCCTTGTTGATTGCAGGCGGGGCACTCATGGCGGTCCCGGTCGATGCGGCCGCCCCCGTGCCGTGCGACATGCAGGTGCGCATCGACCGTCGTTCAAGCGAGACCTACGCGAACGGTGTCGAGCGAAACGTCTACGACGTGAAGGTGACTTGGAACGGTGACAAGAGTCAGACTGCCGTTGTCCAGCGCATGGTAATGCCAGCAAACGCGCAACCTCGGCTTGTGACTAAGAAGCTGGGATCACTTGGCCAACTACGCTCGCAGCTGGACAGCAAGAAGGGCGCCAGGGGTATCGCCGCGGTGAACGGAGACTTCTTCTACGGATACAAGATCGACGGAGAGACGGTCTACTTGCCCCGCGATGCCTCGATCACTCATGGACACGCGGTTCGACTCGACAACGAACGCACACGAGTCGTCGGGGTCGACAAGACCGGACAACCCTTCGACGGCGAAGTTGGCGTTTCAGGAACCCTCACTCACGGCTCTTCGGTCCTTCCGATCGACGGCGTCAACTGGCACTGGATCGGCGACGCAGGTGTGGTCGTGTACACAGCTGCTTGGACCGACGTCAGCATCGCGCCGCGACCAGTGGCCAGCGCGGAGTGGCTCGTCAAGAATGGAAAGCTCAAGGCGATTCGTACCGGCAACGAAATGGGTAGGAACATTGCCCCGCACACCAAGATTGTGGCGTTCGGAGCCAACCACGCAAAGCTTGCGCGGAGGGCCAAGATAGGCAGCGACGTCGCGTTGAGCGTGAAGCAGGACACGTCAACTGGAGTAGCCCTACAAGAAGCGGTCGGCCGCGGACTATCACTAGTCGATGGCGGCCAGGTTCCCTTCGAGTGCACTCCTGCCCTCAACCAACAGCGGCCACGCACGACCGTCGGATGGACCAGCGCCGGACGATGGATGACGTTGTCGTTGCCTGGAAGTGGCTACGACCGCTACGGCTACCGCATCGGCGGACTGGGGCTTGCCCAGGAAGCGAACGTCGCTCAGGAGCTCGGGTTCGACCAAGCGGTCGAACTTGATGGTGGCGGATCTACGACCGCCTTCATCCGTCGCGCTGACAACGGATGGGACCGCGTTGACGATCCCGACATCATCTACCAACGTCCGATCCCCAACGCGTTGGTTTGGGTCAAGCCGGTCAAGCACTAGACCTCGGTGGTTGCAACACCGCGAGTCGTAGCCGTCTGCCGAAGCTGTTCCTCTTAGATGAACGCATGGCCAGTGACCGCAAAGCCGAGATCGCGACCGGAGTTATTCTCGCCGCGACCGTGGCGCAGTTGGCGGTAGCTACGTTCTCAAGCGGCTTGCCTCAGTTCGAGGGCAAAGCATTTGGCGCCAGACTTGTCGCGTACCCGTTGATGATGCTCGCGGTTCCGTTCTGCTACGTGATACACCGGCGAATTACCGGCTCCACGGCACCGCTTCCGTGGTCTGGGTTTGCATTGATCATGACGCCGTTCCTTATCGATGTGACGGGTAATACGTTGAACCTCTACGACAGCGTCAGCTGGTGGGACGATCTCAACCACTTCGTTAACTGGTTGCTACTGGCGGCCGGAATCGGCGTACTTCTGTCACGCAGCAAGGCATCGCCGCCGTGGGCGCTGGGATGGCTGGTAGCTGGGCTCGGTGCGATCTTGGCGATTGGTTGGGAACTTGGTGAGTGGTATGCATTCATCCGCCACGGCACCGAACTCGATACGGCGTATCAAGACACCTTGGGCGACGAGTTTCTGGGCACGATGGGAGCTGGGCTGGCTGGACTGTGGGTGGCGGTTCGAAAACGTCGAGCCCTGAGCCAACAGATTCCTAGAGCGGGTTAGTCCAAGCTTTGCGTCCGTGTTCGTCCACCACGGTGATCCTTCGGAACCGGGGGTCCGGCCACGGCGACTCGACGCGTGCTGCGGTGATAAGGCCGTCTTCACTCGTCCGCAGGATGGAACCAAAACGGCGCCCGCGTGCGCCGGCGCTGACACTGACGCCGCGCTCCTCTTCCATGCCGAGCACGATCGAGCGTGCTGGCGAACAAGAGACTTCGACGGCCGTCCCATCAAGGACGACGTCGTAGATTGTTGGTCCGTTCGAGCTGTACGCCATCCCTGTGCGTAGAGCTTGAAGCACTGCCTCGGGAGTGCGATCGTGCGCGCGCACCATGGTCCACGCCGTCCCAAGGTCGAACAGCGGGACGTGTTGGTCGTCAGTCGCGATCGCAAAGGTCCTTCGTCCAGCGCTCAGCAGGGCATCCCACCAACTAGCTGAGTCGCCTCGGCCAGTCTCCAGTTCGCTCGAGCCGTTGAACACTTCAAGGCCGAGGTAGCCGTGTGCCTGCTTCAGCACGTCGACATCCAGTCCACTCCAGTACGGGTGTGCTACGTACGCGACTGCCTTTTGCGACTCAACCCATTGCATGCCGGCAGTCAGATTTTCGAAAGTCCGGATCTCGTAGTTTTCCTCCTCGTTAAACCACCAGTTGTTGCGGTCACCACCTGGGTCGGCTGGGAGGTCAGTGATTCCGTAGACGAGAAACTCCCCGATCAGTCGCTTGGCTGGAGGATCGACTAGATCGAAGCAGAGCTCGGCGCCCGGAATCGTTATTAGGCGTTCGGTGGACGAGACGATGGTTCTACGCCAGTGGTCAGTGATAGCTACAACATCGAATCCCGCGTCGCGATAGGTATCGACAAGCATGCGGGGTGAATGTGAGCCAT
This sequence comes from Actinomycetes bacterium, assembly GCA_035543875.1. Lineage (GTDB taxonomy): Bacteria > Actinomycetota > Actinomycetes > JAHEKZ01 > JAHEKZ01 > DATKIY01. Next base: position 4,917 of record DATKIY010000205.1, on the reverse strand, counting down.
CACTTTCGGTGGTGTGAGTGTGGAGTGCGCATTTCAACCACTCGCCTGGTTGTTGAAACGGGTTTGATCCAACGATCGACGCTGGTGAGCTCATCGTGAGCGCAACCTCGGATTCATTACTTCGTCAAGTGCGTATCCGCACATGGTGAAAGCCAAGGTAACCAGCACGATCATCACGCCCGGCGGAATCATCCACCACCAGTACCCGTTGGTCATCGCGCCGGCGTTGAACGCCTGCTCAATGATGACGCCCCAGGAAATGGCCGTAGCGTCACCGAGCCCGAGGATCGACAATGTCGTCTCAGTCAAAATCGCGATGGCGACCGTGAGAATGGCATTGGCGAAGATGACTGGAGACACGTTCGGCAGGATGTGCCGAGTCAAAATCGTCCAGTCATTTGCGCCGAGAACCCGCGCCCGCTCCACGTAGGGTCGTTCGCGAACGCTGAGCGTCTGTGCGCGCACCAACCGCGCGGTGGTTGCCCATGACGTAATTCCAATCACCAAAATAATGATCCAGGTGCTCGAGCCGAGAATGGCAGAAAGCACAATCGCCAGGACCAGCCATGGGATGACCAGGAACCAGTTGGTCAGGGCATTTAACCCGGTGTCGATCCGGGTTCCGCCGTAGTAGCCACTAACTAACCCGATGCTTGCTCCCAGGATGACCGCAACAAACGTGGCGGTAATGCCGACCAGCAACGAGATACGGGTTCCGACGATGATCAAGGACAGGACCGATCGACCGAAATTGTCTGTACCTAGCGGGTACCCGGAGTAGGGCGGATGGTTGGGGATTCCCGTGGCTGTAGCTGGCTCGATTTCGTCGGGAGAAACGATGAGTGGTGACAACAGCGCGATGAGGACGAAGGTAGCCAGGACGAGTAGCCCGACGAGTCCTTGACGGTTGGTGCGGTATAACCGCCAGTTCCGCGCCAGTGCTTGTCGGCGTCGCTCCCAGACTAGCTGTCGAGGTGACAGTGCAACGAGTTCTGCCGGCGCCACCTCATACCTCCTGAATGCGTGGGTCTAAGAACCCGTAAGCAATATCTGCTGCCAGGTTCGCCACCACGACCGCAATGCTGCTGACGAGGAATACGCCCTGCAGTACAGGGAAGTCGTAAGCCTCGATGGCTCGATAAGTCAGCAATCCGATGCCTGGCCAAGAAAAGACAGTTTCAACAACGATGGCGCCACCTATGACAAAGCCGAAGCTCAACACAATGAGGGTGAATGTGGGGAGGAATGCGTTAGGGACAGCATGTCGTCGGCGGACCATCGTCTCGGTGAGACCCTTTGCGCGTGCAACGCCGACAAAGTCTTCGTCCTTGATTTCAAGCAGCGAAGACCGCATCACCAGCATGAAGGAGGCTCCGTACCCGAGGGCCAATGTCATCGCTGGTAGGACGAGATGGTTGGCAACGTCAGCGATGTGGGCTAATCCGGTTTGGTCGTTGCTCTCGTAGCCGTTCACCGGGAACCAACCAAGGGTTCCGGCGAAGATGATGAGCAGGAGCATCCCCAACCACCCTTCGGGGGTGGAGTAGAGGGTGAGCGATCCGTACAGGCTCGTCTTATCGAACCCGCTTCCTCGCTGCCAGGCGCCTTTGATGCCAAACAACACCCCAAAGATGACGGCGAGCCCAGTGCCGACGCCGACGAGCAGGATCGTCGGCCACATGTAGATGCCAATGGTTTCGAGCACAGGACGGCCAGACAGATAGGAGGAGCCGAGGTGCCCGGTTAGCGTTTCCTTCAGGTAGTTCCAGTACTGAACGAGAAGCGGGTCGTCGAGTCCAAAGAGCGCACGCTGCTGGGCGATCTCGTCAGCAGTCAGTCGCTGGCTCCTCGCCAACAGCGCTGCCGGATCACCAGGCATCACGCGGAACAGAAAGAAATTGAACGTCAGAACAAAGAACAAAGTGACTACGGCCCAGCCAAGCTTGCGGGCGAGATACCTGAGCCTCATTGTCGCTCGCCGACCAATGCCTAGCCCTCGTCCTCGTCTTTTCGCCCACTTCGGCGCACCAGCACGATGCCGCCGACGAGCACAGCTGCAGCAATCGCGACCCAAGCTCCCACGGGCAAGCCTGGAGATGAAGAGCTGCTGGAGTCAGCCCCGGTGACAGGTGCAACCGTGACCATGCTGGCGTTGTTGTAGTTGGGAATCAGGTAACCGTCGGGTCCAGGCACCGGAGTGAAGTCGCCGACGAGGTCATTTCGGTAAGCCTCAATGTTGTTCGGGTATGCCAACGCGATTTCGGGACTTTCTTGGTAGATCAGAGCCTGCATGTCCTGAACGACTTGTTGACGTTTGTCCTGGTCCATCATGGTTCGCTGTTTCTCGTACATCGCGTCGTAGTCAGAGTTGCTCCAGCAACCGTCGCTCAGCTTCAGACATTCGTCGCTGGTAAAGACAGACAATTGGTAGTTGGGATCGGGGTCGCCGGTCCAGTACCAGATGTAGGCATCGAAGTTCCCAGCTTCCCAGTAGTCATACATCTTTCCGTCGGTCACTGGGAGCAGCTCGACGTCAATTCCGATCTTGTCAAGATAACCAACAATGAGTTGTCCAGCGATGACTGCTCCACTCGTCCCTTGTGAGACGGGGATGCGCATCTTCAGCGGTTCACCGTTAGCGGGGTCGACGCGAACTCCGTCGGAGTTCAGCTTGTAGCCGGCGTCATCGAGCATCGCGTTCGCAGCGTCAGGGTCGAAGGGAATCACATCTTCGTCTGGCACGTCATAGTGCCAAAATACGGATGCTTTTCGGACGACACTCTCGCCTGGAACACCCGCGCCGTTGTACGCCTTATCGATGATCCCTTGTTTGTCGATCGCCATCGCGATGGCCGTGCGCACCGTCTTGTCGTGCAGCGCTGGGAGCGGGTCCGCGTCCGGCCCCTGTCCACCGAAGTTGAATGCCAGGTTCAGCCACCAGTCAGACACGTCTCGCTGCACGGTGATGTTCGGGTCGTCGTCGAGCGCCGGTAGGAGTGAAGTCTCCAAATAGGCGGCCACGTCGATCGAGCCGTTCTTCAGGGCCTGCGCCATCGCATCTTGGTTGCTGAACAGCTGGTACTGGATCTCGTCGTAGTTAGGTTCGTCGCCCCAGTAGTAGGGGTTCTTGGTGAGTGTCCAGTTCTGGCCGGGGTTGAGCTCGCTCAAGTAGTAGGGGCCGGTCGTGACGGAAGGAACATTCTCGAACTCTTTGATTTCCTTCAGATCCGAATTCTCGAACTTGCTCCAGATGTGCTCGGGAACGATGTACACCCACGGAGGTGTCTCGGGATAGAACGTTGGCTCAGGGCTCTTCCAGATCAACGTCTGGTCGTCGGGTGTCTCAAAGGTGGGGTTCTGGGTGAAGTACGACCGGTATAGCGGGATCTTCTTGTCCATGATCAGGTTGTAGGTGAACGCAATGTCGCGCGAAGTCATCGGTGTGCCATCGCTCCACTTGACGTCGTCGCGGATATGACAAGTCCACACCGTGAAGTCTTTGTTCGGCTCACATGATTCGGCGAGGTTGGGTTGCGCCGACAGGTCGTCATCGCCGAACTTCAGCATCAAGTCGTACTGCGTTGTGACTACGTTCCAGTCGCTGTTTGTGGTCAGGGCAAACGGGTTCGCGGTGTTCAGATCGGTGGGCACGCCAATTTTCAGAACTTTCGTGTCACTGTCGGAAGTCTCGGCGGCGGCCGGTCCCGGTGCGAGACCAAGACCAAGCGACAGCAGGAGTCCCGAGGCGGCTAACAGGCGGATCACCGGTGCGTGCATGTGACACAACTCCTTGCGAGATGACCGACGTGGCGCGGAGCCTATTGCGGCCGGATAGGTGGGCAACTGGTGTGTTGCCCTCACGGCAACGGTTCGGATAAACACTTATTGACCTGCGGGAATCGGTTGGGTGATGAGGGCCCGCGGCGGGCCGAGTCGCCGTGCGAGTGCCGCCGCGGCCCCGATGGTTGCGGCGCCCAGTTGGGATAGGCGCTGGTGGCTGCAACGGTTGGTGGCTACGCCGATGCCTAGTGCTGCGAGCACCTCGCCCTCGGACCCCATGACAGGTGCAGCCACCGATGTCATGCCGTCTTCGGCTTCATCGCTGGACGTCGCGTACCCCTGGCGTCGGACGCGAGGAAGGACTTGGTTGAAGGCCTCCGGTGTACTGATGGTGCGGCTGGCGAGCAGAGGCAGTGGCGCGGTCAGTTGTGAGGCAAGGTCGTCGACGGCTCCGAAGGCGGCAAACACTTTTCCGCTGGAAGAACAGTGCAACGGGCCCATGCGGCCGGTCCAGTCGTTGTTCATGTGACCACCCTGCGGCGTCACCTGTTCGACGTAGAGCACCGCACCTCGGTAGGGGATTGATAAGTAGGCAGCTTCACCGGTGACCTCTACGAGCTCACGCAGAATTGGCCGGCTTAGATCGACGAGTTCGAGCTCGGCCACCGCGATGGCCGCGAGCCGAGCGAGGGCCGGACCAAGTAAGTAGCCGGCGGAGTTGCGGCGAACTAGTCCACGGCTGGCCATCGTTGCCATCAACCGAGATGCGGTTGCCTTGTGTACTCCGAGTTTGTCAGCCAACTCCGTGACGCCGAGTGGTCGACCGGTGCTGGCTAACGCCTCAAGGGCGTCGGCGACTCGGTCCACTGAATGTGTCGGACGCATGTTTGCCACCCAGCCCTGGTCAGTCCCCGTTGCCTCGCAGTCGATCAACCTCCGCGGTGACCGCTTCCTGCAGCGTAGAGGGCTGACTGAACCTCGTCAGCCAACTTCCGATTCGTTACGAGCAAGTGACATCCGGGCACGGGATCGGTGCCATCGAGCTGGGTTAGGGACCCACCTGCTTCAGCGACAATGAGACTGGTTGCAGACCAATCCCAAGGGAAGCACGGCCCCTGTTCAACCAGCACGTCGGCC
>DATKIY010000204.1:0-5813 GCA_035543875.1 Actinomycetes bacterium | reverse complement strand
GCCGCAGGTGAAAGCGGGAAGCACCGCGACCACGCCGGCGCCGAGTGACCTGCCACGTGCGCGGGTCAGGGGTTCGCACAGTGGAAGTGTTTGTGCTTCGGGCCACGGAATCCACTGACCGCCGTAGCCTCCGACGAGAACCGCGGTGACTGGCACGTCTGCGAGGGCGAATGACGTCGCGTGATGCACCGCGTCACTCAGCGTCCAGTTGGGTGGCACGTCAACAACAGTTCGACCGTGGCTACTGACCACGGTGAGCATTGTTCCCGGAACGGGGTGGCGAACTGTTGTTCTGGCGAGTGCGCCTACGCGGGCGAAGGTCTCGACGTTGTGCAGCAAGGTTGGGCGCTCGTTGACCCCCGACTGCGAGGATGGCCGGCGTCGAAACATGGGTAGCGTTGGACCACCAGAAAGCGCGTTGATGATTGCGCTCGATTCGCCAGACAGATAGCGCGCGGGTCCGTATGCGAACCGGATCTCCGGATCCACAACTCCAGCCTGTCGGCGTTCCGATAAAGCCTGGTTGAGACTGTCCCGGGTGTTGTGACTTCCCTGATGAAGCCAGACGATGACCTCAGTAGCGTTGGTTGCTTCGGCTGCAGCGGCGACACCGTCGAGAACCAAGTGTGGACGAAGTTGCAGCAGCGCCGCGTCTTTGACACTCGCCGGCTCGCTCTCGGCTGCGTTGACGACAACCACCGCCTGCTGATTGGTGGCCCGCACGGCTCGCCACTTGGTCGCTGCGCAGAAGTGAGCGCCACCACGTCCGGTGAGCTCGGCGGCCTGAACGCGTGCGATGAGCTCATCGCCATCGGTGTCACGTGCTGTCATGCGGTCACCGAACGTCCCAACATGCTGGGCCCGATCGTGCCGCAGCGCACCGCGGAACGGTGCTTCTCCGTGCAGCGGAAAGCGGACGGGGTCGGGGAACAAGGTGTTCATTGGTACGCCCGAAGTGTTGAAGTCTGACCAGCGGAGAGCCCGCCTTTTCCGATCAGCTCGTCGACCCGATCTCGCGGGGTACGGGTTACATAGCGACTGATGGCAAGTGCAAGTATTGCCGCGCCGGAAACCAGGTACACCGTGAGTAGTGCTGCGCTGTCGCTTCCCGCCAAAACTCCGTGAACCCAGACCAGCACGAACGCAACGGCGGCGACTTTGTGGATCGGCCACCACACCCGCGCCGCCCAACGGCTTGCGAGGCTGGCGGTGACGCCTGCCAGCACCCCAGCGTAAAGCCCCAGAATTCCCAGGGTCACGGCGAGCGGTCTGTACTCCGACTGCATGGGCAGGAACGCACCGCTCCATCCCACGTGCGCGTAGTCGTCCGTGGCCAACACCACGACGTGAAGAACAGTGAAGGCCAAGGTGAATACGGCCATTCCGATGTGAAGACGAATGCGAGTGGTGGTTGATGGGTGGGTAATCCGAGTCCGGAACGGGTGCGCCAGAACGAGCCCAGTAGCGACGAGCAAAGCGAGCAGTGCGTAGGCGGTGATTCCGGCCGAGCGGCCAAGAATCCACGGTGCATTCTGGTTTCCGGCTAGACCGGTCACGGTAGTGCCGATCAACCACCCAGAAATGGCTGCACTGACGGCGACAAAGGTCGTGATGGCTGCGACTCGAACGGCTGCCAACAGTGGTGCGGGGGTTATCGAATGCGCGCCTGCCATGTCATGGCCGCCAATCGACGTAGGGGAGCATTGCGTCGCTCAGTCCAACCTGACCTTCGACGTCTACCCACAGGGCCGCCAGGTCATGCAGGTCCGCGAAGGTCGCGATCTCACTGGCCCCGCTGAGGAACAGAGCTTTCGTCCACGTTTCTGCCGTGACGGTGTCCTCGGCAACCACCGTGACTGCCGTGAGGCCACGATCCCCCGCTTGGCCGGTGCGTGGGTCTATGAGGTGGTGGGTATCACGACCGTCAACCTTCCAACGTCGAAGCCGCGTGGAAGACGTCGCACAGCCCGCATCGGAAATGCGCAACACCGCAAGCGGGCTCTCGCCACCGGTGGGATCCTCGACGCCGATCAGCCACCCGTCACCAGTGGGACCGGACCCCTGCGCATAACAGTCGCCTCCAGCGTTGATGAGGAAACCCGTCCCGGATAAGGCGAGTGCTGGTGTCGCACGCATGACCGCGTAACTCTTGCCAATGCCGCCGAGATCTACTGGCAGCTTTCCAAGACGGATGGCGCTCCGCTCCACATCGATTTCGGGAAGCCAGGGGCTGCGAAGGTAGGCCACCGATGCCGGACTTGAACGACGCACCACGTCGTCGTCGCGGAAGGCGAGAGTCTCGTCGTACCCGCTGTGCAGCAATGACGTCAGAACTCGTGGGTCGAACAAGCCACGGGTCATCTGGTGAGCTTTTGCCGCGGCAGCAACAGCTTCAAGGCACTCGCCGGGGACAACGTGCCACTCGTCAGGCGATGCGTTGGCACGCATCAACGGACTGTCTGTCTTGAAGCGAGTGCAAGCAGCCTCAACGGAGTGAAAGACCTTCTCCACTTCCGCTATTTGGTCGTGCATCGTTGTTGTCGGGGTGCAGACGTGAACCTCTACCGTCGTTGCCATCGCTGAAAACGTGTGAAGCAGGTCCGGTCTCGTTTGTCCGGTAGCAACGTCAACGATCTCGGCGGTGTTGCTCCGCATCATGAGGCGCCGGTAGTCGAGCTGGGCGCTGGCGCCGGTGGGGCTGGCTGACTGGAACCGCCAGTGCCCGAGTTGCTCGACCCCGAACCGGTTGAGCCGGAAGTTGTCGAGCCACTGCCGCTGCTTGTGCTGCCGGAGCTACTAGAGCCTGACGTGGTGCTGGTCCAGGTGGTGGTGCCGGAGTCGACACTCGACTGGGCCTGCGCCTGGGCAACTGCCGCGATCGCAGCCATCCGATCGGCTCGACCCTGGGCCTGCTTGACCTTGTGCTCTAGCTGCGTGATCGCATGACGTTCCCGTGCGATTGCGTGACGTAGCTGCTGTGCTTCAGCCTTTTCACGCGCTGCGGCGTTAGCAGCTTTGAGCGCTTGAGCGTCAGACGCAGCACTAGCTGAGGACGACGTGTCGACGCTCTGTGGTGGATGCCCAATCGCCCAGCCAGTGGTCCCGGCGAAGGCCAACGCGGCCAACGGGCTGGCGAACGCTACGACAGACCAATTGGCGCGCGAAGTTGGTCGGTTACCCATCTTCGTGGTCCTCGACATCTGCCTGGTCTTCAGTGTCTTCAGAATCGTCATTGCTCACGCCGTCATCGTCCGACTGGTCGCTGTCGTCATCTGAGTAAGAGGATCCGCTGTGGTCGCCGTCATTGACGTCCTCATCGGGTCCATCAGAGTCGTTGGTGGTTGAGCCTTGGCTGTTGTCATCGTCGGAGCTGCTCGCCGGCTCTTGCGAGGTGGTCGACGTTTGCGGCGCGGTTGCGCTGCCTGCCATGAGCGCGGCGATGCGGGCTTCTCGGGCAGCACGCAGTCTCGCTTGCTTCAGTTGTCCGCGAAGAGTTGAGGAGTGCTTGTTGAGCTGACGCAACAGTTGGTCAAGCTCGTGACGCTGCTTGGCTGTCATGCCGCTGGTATCAACCAGGTCCGCGACGTTTGCGGTGGGTGTGCTTGTAGGGGCGCCGGGCACAGCGGCGATGGCGACGCCGGCTCCAGCCACGACACTGAGTGCAGCGACGGTTGTGATTGCCGTCCGGTAGGTGCGGTTCATCAGTTCCTCCAGGGGGTGGCCTGAAGCGATGTTCGCGCCTGTCCGACGAGGTCAAAAGGGGCTTATCCGCACCTTAGGGTTGCCCGTGCGGGAAACTTATCCTTCAGTCACCCGATCGGCGTAGGTATAAATGTTCATCGAATTCTGACGAACAAAGCCCACCAAAGTGATCCCGACTCGATCCGCCAACTCTGTCGCCAAACTGGACGGCGCGGACACCGCAGACACGACGGGGATACCAGCCATCGCCGCTTTCTGAACCAACTCAAATGAAGCTCGACCGCTGAGCTGCAGGATGTGCTTGTCGAGTGGCAACAGCTCTTGCTGAAGCGCGTACCCGACGACTTTGTCGACGGCGTTGTGCCGCCCGACGTCCTCGCGCAGTACCAGCAGTTCGCCATCGAGGGTGAACAAACCGGCAGCGTGCAGCCCTCCGGTTCGTTCAAACACCTGCTGGCCAGCACGCAATCGCTCCGGCAGTTCCAAGAGAAGCTCGGCGGGCACAACCTGCTCACTGAACCGAGTTATTTGCAGTGCGCGAGCAACGACGTCGTCTACGGCTTCAATGCCGCAGACGCCGCATGCACTCGACGTCCATCCATGTCTGGGGCGCGGTCGCTCATCGGTCCGTAGCTCGACTTCGACGGCAGTGCGCTCGATGAGTTCCTTGTCGTCACTCGTCGGGGTGCGTCCGATCGAGAGGTTTCCCGCCTCAAAGATCGTGCGGCATTCCTTCGCGCTGTGAACGTCGGTTGCGTGGTGAACCACTCCGTCACTGACCAGCCAGCCGAGAGCGAGGTCGATATCGTCGCCAGGCGTCCGCATTGTGGTGAAGACCTCCTGACCGTCGAGCGTGACGGTCAGTGGATCCTCAACGGCGACGTTCTCGATGCGGCTGAGGGACGATCCGCTTTCGTAATGGACAGCCGCTCGGCGTTCGCTGCGTCGACTCACCACACCATCATGCCGCCAGCCCCCGTGATCGGAGCGCCCCAGTCGTTTTTTGGATCGATGTTGATCTCTAAAGCGACCGTGGTGCTCCGATCACGCTGGACAAGAGTTGGGGTGAGTGACGGGACTCGAACCCGCGACATCCGCGACCACAACGCGGCGCTCTACCAGCTGAGCTACACCCACCATGACCGCCGAAGCGGCCAGCCGAGTGTACCGAGGGACTTAGGGGTGAGCCGAATCGGCTGGGGGAGAACCGAACTCCGCGGCGATCGCGCGCGCAGCGGCCGTGTCCGGTCCGGGCGCAGGAACGAACACTGCCTTTCGGTAGTACCGCAACTCGGCGATCGACTCCTTGATGTCGGCCAACGCTCGGTGACCGCCGTTCTTCTCCGGTGCCTGGAAGTACGCACGCGGATACCACCGTCGCGCGAGTTCCTTAATCGACGACACATCGACCATGCGGTAGTGCACATGCTCGTCGAGCGCATGGAGATCCCTGGCGATGAAGGTTCGGTCGGTGGCAATCGAGTTACCTGCCATCGGCGCCTTGCGGGCTTCGGGAACGAACTGCTTGATATAGGTGAGTGCTGCATCCTCAGCGTCAGCCAGCGACATGCCCTCCGCCAGCTCCTCGAGCAGTCCCGACGTGGTGTGCATCTGGCGGACAAAGTCGCCCATCTGCACCAGGGAGGCTTCGGGCGGACGGATCACCACGTCGACACCGTCGCCGAGCACGTTCAACTCAGCGTCGGTGACCAGGACCGCCAACTCCACGAGTGCGTCATGCTGAAGGTCGAGGCCGGTCATTTCACAGTCGATCCACACCATGTGTGTGTTGCTCATGAATCGCAAGGCTAGCGCTACGTACAGGTGGGTGTCTGGCCTCGGGGGTGTGGTGGTTGATCGAGTTGTCAGTCAGTTGGGCTATTCACCACTCGACGGCGGGGCAACTGGGGTGGTTCTCTTCGGAGGGGTTGAATAAAGCCTGAAAGCAGGGCGGGTCCGGGGCCGCGTATTACTTCTAGGTAGTGGGGATCTGTGGCGCAAACGCTCGATGGCGACCGCCCTCGCTGGACTGCGGTCTCCCGTCTTGCTGCAGCCAACCGCATTCGGGACGCCCTCGATGGCATGGCAACGTTGGAGACCATCGCCGAGGC
>DATKIY010000203.1:0-5943 GCA_035543875.1 Actinomycetes bacterium | reverse complement strand
TCGTTTAGCTGCGCTGGCGACGATGAAACGGCTACTAAACCGCCAGGGACGCCTGGTGCTCACGTCACGCACGTGGGAGCTTGTGCGCGCTGGAGGCTCTCATGTTGACGTCCGCGATCGGCTCGTGAGCCGCAGAGGTCGCGACGCGGTCGTCATCTACGCATGGCAGATCGAACCTCTGTGGGACCAGGAGCATCACCTGGAGATCGCTGTAGCACAAGTCGACAACGACGGCTCGGTCCATACAAGTTCAGAGCGTTTGTCCTTCTGGCCGTACCGGTACGAGGAACTCGTGGCGGAGCTGCGGAGCGTGGGACTCGAGCTACTGGACAGCACCTTCGATCCCAAAACCGAGGGGTACATGGTGGTTGCTGGAAACGCATAGGGCAGTTCTAGCTTCCCGATGGCCCCGCCGCGCCCGGTTGGTTACGGGACTCGCGTGGAGGGGTCTCCGCAGCGCTAGCGCTTGGCAGTACTGGGAGTTAGCCCGTCCGGTCAAGAACGAAGAGATCGGCGTAGGGCTGCGTGTCGTTGGGCACTAGCTGGTCGTCGTCACTGCTGAAGTAGACGAACCGACCGTCGCCAGATATCGCGACCGCGTATGCCGGTGCCAACGCGGTATTGGGACCGTCGAGGGGCTTGGATATGAGGATCATTTGCTGGTTGGGGCGGTCCCACAAGTATGCGTCGTATGCGATGTTCTGATCGTCCGATGTCAGGGGGGAACTGCTCGTGAACAGAATGCTCCGACCGTCTTCGCTGAAGATGGGAGTGGTGCAGTCGTGGCAAGTTGTACCGTCCGCAGCCTTGGAGATGACCTTTGTCGCGCCGGTTTCCCGGTCGTGCAGGAACACGTTGCCCCTGTGGGGCTCGGTGGGCGTCGAGCCGAGATTTGTAGCGACAGAGGTGAATGCGACGAAGCGTCCTCCACCAGATATCGAAGGAGGAAACCATGCCTTGCCGTTAGCCGCTTCCCCGTCGCCACTGACCGAGACGATTTCTGTGCTCTTTGCGGCGCGATCCCTGGCAAAGTCGTCTTCAAGGCCGTTTGTGTCGCCGTTGACCAGACGGGAGGAGGCTGACAGAAAAGCGACGACGTTTCCGTCCGAGGAAATGCTGGGATCGCGGCTGCGACCAGCTGCCACCTTTCCGCTTCTTGCCACCGAGACGAGGGTTGTCTTTCCTTGCTGCAGATCGCGCACGTAGACGTCTACTGTGTCGTTGCTGTCACGAGCTGAAAGGTTTGTCGCTGTGGAGGTAAAGGCGACGAATCGACCATCAGGGGTCATATCCACCGCCGCGAAACCGCTCCCACCGTTCTGCGGGACGCTGTTGTTGTTGACGGAGACAAGTGTGAGATCACCCGTCGTTTGATCGGACAGGTAAATGTTGGTTCCGTGCGTCTGCGCGTCGACAAGATCGGTGGCGCCAGACGAGAACACGATGTAGCGCCCGTCGTCAGAAATAACCGGGGAACGGCTGATGGCGTTTGCGGGCAGGCCAACTTGGTTCGCTGAGACTAGGCTGGTTGTGCCGTTGACCGTGTCCCTCACGAAAATGTCCACGAATTCGTTGGTGTCGTTGGCGACCACGTTGTCCGCCAGCGTTGAAAAGACGACGTAACGTCCGTCAGGTGTGGCACTCGCCTCACGAACCTGGTTATTGGCCTGTTCCTCCGCTGAGTTCAGCGACACGATAGCCAGACTTGGTCCAGCGGCACGGGCTGTGGTCATCAGGGCCGGCAAGGCGGAACCACTGGCAATTGCCGCCATGATCAGCACCAGGACACGCGATCGCTTCATCAACACCTCCAGCGACGTCTTGCTGGAGACTACGCCGAGTCGATCAGGCTGAGGGTGGAAAGTGACGACTTGATTCTCCCAGCGCGCCGTCCCGAAGACTGGCTTTTCCGGAATATGCCATGCCCGGGTTGCTGCTACGCGAACGTGGCTCGACCCGTCGAAATCTCGGCAAATACGGTCCCGGAAGAATGGTTGGTCGCAATGATCCTGTCCACTAGATCCTCGGTCAGGTACAGCGGGCCGCGTATGAACTCCGGAAGGCAGAAGACGCCTTGTGACGCAACTGCATCTGAACGGAAGTGCACGTTCTCAATCCGCTTGACCCCCTCACCAGAGCTTCGAAAGCGGACGATCTCTGATCGGTCTTGATCGAGGGCACCGGCCAAGGGTCTGGCAACGAAGGCTGCGAGATGCGCATCCGGACAATCGAGGCGCACAAACCGGCCGAAGGGTGCGAGCAACGGCCCGACCTTCTCGATTGCCTCGTCCCGGAGTGCCAGCGTGTGGGAGCTTAGCCAGGGCATATAAGCGCGCTTGCGCGCGCACGTCGTCCACATCTCTCGTGAGAAGATCAGCCGATTCCGGAACCAAAGTCGCCGTGTCTGGAAGGCTACGGGCCGCCAGAAACCGATCAAAGGCACCAAACACGGTTGGGATAACCAACTCAAAGCCATCTTCGCCGTCTGCCTTGTAGATCCGGGTCACGGGCATCCCTCCGTTCACTGAACAAGACTAGACCGGGTATCCGCCAGTATTTCCAAGGCTTGTTCGCGAGAGGTCGCTGACGCGAGCTGCTCGCCGATGCCACGCACGGGGCCGCGCAAACGTCGGATTGACGCACGAAGATGTAAGCGCTTGCTCTCCCGGCTACTGTGAGCGCCAACTATGACTAAGCGAGAACGGACGCGACGCCGGGCTAAAGCAGAGAGGTAGGGCTCGTTGGTATGGAGCGGGTGGCGAGCATCGAACTCACACAGGCAGCTGGGAATCTGATGCCCTGCCACTGAACTACACCCGCGGCGGCCGCGAACGACCGCTGATGACTATGCCTCAGCCCCAACGCGGTATCCCGCGCCGCTGACGTCGAAGACGGTGAACGCAGGCATCTTTCCGGCGCCGCTCTGGTTCGGTTGTTGTTCGGCCCACTGCTGTAGGGCAGGAAACAGGTGCTGCTGTTGGAAGCGACGGTAGGACGACTTGGATTCCCAGACGTCAATCATGCGACAGCCACCATCGATCGGCCCCACTACGTGAGCAATGCACTCCTGCAACGCGGCGGGGTCAATCAGCTGTGCGAACGTCTCCTGGTCTTCAACCGATATGCCTGGCATGTCTTGGCAGAACGCATACATGGTGTGAACTCCTAACTTCGGTTGGTGGCCTCTCGCCCTGATGCACTACTCTGGGTGAGGCACTATTCAATAGTGATGACTATATTGAAAAGGAGCACGGTGTCAAGACGCCAGTACGACGCCTCCCGTCGCAAAGAGTCAGCCGCCCGGACCAGAGCCGCGATCATCGACGCGGGACGACAACTCTTTGTCGAGCGCGGCTACGCCGCAACCACGGTCGCGGATATCGCAACTGCCGCACGTGTCGCGCCGGCGACCGTCTCGGCTGCATTCGGCGGCAAGTCCGGCTTGCTCAAGACAATGCTGGACGTTGGGATTGCTGGCGACGACGAGCCCGTGCCGATTGCCGAACGGCAGATCGCCGCAGATGTCGCGGCCGAGCCTGACCCGGGAAAACAGGTGGCGCTGCTGGCTGACTTCGTCACGGATGTACACATGCGACTGGCTGACCTGAACGATGTGATGGTTCAGGCTTCCGGTGTTGACGAGCAGGTCCGCAGCGATCTCGCGTGGCGGCAGGGCAAGCGTCGTGAAGGTATGGCTGAGTTCGTCCAACTAATCGACAAAGGCGCATTCGCACCAGGCCTCGATCGAGAACGTGCCGCCGACATCGTCTGGGCCCTTTGCGAGTCCCGAATCTTCATCGGCCTTGTGCGAGAGCAGGGGTGGACGCCGGACGAATACCGACGCTGGTTGGCAAACCAACTTGCAGGCGCACTCCTCGCCGACTCACCGGTGCTATCGCGTGGCCCGGTAGTCACCTCGCCTTGGCCTACTCAGTAGTTGGCGGGTTCGCGTGCTCGCAGGGCCAATCATCGAAGGCAGCTGACTCCGCGGCCGGGCTGGTATCCCGACCCGGAGTGCCAGGGGTATCAGCGGTACTGGAATGGACAACAGTGGACCGAGCATCGCGCCGCAATCCGACTGCCCGCCGCACGCCCACGTTTCCGTACCGCCAACGACGAGCTACGTGAGTACAACTCCAAGACCGCCAAAGCAATATTTAGTGCGAGTCAGACCCTTTAACGCCATCGGGCTCGTGCTCACAGGTGTAGCGGTGGTCGCCCTCGTCCTGCTGCTGGCAACCCGGAACTAGTGTCGACGGCGGTGTCGAGGACCGGCCTTCGAGGTCGCCGCTTAGATGTGGTCGGTGACGTGACCGATCGACCGGGGGCTGTCTCATGTCCCGGTCAGGGCTACGGTCACGTGATGACAGGACAGGCGTGGCGACGCGACACCATCGGCTGGGGACGGCTCGCGTGGTTGTACGTCATCCCGCACGCAGCGCAATGTTCCGAACCGGCAGCCACAGTGGCTGAGCGGGGTTACACCATTACGGAGGAAGCCCAAAGCCGGACACAGCAGGTCCTTGGTGACTTTCCCCGGCCACGCGCGTACTGAGTGGTGAGAGCAAGCCGCTGCCTGCACATCGAAACCTTGGAACCATCGGGGCGTGACCCGCTTCCGCTTCTGCGATCGGGAGACGGTTCGTCGCCCGTTAACCTATGGTGGTGACATCGATTTGTTCGGTCTTCGCGCGGGTCTGAGGCGCTGATGCGGGATTTGTGGGGTGAACTGGCCATGAGCTCACTGCGATGCAACCGTCGACTCTTACCGGTTGCGGCGTTTCTGGCTTTGGTTGCTTCAGTTCTCGCAATCGGCAACGTTGCGCAAGCAGGTACGAGTGCTTGCCAAGCAAAGAATCTGACTACGGGTGGTGTGGGTGAGGCGGACCTGCAGCGTGTTATCAACGCTGCCCAGAAGGACGACGTGGTTCAGGTAGCGGGAAATTGCGTCGGATTCTTCGTGATCAGGCGAGATTTAACTGTTGTCGGGAAGTCGACCGCAGCGTTTCCACATGCGACCCTTGACGGCAACGACGTGACACAGGTGCTGTTGGTTCGCCTCAAGTCGACGGACGTCACACTGATAGATCTAACGATCACCGGTGGAGTTGGCAATCGAGGAGGAGGCATACTCGTCAAGCACGGCAGTCTCGCTCTCAGCGGCTCCACTTCGGTTACTGCAAACGCTGCTCGACAACAGCCGACCGCGGGGGGCGGGGGAATCTTCAACAACCGTGGCCTAGTCACACTCAACGACTCGTCCCGCGTGATGGACAACTATGCGCGCCACAACGGTGGAGGCATCTTCAACCTCTCCGGTGTCGTTGTTTTGAACAACACCTCAACGATCTCGGGAAACGAGTCGCGTCACGTCGCCGGAACCGGCGGCGGAGGAATCTTCACGAGCACTGGCGAAGTAACGATGAACGACTCGTCCTCGGTAGCCGGAAACTCGGCACACTTTCTCGGTGGTGGGATCACGGGTGGCGCGATCACCCTGAATGACGAATCGTCGGTAACGGGCAACATCGCTCAAGAAGGTGGCGGGATCTACCTCCGGGGTGGGAGTGCCGCTTTGAACGGATCATCGTCCGTGACCGACAACTCGGCCACTGTCTACGGCGGCGGTATCCGGGGGTTCAGATTCAACCCGGTGACCTTAAGAGATACAGCCGCGGTAACCGGAAACACTGCTCAGACCGGCGGTGGGATCTACACCACCGGGAGCGTGGAGGTCTGCGACAACACCGGAACCAACCCATGGACCGGGATGATCAGTCCGAACAACCCCGACGATCCACCTACCCCCCTCCCGATCACCTGCAGCTAGCCAAGTCCGGTTGGAAGATCGTAGCCTCAAATCGAACTCGTTGCGGTTTCGTCCATGACGAAGCCGAGAAGGATGAATCCCGGCTCAGGTGACACGTGGCCGCTGCTCCAACA
>DATKIY010000202.1:0-4323 GCA_035543875.1 Actinomycetes bacterium | reverse complement strand
AGTCAGACCGACTCGGCCTGGGTTGATGTGAATTCTGGTGTCCCCGCGTGGGGGCCGTCGGGACAGCTGCTCACCATTGAAGTCGTGGACGACACGTACGCCCTATGCGCAGATGGAACTTCGGTCACACCGATGGGCTTGCAGGTCAGCGCAGTGATCGACGTCGGACCCGACGACGTGCTGTTTGTCGCACGCAAACACCCGACGCAGCAGTGCGTTTATCGGTGGTCAGCCGAGGGCGTCACACCCGTAAGTCCAGAGACGGGGATTCACTCGGCCGTACGCGCGGGTTCAACCTTGATCTCGATAGGGACCAGTCTCGACGAGCCCCAAGTCACAGCAACATATTCGACGCCGCACGGCTCCGGTGTTGTCACTTCAGTTGCGAACATTCCAACTCTTCGTCCACAAGTCACCGTCCTACCCGGTGGCGCCGACGACCTACGTGTCGCCGTGGTGTTGCCATCAAGCTGGCAGCCAGGAATCCGCCTCCCAGTCCTGATGGATCCGTATGGCGGTCCACACGCGCAGCGAGTTCTGCTGGCCGAAGGGGCTTTCCGGGATTCCCAGTGGTTCGCCGACCAGGGTTTTGCGGTCGTCGTGGTTGACGGCCGCGGAACGCCGGGCAGTCCGTCCTGGGAGCGATCCGTTCGACGAGACCTCGCTGGCGTAGTGCTGGATGATCAGGTGGCCGGCCTACACGCCGCTGCACATGCCTTCCCCGATCTCGACCTCGGAGCCGTCGCGATCCGCGGCTGGTCGTTCGGCGGTTACCTGGCCGCGCTAGCTGTGCTTGAACGCCCCGACGTCTTTCATGCGGCGATCGCCGGAGCACCGGTTACCGATTGGCGGCTGTACGACACGGCATACACCGAGCGGTACCTAGGACTACCGGCTGAAAATCCTGAGGTCTACGAGGCCATGTCGCTCGTATCGAAGGCGGATAAACTAACGAGACCACTTCAGATCATTCACGGTTTCGCTGATGACAACGTGTTTGTTGCGAACTCGCTTCAGCTGTCGCAGGCCCTCACCGAACACGGTCGACCGCACCAGGTAATCCCGCTCACCGGGATCACCCACATGGCTTCGCAGGAGGAAGTCGCAGAAAATCTCATGCTGCTACAGGTCGACTTTCTTCGACAAACAGTCGGCGCTGCAGAGCTTCCTTAACTGTCAGTGAATGCAGCGCCCGTGACCGCAGCCGCAACCGCTGGTTCCTCCGGGAAATGGCAAGCCACGACGTGATTCGGTTCGATCTCACGCAATTCTGGCTTGTCGGAGGCGCAGATATCCTGCGCTTTCCAACAACGGGTGCGGAACACACACCCAGATGGCGGGTCGATCGGACTCGGCAAGTCACCTTCAAGGGTTCGCCTGGTGCGCTTGCGTTCTAGTTCGGGGTCTGGCTGCGGCACCGCTGACAACAGGGCAACCGTGTAGGGGTGACGTGGTGAGGAGTACAACTCGTCGGCCGGTGTCATCTCGACGATGTGTCCCAGATACATCACCGCTACCCGGTCCGAAATGTGGCGAACCACAGACAAGTCGTGAGCGATAAAGATGTACGCCATACCGAACTCGTTCTGCAGGTCGTCGAGCAAGTTCACTACCTGTGCCTGGATGGAGACGTCCAGCGCAGACACCGGCTCGTCGCACACAATCAGTTTGGGCTGCAGCGCGACGGCGCGCGCCACTCCAATGCGCTGGCGTTGACCACCTGAGAACTCATTGGGATAGCGGTTGTAGTGCTCCGGGTTCAGACCCACCCGCTCCATGAGCTCCTGGACAACTTTCCGGACTCCGCCGGGAGGCTTAACGCGCTGTACCTTGAACGGCTGACCAATAATCGTCCCGACCGGATGCCGTGGGTTCAACGATGAATAAGGGTCCTGGAAAATCATCTGCATCTCACGACGCAACGGAACAAGGTCGCGTCGCGACATCTTCGTGATGTCTCGGCCTTCGAACTCAATCTTTCCCGCAGTCGGATCTAGTAACCGCAACATGGTGCGACCGGCTGTTGACTTACCCGACCCGCTCTCGCCAACCAAGCCAACGGTCTCTTGCGGCATGACCTCAAGGTCAATGCCGTCAACCGCCTTGACGTCGCCGACCTTGCGACGAATCAGACCGGCCTTCGTGACGGGGAAGTACTTTTGCAGTCCAGTAACCCGCATCAAAGGTGTGTCAGTCACTGTGGTCCCCCCACTGTTAGCCCGAGCCGCTCAGCAGCAAACTCTGTGCGCTGTTCCTGGGTCAGGTGGCATCGAACGTCATGCCCAGCGGTGGTCTCAATCAGGTCGGGTCGCTCGGTAGCGCAGCGGTTTTCTGGCACGAGGTCGCTATAGGGGCATCGGGGACGGAACACACAACCGTCGGGCAGTCCGATCAGTGATGGCGGCTGGCCCGGAATCGGGTCGAGTCGCTCGCCACGGACGCGGTCGACGCGTGGAATCGAAGCCAGCAGCCCCAACGTGTACGGCATCTGCGGACGGTAGAAAACATCGTCGACAGTTCCGCGCTCGACCAGTCGACCGCCGTACATCACGCCAACGCGGTTAGAGAACTCGGCGACGACGCCGAGGTCGTGCGTGATGATGATGATTGCCGTTCCGTACTCCGACTGAAGGTCGCGCATCAGCTCAAGTATCTGCGCTTGAATCGTGACATCGAGCGCAGTGGTTGGTTCGTCCGCGATCAGCAGTGTTGGAGAGTTGAGCAGCGCCATAGCGATCATCACGCGCTGACGCATACCTCCGGACAACTGGTGCGGGTAGTCGTCGATCCGACGACTCGCGCTCGGGATGCCCACTCGGTCGAGCATGGCGATCGCTTGAGTCCGAGCGTCCTTTTTGCTCACCTTCTGGTGCACCCTGATCGCTTCGACTAGTTGCTTGTTAATCGAGTAGAACGGATGCAGCGACGACAGCGGGTCCTGGAAAATCATGGCCATCTGACTTCCGCGCAGTGATCGGATTTCGTCCTCGGTCATCGAGTTGATGTCTTGCCCGCCGACCCGTACTTGCCCTGTCACCTCCGCGGCCTTGCGGTTGATCAGCCCCATGATGGCTTGGCTGGTCACACTCTTTCCAGAGCCCGACTCACCGACAATGGCCAGCGTCTCGCCCTTGTCAACGGACAGCGAAACGCCGTCAACTGCCTTGACCAGTCCGTCTTCTGTCGGAAACGAAACAGCGAGGTCTTCCACCTCCAGAAAACTGGGTTCGGTCATCACAGCCTCACTCGGGGGTCGATGGTGGCGTACAAGATATCGACCACGATGTTGGCAACAATGACAAAAGCACCCGCCAGCAAGACGATTGCGACAATGACCGACAAGTCGGAATCAAGCACGGACCGAACAGACAGTCGACCGAGCCCGGGGATCCCGAAAACTTGCTCGGCAATGATGGCACCGCCCAACAACCCGGCCAGGTCCAAGCCCGCTGAAGTAACGATCGGCGTCAAGCCAGCGCGGAATCCGTGTCGATAGATGACCGTGCGTTCCGGCAGTCCTTTGGCTCGGGCCGTTCGGATGTAGTCGTCCCCGAGTGTTTCAAGCATTTGGTTGCGCGTTAATCGCACGTAATAGGCGGCGTAGAGCATCGCTAACGTAATCCACGGCAAAATGAACGAGTTCAACCACTGAATCGGGTCGTCGGCAAACGGCACGTACTTTGGGTACGGCAACAACGACCACTTGAAAATGATGAAGTACAAGAGCACGTAACCGATGAAGAACGACGGGAACGAATAGCCAATCAGTGAAAAACCCATTGCGGTTCGGTCCTGCCAATGACCGCGGCGTAAGGCGGCGAAAATCCCAAGCGTGATTCCGCCAACCATCCAAAGAATAAAGGCTCCTATCGCAAGCGCAACGGTCGGTGGCAGAGCCTCCGTGATGAGTGTCGTTACGGGTTCGCCTTCGAGAAACGAATAGCCAAGACATGGCGCCGGACATTCAAACTGCCCTGGTCCGGCTACCAACGTAGAGTCGAGTGCCGGGCATTGCAGGATCGCACCTTCGGTGGTGTAGATACGCCCACAAGGAATCCCAACGATAAACCTGCTGTATTGCACGACCAACGGCTCATCGAGTCCTAGCCGATGCCGGTTGGCCTCAATCGATTGTGGCGTACAGGCCTTTCCACACGTGAGACGAGCTGGGTCGGACGGAATTACCGCAAACATCAAAAACGTCACGATCGAGAGCGCGAAAAGCATCAACACCATGGCGACCATTCGCCGCACGATGAACGGGAGCATTGAAGCCCTTTCGACCGCAGGATGGGTAGCTAACCGGGGCAGTGGTGGGGGGGG
>DATKIY010000201.1:0-3277 GCA_035543875.1 Actinomycetes bacterium | reverse complement strand
AAACTCGCCTTCGCGAATCCATCGGCGCACCCGCGAGGCAGAGCGCGGGCCGAACTGAACACGCGCAATGGAGCCATTGAACGGGACGGGAATGGTTCGGCCCGCCAGCACCACATAGGGCGGAACGTCGGCCTCCTCATCACCCGGAGTGAGCACCGAAACGTCGTGACCGAGTGCGATGAGCGCCTCCGCCAGGTCCTGTACGTGGATGGCGACACCACTTGGGACGTCCCAGGCATAGGGGCAGACCAACCCAACCTTCATCGCGCATTCACCAGGTCGTCGGACCAAATGCGTTGGAGCATGTGCCAGTCACTCGGGTGATCTCGTGCCGCCTGCCCGACGATGTCCGCCCAACGTTGCGTCGCCTGTTGAACTCGCTCTCGTAATGACCCAGAGGTCGGAACGACGATCTCAGGAAGGAACTCGATATGCGTGCGGTCGCGGTCGTAGTACGACAGCGTCGGCATCAACGTTGCTCCGGTGCGAGCAGCCAGAAGAGCAGGCCCCGCCGGAAACCGAGCTGACTCACCCAGCAACTGCACCTCTATGCCGGACGCAGTCAGGTCACGGTCGGCGAGCAGACAAACGAAACCGTCAGCTTCGAGCCGACGCCGCAAAGTGTCGGCGACATTTGGCCCCCCAGTGAGCGGTATGACTTCCATTCCAAGCGACTCCCGGTATGCCACAAAGCGATCGAACAGTGACTCCGGCCGCAGCCGCTCAGCAACCGTGGTCAGCGGCAAGCCAACCGTGGCCGCCCACGCTCCGCAATGGTCCCAGTTACCGAAATGACCGAGCACCGCAATCAGGCCGTTGCCGCGTGCCCTGTACTCCCAGATGCGATCTTCGCTATGCACGACCATCCGCCGAACAACTTCGTCGGGCGCCCATCGGGGAAGCCGAAAAGTCTCGTTCCAGTAGCGCAAGTACGAGCGCATGGCCGCTTTCGTCAGTGCGTCCAACTCGGAGTCACTCGCATCGGGCACGACGCGCGACAGGTTGGCCCGGAGTCGCTCCAAACTGCCGCCGCCGCGGTGCGTCGCGACATCGGCGATTGTCTGGAACCCGACCTTCGCCATCGAGTCCGGCAAGTACCGAACAACCGTCCAGCCGGCGCCGTAAGCGGTATCAGCAAGCCACGCCCTCATACTTGCCCGGGAAGCAGTTGACGGCGAACTGTCCAAACGCGTTGACCAACCGTGATCCACGACAACACCGCAACCAACCAGACGCCAATCACCAAAATCACCGGCTGATCGAAGATTCCCGACAGGCCAGCCGCTCCCAGAATGAGCACCAACCGCTCAGTTCGCTCGGCGATACCAACACTGGCGTTGGCACCCAGGCTTTCAGCGCGTGAGCGGGCATACGAGACCAGCAGACCGCCGACCAGCGCAGCCAACGTGGCACCAACGAGCAACAAGTCGTCGCCGTCTCCTGCGTACCACAAAGCAATCCCGACAAAAATTGCCGCATCTGCCACACGGTCCAGGGTCGAGTCCAGGAACGCCCCCCAGCTCGACGAGCGACCCGCTAGCCGCGCCATGGTGCCGTCTAGTGAGTCGGAGAAGACGAAAATGCAGATGACCAACGTCCCGGCGAGGAACTGGCCCCTCGGGTAGAAATACAAGGCGGTAGCCGTGACCCCGAGCGTTCCGATGACCGTGACTGCGTCCGGGCTCACTTTGGCGCGCAGGAGTGCGGACGCGACGGGAGTGAACACCCTCCCCGCTAGCGCCCGCCCGGCACCGGTGATCCCACCCAAGACCACACCGCCTGTCTCTCGCTCAGTAGTTTTCGAGATTGGTTCTTCGAAAACTGGTTCCGCCCATCAAACCTCGACAGACCGGGGACTCGGGTAGTTTCGCGCATGGCGGCACCAGGAAGCGAACAGGCCTTGCCTGAGGGAAGCTGTCGGGCACAGACTCGGCCAAGGCACGCATTCTGCGGTCCGCGACCCGATAGACGTTCAAGCGGTGCTTAACCGGCGGAAGGAACTCCCATGGCCGACAAATCCGCTGCTGGAGCAGCCGGCAAAGCGCCAACGGCCGACCAGCCCACAGACATCCGTAATGTCGTGCTGGTTGGCCACAGCGGGTCAGGGAAAACCACATTGGTGGAGGCGATCCTTGCCGCGACCGGAACCACCACACGAATCGGACGCGTTGAAGACGGAACCACGGTTACCGACTTCGACGAGGCTGAGATGCGACAACAGCGCAGCATCTCGTTGGCAGTAGCTCCTGTTCAGCACAATGGACTCAAAGTAAATCTGCTGGACACTCCTGGCTACGCGGACTTCGTTGGCGATCTGAGGGCAGGGCTCCGGGCTGCTGATGCTGCATTGTTTGTTATCGCCAGCAACGACGGCATCGACGGAACCACCCGGTTGTTGTGGGACGAATGTGCAGCCGTCAGCATGCCGCGCGCGGTCGTTGTGACCAAGGTCGACGCGGCTCGCAGCGATTTCGACGAGGTGGTGAGCGAGGCGCAGGAATCGTTCGGCGAGGGCGTGATGCCTCTCTACTTACCCATGCTCTCCGACGACGACTCAGTCGCCGGCCTGATCGCCCTGCTGTCTGCGCGCATCGACGATTACTCGTCCGGACAGCGAGTAGAACGTGAAGCCGAGCCGTCGCACCGCGAGCTCATTGATCCAGCTCGCAACGCACTCATCGAAGCCATCATCGCCGAAAGCGAAGATGAGACCTTGATGGATCGGTATCTGTCTGGCGAGGACGTCGAACTTGACGTCCTGACTGACGACCTCGAGAAGGCCGTGGCGCGCGGATCCTTTTATCCGGTCATTCCGGTTGCTGCAACGACCGGAATGGGCGTTCCCGAGCTACTCGAGCTCATCACGGCCGGGTTTCCGAGCCCCGTCGAGCACGCCGTCCCCCCGGTTACCACGCCAACAGGTGACCCCCAAGGCCCACTGCGCACCGATCCGAAGGGTCCATTGGTGGCGGAGGTTGTCAAGACCGTCAGCGACCCGTACGTGGGCAGAGTCAGCCTGGTTCGAGTCTTTTCGGGAACACTCCGCCCTGACACCGTCGTACACGTATCTGGTCACGGCCTCGTCGAGCGAGGACATGACGACCACGACATTGACGAAAAAGTCGGGGCCCTGTCTTCCCCCCTCGGGAAGCTGCAGCGGCCACTCGCCAAAGCCATCGCAGGCGACATCTGTGCGGTTGCAAAACTTAGTCACGCTGAGACCGGTGACACGCTGTCGGGCAAGGAGCAACCGTTATTGATGCAGGCATGGGAGATG
>DATKIY010000200.1:0-9218 GCA_035543875.1 Actinomycetes bacterium | reverse complement strand
GCGCGAACGCAATCGAAGGAACCAGCGCGATGGTCGCGGAAACACCGGCGACAACCCCGACACGCGTCAGAAGGTTCATGACGGACCATCCAGAGATAGCAAAGCCTGACGGATGTTCTGTTGCTGCCAGGGGGAGTAGCCGGGATCGGCTGCTAAGGCCTGCGTCAGGTGCGTTCGCGCTGCCGCGTCGTGGCCGAGCGCAGCCTCAACGATTCCTAGATGCTGGAGGAACTGCGCCGAGCCAGTGCCGAGTGCATTTGCCTGCTTGACGAGGCGAAGCGCTTGCTGGTCTTTGCCGTTCACGTGAAGTGCCCAGCCGAGCGCGTCCGCGGTGTGGACGGTGTGTCGTGCCGCCCACGTTTCGCGCGCTGATTGCAAAGCTTTCCTCGGATCGCCGTGGTCAGCAAAGAACTGTGCGAGCTCGAGGTCGACGTTGACACCCTGAGCTGCCGCAAGCTGCGCTGTGGCCTGTTCCACCGCGAACTGCTGGCGCGCCTGCGCAGTCTTGCCCTGGACGAGCAGCAGTTCGGCGTAGAACGTGACGTTTTCTGGCACTGGTAGCAGTGTCGCGACGTCGCGTGCACGAACCGTCGCGGCGGAGATGTTGCCTCGCGCCACGGCCATGTGTGCCAGACCGGCAAGTGCCGTGGGGTCGTCGGGGTGGGCGAGCAGTGCATTGCGGTAGAGGTGCTCGGCCACGTTCAGCTTGCCCAGCGAGCGCTCCAGGTTGGCTTGGTGGACCAACGCGAACGCGAGGTCTGATCCTGTCGAGTGAGCCGCTGCGCGCGCGAACGATGCGGCTGCGGAGCGTAGATGTCCGCGAAGCTCGGCTTGGTATGCCAGTCGCGTGGTGGCCGGAAGTCCGGGGCGGTGGCTGTCCATGGCCATCGCGGAGTGTCGCGCCTTGTTGTAACGCCCGAGTTCGGTCAGTGCGTCGGTGCGGATCGCAAGACCCACCTGGTCAAGTGGGTTGATGGCAAGTGCCTCACGTGCCGACGAAAGTGCGAGGGCAAAGTCATGGCGAGCAGACGCCAATGCGGCGCGCGCGGAGTAGGCAGCAGCGTTGTCTGCCGAGTCAAGAGCCAACGACCGAGCGATGGCTTCCTCAGCCTTGGAATAGTAGCTGGGGTCCGCGACCAGTCGCGCTTGCTCGACGTACCCCTGGGCCAGCAACGCCCAGCCGTGGGTGTCCTGAGGTTGAGCGGCCAGATGAGCACGCAAGGCCGTGAGGTTGGCTGTCAGGTCGTTTGAGGAGACACCGACGAAACTCGCGCCTGACGCCGCTGCTGGCGTTCCCGGTGAATCGTCGCCGAAGAAGGGGAGCGCGGTGCCAAGTCCGATCAACGCGACCGCCAGGCCAACGATGATTGACCCACGTGCGAGGGGTTTGCGCGACATATCTACGTTCCTTCGCTGTTCAAAGGGCACTGTTTTGAGGGCCAGCTCTGTGCGAACCGGACGACCCGCCTGAGCCCGGCGGTGAACCGGACCCAGGCGGGGGAGCGTCAGGCCTTGTCAGTGTTTTCAGTGTTTTCAGCGTTTTCAGCGTTGTTACCAACGCGTGCTGTCACTGGCCGACGAGCGAAACCAAGTCCTCCGACGAGGAGCAGAAGTGCTCCTGCGCCAAGGAGCGCGATCGGCAGGCTGGATGTGCCCGCAGTCGTGGTTCCGTCGTACGTGCCGCCGTTCAGCGGGGTGTAGCCGCTTGGGGCAACTCGTGCCGCAGCGCTGTCAACAGCCGAACCCGAGTGAGGCAGTGCCACGTACGGGAAGGTGCTGCTGAAATTGCTGTCGTTCTGGTTTACAGCGTCACCGAGGTCGTTCGGCGAGCCAACCAGTTCGCCTTCGACCACCTGCAGTGCGATGTCAATGACATCGTCACCGAGCCTGCGGCCGTTGGGGAACCCAGCGTTGTCTCCACCAATCACACCGAGCCGGTTCTCTGAGCTTCCGGCAGGTGGGATCGAGGTGTTGAGTCGCAACATCTCACCAGGCGCGGTCAGGTGGGCCGGCTTGTTGAGACCATCGACGCCGGTCAAGAAGACTGACACGAGGTCGTTGCGAGGTTCCGCTGGCGCGTTGATGCCATATACAGCGTCGATGAGCTTGGGAAGCTCAGGCATCGTGACGTAGTCCAAGAACTGCGGGTCGTCGACGGGACGGCTCGCGTTGAAGTTGTCCTTGTCCTTCAGCGGGATGACTACTTCGTTCACCAGCGGGTTGCCCAACCGGCTGACCTGCTTCCAGGAGCCACTGTCCGTGCGCTCCTGGGTGGTGGTCCACACGCCGACGACGGGGTCGTTGCCTTGCGTGAGGTTGGCCGACGGCACCTGCATCACCGTGGTGTTGACGTTGTAGCCGGCGAGTGTGTCGTCGCCGACCTCGCTCAGGTTTCCGCCGTACAGCAGGTCGAACACGCGCAGGTCCGCAAAGAACGGGTCGTCCGCTTGACCGGCGTAGACCTGACCCTTGTCATTCATCGTGGGAGTTACGGCTTGGTCGCGCAGCGATCCGTAGTCGGGGATCGTTGCCTCGCCCACGTTGCTCGGGGCTACTGGACCCTTCGCGATGACCTTCTCGTTGCCATTGGCAATGCGGGTCAACGTGAAGTGCTGACGGAAGTTGAGATTGTCGTCCGTCAAGCTCGTCACGGGACCGTTGGCGTACAAGAACGTGTCCTTGGACTGGTATGAGTTGGTGAAGGTGTAGCGGAAGATGCGGTCAGCGACCGCGTCTCCGTTGCTGTCGATCTTGATGTCGTAGCGCGCGTCGGTCGCAAACGAGAAGAAGTTCGGACCACCGGCTGGATCTTCAAACGGGATCCAGTTGGCGACGATGGTCGTCGAGTCCTTGTCGTCTGGGCTGACGAACGCATACAGGTCTGTTGCGTCGTACTGCGGTTCGCCGGCAATCAGTGGAGCTTCACGGTGGCTGGATGCCGCCGCACCTGAGGTGCCGAGAGCCGCAAAGCCACCGGTAGCCAGGATGGCTCCAGTGGCTAGGAGCGCGGTGGATTTTCCGCGCCTTGTCGGCTTATACATCGGATTCCCTTTCGAGGGGGTCGGAGAATCTCCGACCGTTGGGCGGAGCGACGGACATGAGCGCCGTCCGCTGTTGCTTGCCGTTGGTGCTTCGGAGCTAGGCAGTGGGCGGATTGGTCCGGTCGGCGCGCCGTACTCTGGGGACTCGCCTTCTCGTGGCACTCAGCCGCTCGCCCCTCGGAGGATTTGTGTCCGTCGCAGCCCCCACCGCCACCACTCGCTGGCGGTGCACTCAGTGCGGCAACCTCACCCGCTTCGACGTCGTGCGCGTGAGTCGTACCCGCGAGTTCTGGCACCAGGAGCTGTCCGGCGAGCCCGCTGTCGAAGACAGCGAGCTGCTCGAGGGGTCGATCGAGTCGGTGGGCTGCCGCTGGTGCTCCGGCGGCGGGATCGTCGAACTCGTCCCCCGCCCCACCCCATCCCCCTGATAGGAGCGTTCAGTCACGTCGCCATTTTTGATCACTAAAAGTGACTGCGGTGCTCCGATCAGAGGGAAGTGTCGGTGGGGCGCCCTAGCGTTCGGGACGAAGGTGGGCGGCGGGTCCAAAACCTGCGGCCGACTGGACGGTCAACTGGACGAGCCAGGAGCCGGACGAGAAGAGGCCGACGTGATCATCGACTGCGATACCTGCACGGTTAGGGGCGCCGCCTGTGGCGATTGTGTGGTTGCGGTGCTCCTGGGAGCCCCTCCCGCCCTCGACGGCGAGCAGCAGCGGGCACTCGGCGTTCTAGCGGCATCTGGGCTGGTCCCACCCCTGCGACTGGCCCCAGATCCGGGTCTTGACTCCGAGTTTGAGCCTTCCTGTGAGCCCTCTACCAGCCCTGATGTGAATAACGACACACCCGGACGGAGCACACGGGCTGTTTGATCCGTTGCCATTCCGTTACTAGGGTGTGGCACTGGATCAGCGGTCTTCTGTCTGTTCACCCAATGGACGTCGCTGATCCCCGCCGAATTGAGGCTCCCCGAACTGGGGGAGTTTCAAACCGGGGACCCAGGTAACTGGGGCGAATCGGTGCCGACGCATTTGGTCGGCGTCGTAGGGCCTTCCCCGCCCGAGCCCGTCAGCTCACCCGGTAGGCGGCCGAGGGAAAAGGAGAGCCGCCTACGTGGCGACCCGCCGGTTTTCGCGCGCCGTTGTTCTGACGCTCGCAGCGACACTTTCTGTTTCAGCCATCGCTCTTGTTCCAGGTACTGGTAGCGCTGCTCCTAATCCCACCATCGAACAGGTTCAAGCCCAGGTCGACCGGCTGTACCGAGACGCCGAGGCCGCCACCGAGCGTGCACATGAAGCCACCGTCAAGGTCGCCGAGGCGCGCGACCGTCTGAAGCGGCTACAAAAGCAGATTGCGATCCAGCAAAAAGACTTCGACGTCCTGCAAGAGACGATCACCGGCTACGCCGTGCAGATGTACTCGACGGGTGGCATTGACCCCACGTTGCAGATGATGCTCTCGTCCGACCCCGATCACTTCCTCGCGCAGGCGCAGTCGCTCGACCAGGTCATGCGTACCCAAGACTCCGACCTTCGTCGGGTCGAGGTTGCCCGCCTTGCCCTGGCGCAGAGCCAGGACGTGGCCGACCAGGAGCTCACCCGGCTGAAGGACCTTCAGGCTGAAGCGGCGAAAGAGAAGGCAGCCGCCAACGCCAAGCTCGACCAGGCTCAGGAGCTGTTGTCCAGGCTGAAGCAGAAGGAGCGCGAGCGGCTCGCCGCCCTCCAAGCCCAGCGCCAGGCGGCGGCAGATGCCGCCTCCCGCGACGCGATGCGCAACGTGCCAGCCCCGCCCCCCACCACCTCCTCAGGCAGCGGCCGCGGCAGCAGCGCCGTCGCCTACGCCCAGGCACAGCTCGGAAAGCCCTACGTCTTCGGCGGCGCCGGACCAGATGTATTCGACTGTTCCGGCCTGACGATGGCCGCCTGGGCCCAGGCGGGCGTCTCGCTGCCTCACGCGGTGAGCCTCCAGTACGCCGCAACGGCACGGGTCGACTCGGGCTCGTTGCAGCCAGGAGACCTCGTCTTCTTCTACAGCGGCCTGGACCACGTCGGTATCTACGTCGGCGGCGGAACCTTCATCCACGCCGCCAACCCCACCGACGGCGTCGTGGCCGATGACCTGTTCAGCAGCTACTGGCAGTCGGTCTACATGGGCGCGGGCCGCGTCTAACTGGCGTCATCAGCTCGGCGTGGTTCGCAGGACACGCCACCGCTCCTTACGATCATCGGGTGACTTCGTCCGATCACCGCCGTCAGCCGGCGCAGCGCATTTGGCTACGCGTGCTGCTCACGATGAGTTTTGCGGCGACCGCTGGTGCTGGGCTTGCCGCGGGGTGGACGGTCAGCCAAGACCAAACTTCTGACGCGACGGCCCCCGCAGGTTGGTCCGGCGAACAGATTGACGACTTGTCGGTTGGCACGCTGAACTCCCTCGTGGTCGGAGAGGCGAAGTCCGCGTTGGCCGCCGAGGCCCGGCGGGTTCTTCACGGCCGGGAGGCAAGGTCCGCCGCCGTCCCCTTCGCGGCCTACACACTGCGTCTGCGGCCGAACTGGACTCCCGCCGCGGCGGATCTCGTATCTGGCAAGTTCCGATCTCCCGTAGTGGTCCACTACGAACTGTCTGTTGACCATGCGATGGCAGCGCGCACCGTCGACGCGACCTTCGTCCTCAGCAAGCAAGGTTGGCAGCTCAAACGCCTGGGCCGGGATGGCAGCGATCTGTGGGAGCACGAGAGCGTCGACGCGGCGCGGTCTGGCCGCTCGCTTGTCATCGGGGCGACGGTGTACTCGTCCCGCTTGCCGTCGCTGGCCGCGCAAGTTGAACAAGCTCGCGCTGACGTGGCTGGGTTCTGGTCAGCCAAATGGCCAGCGAACGTTGTGGTCCTGCTACCGAGCAAGCCGTCGCTTATGAATCCTCTAGTGGGTAGCGACTCAGCGTCGCAGCTACCGGCTGCTGCCACGTTTGACCGAGGTAAGAACCGCCCCGTCATTCGCATTACGCTCAATCCGGACGTCTTCTTTGGCCTGCCCTACATCGCACAACAGATCGTGCTACGTCATGAGATCACCCACGTTGCGCAGGACGCGCTGGGCAGCAGATACGCGCCCACCTGGCTCACCGAGGGGCTCGCTGAGTACGTGGGCTACCGAGGGACGGGTATCGCAACGTCGATCGTTGCGGGCGACGCACTGAGCGCTGCCGCGGCCAACGGTCCGCCAGCATCATTTCCCCGCGAGTCGACCTTTAACTTCGACCGGGCCGAAGCTGACCGCCGCCTTGGATACGAGGAGGGGTGGGCGCTTTGCCGAATGGTGGCCGATCGTTACGGCGAGTCGCAACTAGTGCCGCTCTACCGTGCCGCTGCCACCGGTGACGCGCCAACACGGTCGCGCATCGACGACGCCACTCGGCGTGTTCTTGGCATTTCCGAAGCCGAGTTGATCCGCGAGTGGCAGTCGTGGCTGGTGGACAACTCATGAGCTCACGGGTCACGGCAGTCGTTGTGCTGGTTGTGTTGGTGGGCTGCCTGGCCGCTGGCTTCTTACTGGTCATCCCACGTTCGAGCGGACCTCCGGCCGGGACCGAACAAGTCCAGGTCGATCCGGCGGTCGATTTCTCAGCGGCCGAGATCAAGGCGGGGGACGAGCTCAGCGTTCGGTTGCGTTGGGCCGGATACAGCGGCCTGGTAGTTGGTCTCGTGGCTGCGGTGCTGTTGGGGTTCTGGCCGTGGGGTGCCCGGCTCGCCGAATCAGTGGCACGACCGCTCGGTGGTGCCTGGTGGGTTCAGGTACTGGTTGGCGGCCTTGCCGTCGTGGTCTTGGTCAGACTGTGCACCCTTCCGTTTTCCGCATGGACCGAGGCAATCCGACAGGACGTTGGACTTTCAACCCGCAGCTGGGGCGGCTGGGCGGTCGACGTTGTCAAAGGTTTCGGGATCAATTCCGTTCTGACGTTGGTCACGTTGCTGGTGTTGGTTGGTCTCGCTCGTCGCTTCACTTCCTGGTGGTGGGTTGTCGCCGCCATCGGAGCCGCAGTGCTTGTCATCGTCGTCTCGTTCGCGTACCCAGTGGTCGTCGAACCAATATTCAACAAGTTCACGCCCATGGCAGAAGGTCCGCTACGCACGTCGCTTCTGGACTTGGCAAAGCAGGACGGCGTCGCTGTCGACGATGTTCTCGTCGCCGACGCTAGCCGTCGCACAAGCTCACTTAACGCGTATGTATCGGGGTTCGGTTCGACGCGTCGCATCGTTGTTTACGACACGCTGATGGATCAGGCCAGCAATGCCGAAATTCGCAACGTTGTTGCACACGAGCTGGGGCATGCCAAAGAAAATGATGTGCTTTCGGGGACCCTGCTTGGGGCCCTCGGTGCAGCTGCCGCGGTCGTCGGGCTGTTCTTGCTGATGTCATGGGCGCCCCTGCCACGACATTCGGGTGTCATGGGAGTGGCAGACGGGCGCGTCGTTGCTCTCCTGCTGGCGTTAATAGCAGTGACTTCCTTGTTAACGGCGCCGGTGCAGAGTTGGGCCAGTCGACAGATCGAGGCGAGAGCGGACCTGCACGCATTAGACCTCACCAAGGACCCGACGACGTTCACCCAGATGCAGCGTCGCCTGGCATTGGCTTCGAAGGCTGACCTGACGCCGAACCCGATCTTGTTCGCCTGGTTCGGAACGCACCCGACCACAGCGCAGCGAATGGCAGCCGCGCGCGACTGGGCGATCGAACATGACGTTCCTGTGCCACCGCCCTTGGCTCCGACCGGCACCTCAAACGAAACGACGACGCCGTGAATCGCGTTTTGGTGGTCACGAATGACTTCCCCCCGCGCCCCGGTGGTATCCAGACGTTTGTCTATGAGTTGGTGAGCCGGTTGGATCCGGCGCAAGTGGTTGTCTACACCTCGCGCTGGAAAGGTTGGGAGAAGTTCGACGCCGCTCAGCCGTTTCCCGTGGTGCGCGAAGACACTTCTGTGCTGCTTCCGACGCCCCGGGTACGTCGACGAGCGCAGGCGCTGATGCGAACTCACGAATGCTCGAGCGTGTTGTTTGGTGCGGCTGCTCCGCTCGGTTTGCTAGGCCCCAGCCTGCGGAGCGCGGGAGCCGACCGAATCGTCGCATTGACTCATGGGCACGAAGCCGGCTGGGCGCAGCTACCCGGTCCGCGCTACATGCTCCGACGCATTGGCGATGGTGTTGACACGGTGACATACCTGGGGGAGTACACGCGAAAACGCATCGCATCCGCGCTATCACCAGCGGCCGCTGATCGCATGGTGCAGCTGACTCCTGGCGTCGACACCGAAGTGTTCCGGCCCGATGCCGGGGGAGCGGAGATCCGCAAGCGATACGGCTTGGGCGATCGACCCGTCATCGTCTGCGTCTCACGGCTGATGCCGCGTAAAGGCCAGGACACGCTGATTCGAGCATTACCCCTGGTCCATCGAGACGTGCCAGACGTCGCGCTGCTGCTGGTTGGCGGCGGGCCGTACCGGAATAAGCTCCAGAAGCTGGCGGAGGCATCGGGTACCGCGTCAGACATCATCTTTACCGGTTCAGTGTCATGGCCCGAGCTGCCCGCGCACTACGCAGCGGGGAATGTTTTCGCGATGCCGTGCCGAACTCGGCTGGGAGGGCTGGACGTCGAAGGTTTGGGCATCGTCTACCTGGAGGCCGCTGCAACCGGACTACCGGTCATAGCTGGCGACTCGGGTGGAGCGCCTGACGCAGTTGCATCATGGGGCGTTCAGACTGTGTTGGCTCATTCAAATGACTCGATAATCGCGCTTGAGCTGGCTGAATTACTCAACCAACCCGAAAAATCAAGGATGATCGGAGAGCGGGGACGACGCTGGATCCGGGAATCCTGGAATTGGCACTCTCGGGTGACTGTCCTCAATGCACTGCTCGACCTGTAATTAGCTCGACGCACATGAGAGCAGATCAGGAGCCTGACAGTGTCCGGACCTGTCGCTTGAGGCCTCCTACGGGAAAGGACCTCTCCAAATCGAGACCTCCGGCGGAGCTGCCTTCATACTTTCAGCAGGCCGCGGTAGACCCGTGCCATGGGTCTGATCGCGCTGAAAGTCTGGGGTAGAGGGCGGAAACTTGACGGCAAAGTGGAGAGTTGTCTTTTGGTGGTTGGCGGTTGCCAACGCTGTGACCATCGTTTTCCCGAT
>DATKIY010000199.1:0-5731 GCA_035543875.1 Actinomycetes bacterium | reverse complement strand
AGTTTAGTCAAATCATCCCTGGGTTTCTAAATGAACCTCCACGGACGAGCTTGGCCCTTGCGGAGTCCGTTTGCCGCCACGAACGGGCACGCCCGAGCATGAAAATTGCTCCAGTTCGTTTCCCGGTTCACGGCAGGCACTCGCTGTCTGTCGACGGTGTTCGGTTGTCGTTCGTCATGCCCTCGCGCGGCTGGGGTATGTATGGAAATGTCAACATCAGCAAGAGCATTGTGGGACCGCAAGATGCAGAGGGCATCATTTAATGGACGGGATTTCCCGATGGAGCCTCCACAGAGCTCTGCCCGCACCTGTTGAGTCACTCCAAGGTTTCGTCGTTGCACCAACTGGCCGACGAAGTTGCGGTCGCGCCGGGTGTCGGGCTGGTGACCGAATCGTCAAACGTCAATTTTGGTGGAATACCCGCGGTGTACGTGGAGGTCAAGGTTCGTCACGACGTCGGCTGCGACCCGGGCTACTTTTTCACCTGGAACAACGTTATGGCTGGCCCTTCCTGGGCTGCCACTCACGTGGGCAACACTATTCGGATCTGGATGCTTGAGGTAGACGGGACACGTTTCTTCGTCGTGGCAGAGACGAGTCAAGACGCGAACGCCGAGCTAAAACATGAGATCCAGCAGATCGTCGGATCAATCCGCTTCGCCTAGTCACCGCGATCGGAGCGCTTCCGTCACTTAGAAGGCCATAAACGGCGGAAACTGACTGACGCTCTCCTATCATGCGCGAGTTGGAGATTGCACACGTGCTTGTTCGCACGTTGCCGGCAGTAAGTGTTTCCCAGGGCATACTCGTGTCATGCGTCGCGTGGTGTTGGCTGGTGCGCTTGTGGTGCTGACCTGCTCAGTTGCGTCTCTCGCAGCGTGTACTGGCAGCACGTCAACCGAAACTGAGCAAACTACGCTCGCGAAGGGAACACTTACCGGACTCGTCACGATGTCGGGAGGACCGGTCAACCTACAAGGACAGCCGGCCCTCCACCATGACCCGGCGCGCAACTGGAGTGTCACCGTGAGATCGGACGCAAAAGTTGTCAGCACCACGAGCACCGACGCGCAGGGACGGTTTAGTTTCGAGCTCTCACCAGGGACGTACCAAGTCAAATGCCTCGACTGGGAGACGTTCGTCGTTCGATCCGGCGAAACCACAACGGCGAATTGTCATATTCCGGTCCCTTAGCGATCGGCTTAATCGGTTCGGTTCAACACCATGTGGTCCGGTAGACGGTCAGGCATCAACGGTCAGACTCACCGTGGCGAGGTCGCCCACTTCAAGTCCCTCACTCGTCCGCACCGACGTCTTCAGCGGCACGATATAGCGACCATCCTTCGGAAAAAGTGACGTCTTCCACTCGGTGTCTCCGATCTGCGCCGTAACTGGAATCATTCCCCACCCGTAGGTGACGAACGCAGCGGTTTCTTCCAGCTCAAGGCACTCCTCCTCGGGAACCGTGATGAAGTGCCACGGCGCTGGACCCTTCCAAAACCAGATCTCGCCGCTGAAATTTAGGTTCATGGACGCCAGTCGCCTGGTGGGTCCTCGCCGACCATGCCGTCAACGGCCTCTCGAAGCAGGTCGGCTTGTCCGGTGTGCCGGCCGTACTCCTCGACCAGGTCGAACACGAGTCGGCGCAGACTGGCATGCCGGCCGTCGGGGGCGGATCTGTGGATGAGTTGGTCAAGTCCGCCGTCGGTCAACGCCGCGTCGAGCCGTGCACGCGAACGAGCGACCGCACCGTCCCAGATTGCGTAGAGCTGTTCGGGAGTGTCGTTGACGGCGGAGGTGAACTCCCAGTCGTTGGTGGCGGTCAGGTCTGTGGTGTCCCATGGCGCGCCGAGGGGCTCTCCTGTCAGCTTGCTGGTGAAGGCGTAATCCTCGGTAAGAGCAAGATGTTTGAGCAGGCTGCCGAGGGTCAGTGAAGACGCGCCTATGCGGGTCTGTAGCCCGGCGGAGTCGAGACCGCCTGCCTTCCATCGGAAGGTCGTGCGCAGTCGGTCGAGTGCCCCAATGAGGTGCTCGGTCTCGGTGCCCGCGAGTGGAGGTTCCCATGGGGGGTCTGGGGTGATGTCGCTGTTCGTCATGACGCCACCGTAGTCCTGACCAGCGACCTTCGAGTGGGAGTCAGCTGCCAGAAAATTCCCTTTACCTAGGCCGCAGCCGTTGCGGTCGTCGTCGAGGAATGGAAGTTTGTTGTCTTAAGAAATCGTGGTCGCACCCAGAATCAGGACCGCCGCTCCACGAGCAACAGAGGTGGGTCGATGACAACAACGCGCGGGTTCATGGGACGCCGCCGAGATCGAGATGCTCGACTTCCTCCGGGTCAGTACGACGTCGGTGACGACTGGCCCGTGCTCACTGCTGAGGTGACCCCGTCGCTCGATCCGCAATCGTGGAACATCACGGTAGATGGTCTCGTCGCAACGCGCTCGGAATGGTCGTGGGATCAGGCTCACGCACTGCCTCAGTCGGAGTTCCGCGGCGACATCCACTGCGTGACGACCTGGTCCAAGCTCGGAACTTCGTTTAGCGGTGTAAGCGTCGACACGCTGCTGGACGCCGCGTCGCCCTTACCGGACGCCGCTTTTGTCATGGCCACTTCAACTACTGGATACACCACGAACCTGCCACTTGATGACTTGCGCGGCGGAAAAGCTTGGGTGGCTTGGTCGCACGAAGGTCATCCCATCCCGCATGAGCACGGTGGCCCGGCACGACTTCTCGTGCCGCACCTTTACTTCTGGAAGAGCGCGAAGTGGGTGACGCGCCTCACCCTGATGCAGAACGATCAACCAGGGTTCTGGGAGCGCAACGGCTATCACAATCGCGGCGACCCGTGGCGCGAGCAGCGATACACGGGTGACTGACGTGGACCTCTTGCGCGCGAATACCGCAGCGCCTAGCGGTGGCTGGCGGCGCAGTGTTGTTTTGTCGGTGTCTCGCCCAGCACCGCGCTACGTCATCCTGCGCCTCGATGTTGACGACCGGATCCCGCACCTGCCAGGCCAGCACTATGTGGTCAGACTTACTGCGGAGGATGGCTACACGGCTTCGCGCTCGTACTCGGTGGCGTCTGCTCCGTCAGACGATGCCGTAGAGCTTTGCGTCGAGGAACTGGCGGATGGAGAGGTTTCCGGCTTCCTAGCAGACGGCATCCAGGTGGGTGACGAACTTGAGGTTCGCGGGCCAATCGGCGGATGGTTTGTCTGGGACGGTGCATCACCTGCGTTAGCGGTCGGTGGAGGAACCGGAGTTGTGCCGCTGGTCTCGATGTTGCGACATGCACGCGAGACTGGAGCGCGTGACCTTGTATGCCTAGTTGCAGCCGCAAGACATCGCTCCGATCTGCCGTACGTCGATGAGATCCTTGCCGGATGTAACGCGATCGTGCTGTCGCGGGAGAGGAGTCCCTCCGGGCGTGCAGCGGGACGCATTGCGGCATCAGACCTACAACCGTTCGTGCGCGAAGGGCAGACTTGCTATGTCTGCGGATCTGCTGGGTTCGCCGAGACAGCCAGCCGACTACTGGTCGATATCGGTCTGCCCGCGACGGACGTTCGAGTTGAACGTTTCGGGCCAAGCAGCTGATGGACGTCTAGTCGAACTCGGGCTCCGGAAGGTCGAGGAAGGTGATTTCACCGTCAAGCATCTGACCCCAGTCGTCCATCTGCGGGTCATTGGACATCTCCTGCTCACCCTTGCGTGCGGTGTCTTCGGAGATGAAGTACATGGCCTGGACGAAGTTGCGGTCGCCGT
Organism: Actinomycetes bacterium; assembly: GCA_035543875.1. Taxonomy (GTDB): domain Bacteria; phylum Actinomycetota; class Actinomycetes; order JAHEKZ01; family JAHEKZ01; genus DATKIY01. The sequence continues at coordinate 1,963 of DATKIY010000199.1, read as the reverse complement.
GCCAGCCAACGATCCCGCCGAGAATGTCGGGACGCATCCCACGCAGTTCGTCCTCCATGGATCGACCAGCTGTTCGCATCGCCTCCTGATCCTTGGCCCGACCGTGCATCACCTGGACGAAACCTGCCTCGTTTGAGCCGCCGCCGAACATGGTGTCAACGGTTGCGCAGTCGATGAAGGTGGGCTCACCGTCGAACGCGGCCGCAGTCTGTCCCCACCACGTGCCCTGCTCTGGACGGTCGCTGTTGGCGCGAGCAGAGTCTTCGGACTCGAAACGTACGAGCACGACATATTGGCCGTCTGGCGTAAATCCGCTGGTGGTCCCGAGGTAGCCCTTGGCCCCCGGCTTGACGTCCGTGCGCCACCGCTCCACCTGGCTCTGCAAGAGGTCTTTGTCACGGACCTTGCCCTGGATGATCTGCATGAACACAGTTGTACCTCCGGCTGGTTGCAACACCCCGCCCCGTGACGGGGGCACGTCGGCCAGCATGCGCCGATCCGCCTAGAAGCGCTAGGGGTGTGTCGCAATCGGACCAAATTACCCAGTGGCTGGGCTTGCGGTGACTCCCGGGCGTCCGTGATCGCCAGTGATGATTGGCGCCGGCTTGAACCCCTTGAACGTGAGGTAAAGGCCAAGGAACAGCTCCCAGAAGAATTCCGGGATCGTCGCGATTGCCTGCGCCGGACCGCCTGGCTCGATCACGTCGAACAACACGGCGATCCCCGAAATGATGATGAGTGGACCGCCGATCAGGCCCAACATCGCCATTCGTCGTGGCACTAAACCCGACGTGTACATCAGGTATCCCAGGATCAGTCCGTTCCCGATCCCGACAATGAATCCCGGTCCGAGAATGAACGTCCAATCATGGGTCGCGACGAGCGACTGGCCAGCCGTGACGAAAGTTCCCTCATCGCCGGTAGCACCGTCCGCGAACTTCTGCTGCAGCGTGACAATAGTGAGAAGACTGAGGATTCCGACGGCGATGAATGTGCTCTCGATGATTCTGGCTGCTACGTAACTGAGGGCCAGCGTTTCATTCTGCCGTTTGAGGATTGGGAATAGCACGACGGCCGTGCCGATGTTCGCGACGATGACAACCATCTCGAGCAACGCGCCTGATGCGATGCGCGTGTTCCCGCCAGAACCGATGACGTAGTTGACGTCGTCCAGCACCGTGGCGTAGGACCAGAAAACTGCTGGAATAGAGGCGACGAATGTGATCAGGAACAGAACGCCGGCAATGAGCGCGGTTCTTCGTGTGGAATCCACCTTGGTCTCCGTCCAGTGTTTGACTGTGTCGGCTCGTGGCTACGAGGTTCGCGCTTTGATGTCCTTAACCGTGTCCGCAGAAAGTTTTGCGATAACTGCTGCCCTTGTTACTCGGTCGAGGTCGCCGAGCTCGGTTTCAATGTCGTCAGCAACCTGTATTGCCACGTCCCGCATTTTTCTGGCTTTGATGACGACGACCACCACGATCCCGACAGTTGCCGCTGCTAGCGCCGTGACAGCGAGAACTCTTCGCGACTGACCCATGACCCACTCCTCAGCTCACGGACGATAATGCCGGTTCGGAGCTGCCTAGTCGAATGTTCTGCCCCCGGTTCGTCGTCGAGGCGGGTGACGATCGAGGCTAGGGAGTGTGCGGGTGGCTTAGAAACAGTGTGGTCCTTGCAATGTTGCATCGCGTTTGAACGATTGTGCGATGTCTTGGATCGGCAGACTTAGCTCGTTGGGTGCCAAGGTCTCCACGTCGAGCCGCGAGCCTTGAGTCGCAATAGTCAGCGGGAGCAATCCCGTCTGATCCGATCTCAGTCGTCCGCAAGCGCCGCCGTGAGTTCGACCTCGACTAATTGGTCGGGATAGCCGAGCTGTGCGACGCCGAGCAGCGTGCTGGCAGACGTGAAGGCGGGACCGATGGGCGAGCGCGTTAGCTGCTGCCAGGCAAGTCCTAGATCCTCC
>DATKIY010000198.1:0-2153 GCA_035543875.1 Actinomycetes bacterium | reverse complement strand
GTAGCGTCTCAGCCCTTCGGCCAGTTCCTCCTGTGGATTCTCGCGCTTGGCCTGTTGGCGTATGCCTTATGGCGCCTTGTCCAGGCGATAACCGGTGATGTCGATCCAAGCGATCCAGACCAGAAGATCCGGGAACGTTTGATCGCCACGGTCAAGTTCGTCATCTACAGCGCCTTCGCGTTCTCCGCGGCCAGTATTGCCGCAAGTAGCGGCAGCACGAGCAGCACTGCGATGACGGCGGAAGTGATGAAGACACCTGGCGGGCAACTGCTGGTTGGAGCCGTCGGTGCTCTGATTGTCGTCGTTGGAGTCGTGATGGCTTGGCAAGGGTGGAGTGTCGATTTCAAGAAGTTGCTCGACTTTTCAAAGATGAGCGGTCGCTCCCAACGCGCCATCATCGTCCTTGGACGAGTTGGCTATATCGCTCGAGGAGTTGTCTTTGCGCTCTTCGGCATCTTTGTGATTGTCGCTGCAGTCAACTTTGATCCGAAGAAAGCTGAAGGGCTCGACGTTGCGTTGTCCGCTATTGCACGTGCGCCGGCTGGACCAGTGTTGCTCGTGCTCGTGTCACTCGGTCTCATGGCATTCGGTCTGTACTCGCTTGCCGAGTCCAAGTATCGCCGCGTCTAACCTGTAACCACCCAGGCAAGGAAGCGGCGGGTGACCCTCGATGGTCACCCGCCGCTTTGCTGGTGAAGAAATCAGCAGACGTTCTCGTTCATCTCGCACGACACGGCACGCTTGGGGCTCGTGTTGTACAGCTTGTTGGTGCCGAGGCTGACCCGGTCCACCAGGTAGTCGCCAGGCTCATCAAAGATCAGAAAGTCGTACTTGACGACCTGTGATGGGTGGGCAGCTGCGTAGACGTCCCAAGCCGAAGACGCTCCGTCAGCCTCATAGAGACCACCGGTGGCTCCGCTGACGTTGAACGCGCAGTTGTTTACAGCGCCCGTGAAGTCGGCCCGCGACCAGACGTCACCGCTGGCGGCGAGCGGGTTGCTGCAGGTGCTGGCGGCAAGGTAAGCAACGTCACCGTTCCCGAAGATTACCGAGATGCGAGGAGCGCCGGCCCCGATGCTGTTGGTTCGGAAATCGTACGACAGGTTCTGCACGTCAGACACGCTCTTGTTAATGTTGAGCGAACGACCGGTATAAGCGTCGGTGTAGTCACCCTCGCAGACGTGCGAAACGAGTGCACGTGAGTTGGTGTCAAGTGGACTGTCCTTGTTGACGTTCTGCCAACCAATGCTTGAACAGTCGCTCGGGGAGTTGTCGGAACCCACGAGAGCCTCGAACTTCATCTTGTTCGGACCCTGCACCTCGGTTCCATTGCCTTCCGCCAAGGCTGATCCTGCTGTCAGCGGAATAAGAACGGCGCCCAATGTAATGGCGCCAAGGACGGTACGTAGTCGAGCACGAGCCATGTTTCCCCCATACGGAGATAGAAACGCCCTAAACGGGCCTTGCTTCGACTGAACGTGACGTGACTGCTCAAGTCACGGCATTCCGTCGGAATCTTTTGAAAACTCGACGCGCAGTCACACCCGCGTCACACAACGTCAATTCGGACGATCAAAGCTGACGAAGGACCGGTCAGCTCACGACCAGGGAAAGGGTGAAGCCAACTGCCGTTGCCACGCCAGCCCACTCGCGGCCGTGTTCGTACGCGAACGGCATCAGTGAGTTCGCAAGCATTGCGATCAGTCCACCCGCAGCGAGAGCCGCCGCTCTGTCGCCGTGCGTTGACGCCGAGACCGTCGCTACTAAGTAACCACCAGACGCCGCCACACCACAGGCGAGTACTACTGCGAGCCACAGCCTGCCCAACCGCATGGCGCCCCATCCCGCGGCAGCCAGGTCGGCAGACGGAGCCAGTGCCTGCGGGACGTTTGAGATCAACACAGCTGCCAGGAATGGCACGCTGATGGGAATCCCGGCGCCGATCTGGATTCCGAAAATGACGGACTCTGGGACCCCGTCGACAACGGAGCCAACGACAATACCAATGGCAGCGCCGGTTCCCGCCGACCCGAACCGTTTCTCGACGACTCGGTCGCCCACCAAGAACACCGCAACGCCGAGCATCATCCAAAGCGGGAACTCGAGAGTGCTGAGTCGCTCTGCCTCGACGATCAAGTTGAACGAGATGGCAG